>NZ_POQU01000026.1 GCF_002938425.1 Blastococcus atacamensis | reverse complement strand
TGATTGTACAAGTTATCTTCACTTTCTGTCGTTTAATGCTCACATCTGACTCTGTGTTTTTCTGTCAGATCTTTGTAGTTTTTGATTTCAACGACTATGATTTCCTTTTTTTTTATATTGATACAGCGTACATCGATACTTACCCTTCTCTCTTCCTCGGCAGCGTCAGATGTTTCTTAGATACAGCCTCCGGCCTCGCCGACGCCTGCCTGGTCGCCCGCGCGTCCGCGGCGGCGGCGACGACCAGGCAGGCGTCGGCGAGGCCGGAGGAGGTGATCAGGTCCGCGCCCCAGGCCGGGGCCCGGCCGTCGAGGACCGGGGCCACCGCGATGTCGGCGGCGAGCAGGGCGTGGCCGTCGACGGCCGACACCAGCAGCACGCCGTGCCCGTCCTCCTGCAACTGCCGGACCGTTTCGACGAGCGGCTCGCCGGCGGGGGCGACGTCGTCGGCCAGACCGGCGATTTCGGCGGTGCCCACGTGCCGGGAGAGGACGAGGTGCAGGCCGGCGTCGGTGGCGGCCGAGAGCAGCGCCTCGGCGTGCGGGTCGAGTTCGGCGGCGACGGTCACGGTGCCCACCCGGCGCCGGCCCGACAGTAGGGAGCGGACCTCGCCGCCAGGGACGTCGTCCGTCGTCCGCGGTGGCCCGAGCCGCACGCCGTCGTCGCCGCTCCCGGTGAGCAGGCGCGTGGCCGCCGTCCAGACGGCGGCGTCGTCCCACCCGTCCGCCTCGGCGGTGGCCTCGGCCACCACCGGTGGGCCGGTGCACAGCGCAGCGCCGTCGACGACGACGGTGTCGACGCGGTCGAGCCGGCGGAAGGCGGAGCCGTCCATCGGGAGGACCCCGCGCCGGGACAGCAGCAGGCCGAGGGTGGCGGCGAAGGACTCCCGGCCCAGGACGGCGGCCTTGGGGGTGAGCGCCTTCATGAAGTCGGCGGAGCGGCCGGGGCGGCGGGTGAGCGCGAGCAGGCCGAGGGCGGCGGCGAGCTCGGTGGGGTCGAGGCGGGCGCGGTAGGTCTCGACGGGGCCTTTCGGGAACTCACCGGGCCGCGGTCCGGGGAGCGCCAGCGGCTCGGCGTCGTCGTCCGGTTCGGGCCGGCACAGTTCGCGCTCGCGGCGGCGCCACACCTGGCGCCGCGCGCGCACCTCGAGGGCCCGCTGGATCGCGGCGGCGGCGTTGAGCGCCGGCACGGTGGGGCTCTGGGTGAGGGAGTGCAGCAGCGCGCCGGTGCCCTCGAACGCCAGCTCGGTGCCGACCGGGCCGATGCGGTCGGTGACCGCCCGCTTGAGCCACCGCTGGGTGTCGAGGAGGGCCATGAGCAGGGTGGCGTGCCGGGTGAGGGCGGGGATCGGCAGCACCTTGCCGACGGCGGCCACTCCGACGGCGGCGGTGTCGACGGCGGCGGCGGCGAGGGCGGCCAGAAGAGGTTCGAGGTCGGCCGGGTGGTCGGGGCGCTGGGGGAAGACGCTCCTGCCGCCGCGGGCCTGTTCGATGTCGGTGACGACCCCGACGACGTCCTCGATGCCGACGCGGCGCGCGTCGACGGCGACCAGCACCCGGCCGACGACGTCGTTGACCGTCGCCCACTCGACGCCCTCGAGCCGCTCCAGGTGCCTTCTGAGTGACTGCGTGGCGCCCGGGGTCCCGTCGTCGGCGGCGAACTCGATCTGCAGGTGGTCACGGTCGCGCCACACTCGCCGGGTGTGCCGGGCGGCGGGCGGCTCGACCATGCCTCTGGCTGCGTCCAGCAGGTCGTGCAGGTGGCCGTTGGGCAGCGGGTCGGACCCGGTCACGAGGGTGCCGACGGCCCGGGTGCCGGAAACGGCCGCGCGCTTGGCCACGTGGAGGGATCCGCTCACCGCCCGGGTCGCCGTCCCACCGACGAGGCCGGCGCCGACCAGCACCGGGACGGCAGCCAGCGCGGCGGTGTCGGTGGACAGGCGGGCGACCTCGTGCGCGGCGGCGCCGAGTCGGCGGAGCAGAGCCATGACACCCCCGTATGACGATGGTCACTGGAGACGGTACGTCGTCGGGGCGACTGTGCGACAAGGCTCCGCGGCCCATCTGCGTCGCCCGCGCTCCGCGTCCGACCCTCACGCCGGGTGACCGGATCGAGCCTTCTCACACCTGATCGAGCGACGCGGTTCAGCTGGCGGACCTCGGGGAGCGGCCCTTCACTGGTTGTGAGAAGCCGATCACCGGCGGTGGAGGAGGCGTGATGGCCAGGACCATGCTGGCTCCCCTTCGCCGTCCGTGCGGGTCGGCGATGGCTCGGCGCGCGCTCGTGCTGGCCGGCCTCGGCGCCGGGCTCTGGCTGGCCGGCTCGGCCACCTCGTCGGCCGCAGCCGCGGACGATGCGCCACCGCCTCTGGCCCCGGTGGTGGCTCCGGTGCAGGGCGTCGCTGACGGGGCCGGGAACCTGCTGTCCCCGGTCCCCACGGCGGTCGCGCCAGTCCTGGAGGCGGTCGAGGTGACGGAGACGCTCGTCGTTCCCGTCGTCGACGTCGTGGAGCCCGTAGTGGCACCGGTGGCCACCGCTCTCTCGCCGGTCCTGGAGCCGGTGCTGGCGCCGGTGGTGCGGCCCGTCGCGGATGTGGTCGTGGACCCGGTGCGTGTCGCGACCGGTGAGCCGGTGCCCAGTGAGCCGGCGCCGTCGACGACGGACGGGCCGCTCGCCGGCCCGGCTCCCGCCTCCGTTCTCGCCGACCCCGGCTCCGCAGCGGGTGCTCCTTCCGGCGTCGTCGCCGAGGGCCACGGCGCCGGTTCCACCGCCGCGCCGGTTCCCTTTCCGGGCGAGCACGGTGTGCCGGTGCACGGACCGGCCGTGCCGCCCGGTGCGCCGTCACCGACGTCGCTCAGCGGACCGTCGTCCCCCGACCAGCCGGTGGCCGACCTGCCGGCGGCGACGTCTCCCGCCGGCTTCACGGCGCTGGGCGCCGCAGTCGACGACGCGCGCGACGCCGCGGCCGACCGCGCGTTCGACCCCGCCTTCGCTCCCGACTGAGAAGGCCCTGGTCAGCCCGGTGCTGACCGCGGCTCTACCGCCGGTCCGACCGGACCGGTCCCTCAGTCAGGAAGGCACCTTTCATGAACGTGTGGATGAAGCGCGGGCTGCAGACGGCCCTGTTCACCGGCGGTCTGCTCGCCGCCGGCACGGGCCTCGCGTCCGCCGACGACAGCGCGGTCGCGGTGACCGCCCCGGTCACCGTCACCGACAACGCACTCGCGCTGCTGGGCACCGCACCCGGGGACACACCGGCCGAGATCCGACTGCCGGCACTCAGCGGCACCCTGGCCGCTGACCTCGGGAGCGTCGCGGTCGCCGTCCCGGTCAGCATCGGCGGCAACGCCACCGACGTCGGCGGGCTGAACGTCGCCCAGCCCCCGGCTGAGCCGCCGTCCGGTGGCTCCACCGGCTCGGCGGTCGACGCCGACGTGCCGGTGACCGTGACCGGCAACGCGGTCGCGGTCCTCGGCACCGCCACCGCCGACGGTGGCGCGTCCGGTGGTCCGTCGGCGGGCTCGGGTGGGGGCACCGCGTCCCTCCTCGACGTCGACGCCCCCGTGCTGGTGTGCGGCAACGCCCTCGGCGTCCTCGGCGATGCGAGCGCGGACTGCACCGCCTCGGCGTTGCAGTCCGGCGCGGATGCTCCGGGCACGGGCGTCGGCATTGATGCGCCGATCACCGTCTGCGGCACCGCCGTCGGCGTCCTGGGCGATGCGAGCGCCACGTGCACCGGACCGGCTACGCCGGGCACCCAGGTCCCGACGTCCGGGCTGCCGGGCGCTTCCCCGGGCATGGTTCCCACGGGGGCTCCGGTGTCGTTCCGCGACGGCCTGAGCGACGGCGGGACGGTGTTCGGGAGGACTGCCGGCACCGACGGGACGCTCGCCTACACCGGCACTGCCATCATCTGGGCGCTGCTCGGTGGGTTGCTGGCGTTCGCTCTGGGCCTCGGGCTGACGGTGCTCAGCCGCCGCCGGGCCGACGGCCTCTGCTGAGCCGGTGAACGACGGGCCCGGCCATCTCGGTGGCCGGGCCCGTCGGGCGCGCGGGGGCCTTGGCCTGCTCGCGCCGGGCCTCCCTCACCCGTGAGTCGGTGCGGACGGCGTCGAGCCGGCTCGTGCCGGTCCGCCGGTCGCTCAGCATGCTGTTGACCTGCGCTGGGTCGATGCGGCGCCAGGTGGCGCGGGCGCAGGAGGTTCGCGACCGCGGCAGCACGCCGGGTCGTCGGCTCAGGACGTACCGGTCGTGCTCGCCGGCTCAGCTCAGGCGGGGACGAGCTCCCGCTCCTCGGTCCGGCGCCGGGCCGAGAGGATGTGGGCGACGGCGGCGGCGACCACGATGCTCGCGCAGACGGCAGGGGCGGCGAGCGCGGTGCTGGCGCCCAGGCGGTCGACGACGAGGCCGGTGACGGCCGAGGTGACGGCCTGGCCGACGACGACCGCGGAGCCGAGCATCGTCATGGTGGTCGCCGAGCGGCCGGTGGGGCTCAGCTGCGCGGCGAGGCTGTAGAGGGTGACCAGCGTCGGGCCGATTCCCAGCCCGAGGATCGCGAGCGCGATCACCAGGCCGGTCACGCTCCGGGCGCAGGCGAAGGCGATCGCGGCGGCGAGCAGCAGCGAGCCGAAGGTCAGCCAGCGGGCCCGGAGGGTGAATCGGGTCGGCAGGACGGCCGAACCCAGGGCGAGCGCGGCCGAGCCGATGCCCATGACGCCGTACAGCAGACCGGCCTGGTCGCCGTCGCCGTCGGCGGCGAGGAAGCCGGTGAGGCTCGTCAGCGTGGCGCCGAAGAAGAATCCGACGCCGAGCGTGCCGACGACGACGGTCATCAGCGGGAAGCGGAGCAGCTCGCGGACGGCGGCCGGTTCGACCGGTGTGGCGTCGGTGCCCGGGTCGACCTGGCCGGTGTAGTGGAGGGCGAACGCGGTGACGAAGACGAAGGTGAGCGCGGAGGCGCCGGCGATGGCCACCCACGGGGCGATCGCGCTGGCGAGCAGGCCGACGAGGAACGGGCCGACGATGAACACCGTCTCGTCGGCCGCGGACTCGTAGGCCATGGTTCCGGAGAGGGTCTTCTCGCGGTGGTCGGGGTCCACCCAGCGATTGATGAGAGCGACCAGGCGGGTGCGGGAGAGCGGTGCGACCTGCGGTGCGCTGGCGCCGATGAGGACCGACAGCGCGAGGACGACGACGTCGGCCGCGGAGCTGGAGACGACGACGACGAAGGCGGCCAGCAGGGTGGCGTTGAGCAGGCCGACCGGGACGAGCACCCGGCGCTGGCCCCACCGGTCGACGGCGGCGCCGAGCAGCGGGCCGGCGAGGGCGGTGCCGAGGCCGGCGGCGGCGGAGTTGAGGCCGCCGAGGGTCACCGAGCCGCGTTCGGCGACGACGAGCGTCAGCACGCCGACCACCATCATCGCGAACGGCAGCCGCGCGATGAACGCGAGCGGGAAGTAGGAGAGTCCGGCGTGCCGGAGAACGGGGGACTGCGTCATGACCTCGTGCGTCTGCGGATCGGGCGTGCCGCCTTGATCCGCCGGCCGGGCCGACAGCAGGTAGTTACACGGAACGTTCAGGAACGGCGGCCAGCGTACCGCCGCGGCCGGGTGGGTCAGCGGGACGACGCCGCGATGCGGTCGGAGCGGTCGAGGAGCTCGACGACGTCGGGCAGCGGTGCCGGTCGGCCGTACAGCCAGCCCTGACCGAAGCTGCAGCCGATCGTCCGGAGGAGGGCGTCCTGCTCCGGGGTCTCCACTCCTTCGGCGACGACGTCCAACCCGAGCACGTCGGCCATCCCGACGATGCTGCGCAGCATCGTGGCGCGGCGCGTCGAGCTGGTGATGGTGGCGATGAACGACGAGTCGAGCTTGAGGATGACGGCGGGCAGGGTGTCCAGCCGGCTGAGCGAGGAGTAGCCGGTGCCGAAGTCGTCGATGGCGACGCCGAGGCCCAGCGCGCGCAGCTCGTGCAGCGCGGCCACCGCGGTGGAGGACTCCGCCTCCACCAGGCTCTCGGTCACCTCGATGACGGTCTCGGCGGCCGGCCAGCCGGTCTCGGCGAGGACGGCACGGACCCGCTCGGGGAAGGTGGGGTCGGCCAGCTGGCGGCCGGACACGTTGATGCCGACGCGCAGCCGACGTCCCGTCGCGGCGTGCAGGGCGGCGAGCTCGGCGCAGGCGGTCCGGAACACGTGCTCGCCCAGCCGCGGCATCAGGCCGGACTGCTCGGCGACGGCGATGAACTCCACCGGCGACACCGGGCCCCGCTCGGGGTGCGTCCAGCGGGCCAGCGCCTCGACGCCGACGACCCGGTCGGCGCGCATGTCGAGGATCGGCTGGAAGTGCACGGTGATGGAGCCGGCGTCGAGGGCCGCGGCGAGGTCGGTGGCCAGCGTGGAGGCAGCACCGCCGTCGAGCTCGCACCGCCCGCGGCCGGTCGCCTTGGCGGTGTAGAGGGCCAGGTCGGCGCGGCGCATCAGCTGCGCGGCGCTCTCGCCGGGCTGGTGCTCGGCGACCCCGCAGGACATGCCGACATCGGGATACTGGTCGCGGATCCGGCGCACCAGGTCGAGTGCGGCCGGACCGGCCATGCCGGGCAGCAGCAGGGCGAACTCGTCGCCGCCGTGCCGGGCGAGCACGGCCGTCGCGGGCAGGTCCTTGCGCCACACCTTGGCCACCTGGCGCAGCACCCGGTCACCGGCGTCGTGGCCCTGGGAGTCGTTGATGGCCTTGAAGTGGTCGAGGTCCAGGAGCGCGGCCGACATCGGCTCGCCGGTGCGCGAGACCGCCCGCATTCCCTCGTGCAGCGCGTGGTCGAAGCCGCGCCGGTTCGCAAGCCCCGTGAGCGGGTCTCGACTGGCGCTGGACGCGCGCAGCACGAGCCCGCGGGTGACCACGCTCAGCCCGACGATCATCGCGTCGATCGACAGGGCGGTGAGCAGTGAGACGTCGCCGCGCACCAGCAGCCCGGCGGTGAGCCCGCCCAGGGCCAGGGTCAGGTGGACGACGGCGAGCGGCAGGCTGAAGAAGAAGCAGGCGGCCATGGCGAGGAAGGTGGTGAGGGCCCCGACCGACACGGCCGTCGCCGCGTCCGGGCTCTGCACCACGCCGGCTCCGATGAGCACGGTTCCCAGCAGCACCGCTCCGTGGAAGGCGGGCCGCGGCCACCGCGCTCCCCAGCGGAAGGTGACCGCGCCGGCGGCCAGCGCGGTCAGCGCGAGTGCACCCAGCGCCGCTCGGTCCCACCACGGGCCGTCGGCGCCCAGGGCGGCGAGCAGGGCTGAGCCGCCGCCGAAGACGTACTGGGTGGCGAGCGCCTGGGTCATCACCCGCTGCGTGGCGACCTCGGGAACGCCGGACCACTTCATAGGGACCGGATCGTCCGTTTGTGTCCCGCTGTGAACCGGGTCTCCCCCCTCAGGGGGAGATGCGGGGTGCCGCGTCCGGAACATCCGGGTCATTTCCGTCCGATTCCCGAAGCGCGGCGAGAAATGCGTCCGTGGCGGCATCGATCGCGGCCAGTGCCGTCGCTGTGAGCTCCGGGCGGAGGCCGCGTTCGGCGTGCCCGAAGCGGACCAGGTCGCGGAGCAGCTCCGGTGCCCGCTCGAGGTGCGGCGTCGTGCGGTCCAGGAACCAGAGCTCGGGGTTCAGCAGCCGGTGGACGTTGTGCGGGCTCCACACCAGCGGATCGCCCGCGCCGTTGCCGCTGGCCGACGTCAGGACGTCGTCGACGAGCGCCCGGAGCCGGGCGTCCGACCAGGCCGGCCCGAAGGGGCTGGCGAGGAAGCGCTCGGTGATCTCCTCGAGCTCGTCGTCGGACAGCTCTCCGAGCCCGGACGCCTCTCCGCCGGGTGGCAGCAGGGACACGAGCCACTCGACCAGCGGACGTCGTTCGGTCCAGTCCTCGTAGCCGCCGGTGCCAGGCCCCAGATCCAGCTCGCGGAGGGCGTCCTCGATCCGGGCACGGGCGTCGGCGGGCGGGAGATCGCGCACCCGGGTGTCCGGGCCGGCGTCCTCGAGCAGCAGGGGGACGACCTCCTCCAGCGGGGACTCCACGACGTACCCCTCCGCGGCGAAGGCGCCCAGCTCGTTGTCGACGAGGACGACGGCGGTGAGCGGGAAGCCGCCCGGGGTGGTGGCGCCCACCACCAGTTGGTCGGCGTCCCGGTACACGGTGGTGATCTCGACGGCGCGGCCGACCGGCTCGGTGCGGTGCAGCTCGGCGAGCCAGCGGGGGAGCACCTGACCGCGGTCGGCGATCTCACGGAGCACCCGCCGGCGGAGGTCGGCGTCGCCGGCGAGGGTGGCGATCGCGAGCAGGGCGGCCGACGTCTCGGGCAGGTCGAACTCGGACAGGCTCTGGACCAGCACGGCGACGGGTGGTGCCTCCTCGCCGATGGTGGTGCTGAGCAGCAGCGCCGCGGTGGCGAGCAGCGGACCGGGCGTCGGGCTGTCGAGCGCCGCGCGCAGCGCGTCCAGGAGCTCCTGCTCTGGGGACCTGGCAGGCCCACTCGTGCGCCGTCGCGGGGGGCGCTTCTTCCTACTCTTCGCCATGACCGGCAGAGCGTAGGCGGCGTCGGGCGGGCCGTGACACCCGTGGGGAGCGCAGCGGTTGCTGCTCCTGCCGTTGCCTCCGGGGAGGATGTGGCACTACGTCGGCCGAGCGGCACCGCCGGTGGATGGTTCGACGTGCTTACGGTCCCCGCCGTGGTCGACGACGCGCAGTACGAGTTCACGTCCGTGCAGGCAGTACGCGGCACCGAGGCGAGGACCGTCGCGAAGTGGGAGAAGGACGGCTGGGAGCTCGACCGCCGGGACCAGGGACTGCTGCGGACGGAGCTGGTCTTCCGCCGCGTCAAGCCCGCGACGTTCGGCGCCTCCGTCCTGGCGGCCCTCCGTCGGCTCTCGCCGACGGCGCAGCGGAGTCTGCTCGCGGTCGCCGGCGTGCTGGTCGTGCTCGCGGTCGCCGGCGGGGTCATCGATGGGACACGCGGTGGCGGTGGCGACGCTGAGCCGGCCGCCTCCTCCACCGAGACCAGCGCCGAGCCGAGTGCGGCGTCTCCCGCGACGCAGGAGCCGGCAGCGACCAGCTCGGCAGCCCCCAAGGCGCCGGTCGCCGACGAGGTCCTGACCGTGGAGAACAACGAGGACCTGGCCGCTCTGCTGGCGATCACCGACCCGAGCCTGCCCGCGGTGGGGCAATTCGCCGCCGAGTATCGAGGCCGGACCATCGAGTTCGACGGAAACATCGCCACGATGAACAACCACGGCACCTACGCGACGCGGTACGACATCCTGATCGGCGCTGGCGACTACTCCGAGGCCTCCTCGGCCGGACCGAACTTCCAGTTCCGCGACGTCAACATCACCAGCGACCTGCACCTGACCGGAACGGTCCCGGACACCATCGGCATCGGCGACAACCTGCGCGTCGTCGCTCGGGTCGGCGACTACAACAGCACCCAGGAGCTCTTCTTCCTCGAGCCGGTCTCCACCGAGGTGCGGTAGCCGCTCGTTCCCCCTTTCTGGTGACGAACCGCGGAACCTGTCAGTACCGTCCGCTCTCATCCCCGTCGAGGCAGCACGCGGGCCTCCGGAACCAACGACGACGGAGGCAGCCGGCATGAACCAGGCCGATGGCGGGATGCGCTACTCGGCGACGGACCTGCTCACCTGGCACGGCTGTGCACACGCCTCCCGGCTGGACGCGCTGGCGCTGAGCGACGCCTCGCTGGCCGAGTGGCTGGCGGCGCGGAAGCGGGCACGCGACGAGGCGATCGCGTCGGGCGCGGACTTCCCGGAGCCGGCGAACGACCGCGGGGACGAGCACGAGCGGGCCATGCGCGACAAGCTCGTCGCCGAGGGTCTCGACGTCGTGGAGATCCCGCGGCCGTCTGGTCCGAACGGTCTGGTGGAGGCTGCCCGCGCCACGGAGCAGGCGCTTCACGACGGTGCCGACGTCGTCTACCAAGCGGCGCTGTTCGACGAGCCGTGGTTCGGCTACGCCGACTTCCTGGTGCGGGTGGACGGCGTGCCGAGCCGCTTCGGCGACTGGGCCTACGAGGTGCGCGACACGAAGCTCGCCCGCAAGCCCTCGGCGAACGCGCTGGTGCAGATGGCGCACTACGGGTCGATGCTCGAGCAGCTGCAGGGCTGCCCGCCGCCGCGGCTGGTCGTGTGGCTGGGCACCGGCGAGGAGTTCACCTGGGCCTACGAGGACGCCGTTCCGTACCTGGCGGAGCTGCGCGAGCGGTTCCTCGCCTTCCACCGGAACCCGGTCGAGACGGTGGCCGGCCCGGTCGACGCGTGCGGCCTCTGCCGGTGGGCGGAGCGCTGCGAGGAGGAGTGGGGCCCGGACGACCTGCGGCACGTGCACCGGCTGTCCCGCTGGCAGCGGACGCTGCTGATGGAGCAGGGGATCGCGACAGTGCAGGCGCTGGCTTCGGCGTCCGACGACGACCGGCCGGCCGACATCGGCCCGGTCACCTTCGAGCGGCTGCGCGCCCAGGCGGCGGCGCAGGCGGGATGGGAGGCGTTCGCGCTGGTGCGACCCCAGCCTCGACGGACCGGCATCGCCGGGACGCCGGCGCCGGACCCGCTCGATATCTACTTCGACCTCGAGGGCGACCCGTACGCCGCGATCCCGACGCTGGACTACCTCTGGGCGTACTGCGACGTCGACGGCGCGTACTTCTCCCAGTGGGCGCACGACGCCGAGGGCGAGCGGGCGGCGTTCCTCTGGTTCCTGAGCGAGCTGCGTCGCCGCGAGGAGCTCGGCGGCAACTGGCGGGTCTACCACTACAACTCCTACGAGGTCACCTCGATGGAGCGGATCGCCGCCGCCTGGCCTTTTCCGGACGAGCGTGACCGGCTGGTCGCCGAGGTGGAGCACTTCGTCACCACCCGGTTCGACGACCTCTACCGCCGGGTCGAGGCGGGGCTGCGCACCCAGGACGGCAGCACGTCGCTGAAGATCGTCGAGAAGCTCGCCGGGTACGACCGCACGGCCGAGGCGGCCGCCGTCGGCAAGGCCGACGACAGCATCAAGGCCTACGAGGCGTACCTGACGTCGTCGGACGACGACGCCCGGGCGGCGCTGCTGGAGGGCATCCGGGCCTACAACCAGCACGACGTGAAGGCGACGCGCGCGGTGCACCTGTGGCTGCGCTCGCTGACCGACGAACTGGACGACGCCGACCTGCTGGACGAGCCGGGCGACGACTACACGCCGCCGGACGCCGTCCTGCTGCGCGCTGCCCGCACCGAGGAGCTGCAGTCGCGACTGCTGGTGGCCGCTGGTGCGGGTCCGTTGGCGTCGGGGCTCTCGGCTCCGGGGGCGGAGATGCTTTCCGAGATGCTCGAGTGGCACCGGCGCGAGTTCGTCGTCGCCTACCAGGACCACCTGCGGCTGCAGGCGTGGGCGGCGGAGCACGACGGCGCAGCCGGGGAGCCGGAGATCGCTCGTGAGTGGGTGGAGCTCAACGGTGCGCCGGTCGAGGAGACGCGGATCCGGCGCGGCACCGAGCACGAATCGTGCCTACTCGACGTGGCGCTGGAGTTGGTGCACCCGCCGAAGACACAGCGGAAGAACGAGGCGCTGGTGCGCGAGTACCGCGCCGCACCGGGCGCCTGGAAGCTGCGCGCCGGTGCGGACGTCGTCGAGGTCGTGCCGGCTGGGCAGGACCGTCCGCCGCTGAAGGCGACGCTGATCGACCACGACCCGACGACGGGCTGGTTCTCCTTCAAGAAGCAGCAGGTGCCGGCCGAGCTGGGGCCGCTGGTCGCGACGCCGTTCAACGGGCCGGAGACGGTCTGGGAGTCGCTGATGCGGCTGGGCGAGGCAGCGCTGGTGGCCGAGCCGCCGCTTCCGGCGTCGACCGGGCTGCGGTTGCTCGACCGTGCCGCTCCGCTGCCGGCCCCGGCCATGGCCGTGCGGGCGGGCGAGGAGGCGGCCGACCGGGCGCGCCGGCTGCTGGAGGATCTGACGGCCGGGGTGCTCCCGGTGCAGGGCCCGCCCGGCACCGGGAAGACGTGGCTGGCGGCGCGGCTGGTGCTCGACGAGGTGGCTCGGGTGGGGGCTGACGGGTCGTCCGCCTCGATCGGGGTGGTGGCCAACTCGCACAAGGTGATCGACCACCTGCTGGAGGGCGTGGCGTCCCTCGCTGCTTCGCAGGGTCTGGATGTGGCGGTCGGGCACGTCGGAAAGCCGGACGAGGTCACCGGCGCGGGAGTCGCAGTCGTCTCCGGTGGCGGTGGGAAGTTGCGGCCGTGGCTGGACGACCACCGCGCGGCCGGTCGGCCGGCGGTCGTGGGCGCGACCAAGTTCGGCTGGGCGCGACCGGATACGGCCGGCGCGCTGCATCTGCTGGTGGTGGACGAGGCCGGGCAGCTGTCGCTGGCCGACGCGGTTGCGGTGGCGCAGGCGTCGCAGCGGGTGGTGGCGTTGGGGGATCCGCAGCAGCTGGCGTCGCCGATCCAGGCGAGTCACAGCGAGGCCGTGCGGGTGTCGCTGCTGGAGCACCTGGCGCGGGGGAGTGCGGTGCTGCCGGCGGAGGCGGGGGTGTTCCTCGACGTCTCGCGGCGGATGCACCCGGCGGTGTGCGAGGTGGTGGGGGCGCTGGCGTACGACGGGGCGCTGCAGGCGCACGAGACTGCGTCGGCGCGGTCGATCTCGGGGCCGGACGTCGTGGTCGGTGGCCACCGGATCCCGCTGACGCCCGGGGTGGTGTGGCTGCCCACCCAGGCGACGGAGGAGCAGCAGGCGGCACTGGTGACCGAGCTCGTGGGGGAGCTGGTGCGGCGGGCGTCGGTGACCGTGGACGGGCTGGCGGAGCGTCTGAAGGCCGATGACGTGCTGGTGGTGGCGCCGCACAACGCGCACGTGAATCGGATCCGGGCGGCGCTGGGCGGTAGTGACCGGGTGGGGACGGTGGACAAGTTCCAGGGGCGCGAGGGCCACGTGGTGGTGTTCGCGCAGGGAAGGCCGGCGGAGAAGCCGGGCGACGTGCCGTTCCTCTACGAGATCAACCGGATCAACGTGGCGCTCTCGCGGGCCCGGCTGATGGCGATCGTCGTGGCGCATCCGGACGCGGTGTTCCCGCCGGTGTCGCAGCCGGAGCACCTCAAGCTGGCCAGCCGCTTCGCGCGAGCGGTCAGGGAACGGCGCGCCGCAACGTTGCAGGAGGAGAACTGATGGCAGTGGACGACCTCGATCCGGTGGACGCGTCGCGTCCTGAGGACGTTGGAACCTGGGGCAGGCCGCCGGAGACCCGGCTGTTGACGGGCGACGAGAGCATCGACGGCGCAGGGACCGTTCGGGACTTCTGGGCATGGAGCATGTCCGACCTTCGCGCCAACACCGTGCGCTCGATGCTCGCCGAGTACCTGGTGGCCCGGGCACTCGGCGCCGCGCACCGGCCCCGGATCGAGTGGGACGCCTACGACATAGTGACCCCCGAAGGCCTCAAGCTGGAGGTGAAGTCCGGCGCCTACCTGCAGGCGTGGGAGCAGTCCCGGCTCTCCATGGTCACCTTCAGCGGGCTCCGCGCCCGGACGTGGTCGTCAGCCGAGGGTTACAGCGAGGCGGAGTCGTACAACGCGGACGGTTACGTCTTCGCCGTCCTGACGGCGAAAGACCACGCCTCCTACGACGCGCTCGATGTCGACCAGTGGTCGTTCTGGGTGCTGCCTCGAGACGTACTGGCGAAGACGGGGCAGCGCAGCATCCGGCTCTCGCGCGTCGAGAAGCTGGCGGAGAGCGGGCCGGTGACGTACGTCCAGCTGGCGCAGCGGGTCAGCGACGTCGTCGTCCGTCAGGAGACCTGACCCCCCTCAGCCGACGAGGCGCTCCAGGAAGTGTTGTGTCTCTGCGTCCGTCGAGTGCAGGTACACGCCGCGCAGCCCGCGGGTGAGCAGCACCTTGTAGACGTTGCGCACGAGCAGATCAAAGTCGGCGTCGCCGACCTTCTTCGTGTTGCGGAAGTCGGGGTCACGATTGGCGCTGCGAACGGCGACCCACCGGTCGCCGCGCCAGACCAGGTCCGGCCCGAGCAGGACACCGTTCCACTCGTACTCGAACCCCTGAGCGGTGTAGACGCAGCCGACCTGGCCGAACCCGCGGTCGTCACTGGCCCACAGGGCGGCGGGCGGCGCTCCGCCGACGGAACGGTCGCCCTTGAGGTTCCACGGCCGCGACCAGTCGCCGATCTGCACGTCCGGCACCAGCGACCCGTCGGCGCGCGGGTCGCTCCACGTCCAGCAGTAGCCGGCGGCCATGCGCGCGTTCTGATGAGCAGCCAGCTTCTCGGCCAGCAGCGTCTCCATCGCCGAGGGCGACGGCGCCGTGCGCACCTCGAAGCGTTCGTCGCCGGCCCACGGAACCGGACCACCCGGAGCCAGACCCAGCAGCCGTTCCACCCACTCGATGTACTCGCCGCTGCCACCGCTGCGGTACTGGGTCGACAGGTCGATCTGGTGGACGTCGAGGCCGCGCTCGCGGGCGTGCTTCTCGATGTCCTCGACGGTCCCCATCTCGCCCGGGCGTACGACCTGGTTCTGGTCGAGCAGGAAGACCGGCACCCGCGCGGCGTCGATCAGCTCGTCGATCTGCCGCTTGTCGGTGCGTTGCTCGGCCTTTGTCCACCGGTTGGCCGAGGTCTCGCGCAGTCGGTGCGCTTCGTCGGCGATGAGCACGTCGAGGCCGTTGCGGTCGGCGTCCATGAACTGGTTGAAGTACCGGAACAGGGCGGCCGTCCGGGGCGCCCGGTGGCCGGCCACCCGGCGCAGCGTCTGGGTGAAGGAGCGCGAGCCGGTGGCGTGGGCGACGCGGATGCCGCGGCGTCCGAGCTCGCCGAGCAGCGACAGCGCGATGACGCTCTTCCCGCTCCCGGGGCCGCCGGAGACGATGACGACGCTCTTGTGGTCACCGTGCCGGGCCTTCTCCACCTCGTGGAGGACCAGGTCGAAGGCGACCCGCTGCTCGTCGAGGAGCACGAACTGCTCCCGGGTGCGCAGCTCCTCCGCGGCGACCGCGAGCAGCTGCTTGCTCGGGGCGACGGACGAACGGAGCAGACGGTCGGCGTGGATGGAGGCGTTGGCGGGGGACAGGCGGCTGCGCAGGAAGGCGTGGAAGTCGCCGCGGTCCTGACCGGTGAAGAAGCGGCCCAGCTCGTCCTGCGGGTAGTTGCGCAAGGCGGCGACGCCGTCGTCCGTTGCGTTGTGCAGGTAGGCGGCGCCGGCGAGAACATCCCGCGTTCCTTCCAGCACGCCGAGGAAGTCGAGCAGGTACTCGCCATAGCCGCGGACCTGCGCGACCGGGTGGAGCACCGGACGGCTTCCGTAGCTCGGCTGGAGCACGAGCTCGGGGTCGCCCTCGAAGAGCGAGGCCTTGGTCCACTGCTTCAGCTCGACGACGATGTACGACGGACCGCCGCGGGAAGGGTGCTCGCCCGCAAGCACGACGTCGACCCGCTTGCTGGACAGCGGCAGCTGGTACTCGACGAGCACTTCGACGTCGTCCAGACCCGCCTGCTCGAGGTCGGCCGCGAGGGCAGCGAGGCTCGCGTCCCAGGAGCGCACCTCGGCTGCGCCGGCCGAGCGGCTCAGGCGGTGCGACATCTGGTTCGCCAGTGTGGAACCGAGGCGGCCGGCTCGCGCGAAATCGGCGAGACCTCTGGCAGAGGTGCGAAGCAGTGGCACGAACCTGTCCCCGGGCAGCACGAATCAACGTGCGGGAGGGGCATGTCCAAGGTTCGGAAGCCAGTCGTTCCGCTTTCCGGTCACCCTAGCCGGGGCGGCCTTGTTTCCCCGGCACCGATACTCAGCCGGTGACCGACCTGGCCGACCTGACGGCGCGCATGCGGACCTTCACCGAGGAGCGGGACTGGGGACGTTTCCACGACCTGAAGTCGCTCACCTTGGCACTGACCGGCGAAGTGGGCGAGGTGGCCGAACTCGTGCAGTGGCTGCCGGCTTCGGCCACTGAAGGCGACGTGGATGCCCGGCTGCGCGAGCGGCTGGGGGACGAGTTGGCCGACGTCCTGCTGTACCTCGTGCGGCTGGCGGACGTCGCCGGGGTCGACCTCGGTGCCGAGGCGACGAAGAAGCTCACGACGAACGAGTCGCGCTTTCCCGTCGCTGGCCATCGGGGTGTCGCACCTGATCGGCGCTGACCGTTCCGCAGTATGGCTGGGCCGCCGTTCGGCGGTAGCGAACCGCGGCCCAACAGGCTTCCGGCCAGGACATGCCTTCACCCCGGTGATCACGGGTGAGGTCATGACTGTTGACGGGCTGGATCGGCGCTATCGCCGTGGGTACGGACTCGAACTGGGACATCGCCAAGGCGAACTCGCTGTGGGGCACGCCGTCCGGTAGTGGCGCCCGAGTGCGGCGCGGCGATGACCTCTTCCTCTGGAAGAGCGGCGAAGGTTGGCTGGCGCACTGCCGGGCGACGACCGATGCGTGGGCGCCGCGCGGTGTCAATGAGGTCCCGTGGCCGGAGCCGCAGCGGTACCGCTACCTGTTCGGCATCGACGTACTGACCGAGCCGGCGGTGCCGATCGCCATGGCCGGCGCGGAAGCCACGGCTCTGGCGGGGCTGCAGGCGACCATTCGGCTCGGCCAGTTCCCAGCTCTGGACGAGGCATCGACGGCGGCCGTCGCTGCCGTGTTCGGTCCACCGGCCAGCACGGTGGAGCAAGCGCTCGCCGACCTGCTCCGCGCCGCGGGCATCGACGTACCGCCGACGGTCGACGAGCGTGACTACGCCCAGCGGCTGATCGCCGTGCGACGCGGCCAGCAGGCGTTCCGCCAGGGTCTGCTGCGAGCGTTCGACCGGACGTGCTGCATCTCCGGCTCCCGGGTGGAGGCGACCCTGGAGGCGGCGCACATCCGCCCGTACCGGGGGACCGGGTCGCATGCGGCGGGGAACGGGCTGCTGCTGCGGGCGGACCTGCACACTCTGTTCGACCTCCGGCTGGTCACTGTGCTGCCGTACGGGACGGTGCGCGTGGCGCCGGATCTCCAAGGTAGTGAGTACGAGGAGTTCGACGAGAGGCACATCCGACAGCCTGTGGACGCGGGGCATGTGCCGCGCCGCGAGGCCCTGGTAGAGCACAACTCGCTCTGCGGGTGGCTGGACTGAGCGTTCGCTCCGTCAGGGTGCCGGTGTGGCAGTCAGCGTCGCGTGGTCTGATGCCTGTCAGGTGCTCGTGATCGGCGGCAGGGTCGGTCCGCTCGGCAGGAAGGTGGGCTCGTGACCGGAACTGGTGAGGTTCTGCTCGAGGTGGACGGCGGCGTCGCGATCGTGACGCTCAACGCGCCGGACCGGCGCAACGCGCTGACTCCGGGGATGGCCGACGAGCTGATCGCCACCTTCGACGAGGTGGACGCCAAGCCGGAGGTCGGCGCGCTCGTGATCCGTGGCGTCGGCAAGTCGTTCTGCGCCGGGGGGGACGTCGCGACGCTGACCTCGGCCGGCAAGGATCCGGCGGCCCCGGACGCCTACGAGGGCATGGGTAAGATTTACGACTCCTTCTACCGGCTGGGCCAGGTGAAGGTGCCGACGGTGGCCGCGGTGCGCGGCTCGGCCGTGGGCGCTGGCATGAACATGCTGCTGGCGGCCGACCTGCGGATCGTGGCGAAGGACGTCCGGCTGCTGGCCGGCTTTCTCAAGCGCGGGATGCACCCCGGCGGCGGCCACTTCGTCATCCTGTCGCGGCTGATCGGCCGGGAGGCGGCGGCGGCGATGGCGCTGTTCGGCGAGGAGATCAACGGCGACAAGGCCGTCGAGCTCGGCCTGGCGTGGGAAGCGCTGGACGAGGCGGCGGTCGAGGACCGGGCGATCGAGCTGGCGACGCGGGTGGCGGCGGATCCCGAGCTGGCACGCGTCACCATCGGCAACTTCCGCAAGGAAGTCGTCAACGGCGCAATCCCGTGGGACGTCGCCATGCAGTCTGAGCGCCCAGCCCAGATGTGGTCGATGCGCCGCTCGGCGGGGTGAGCTGGCGATGAAGCATTAGCCCGCCGCGCGCGTGCGTGAGCATACGAGCACCAGACGTCTCGACCGTCTTCTTGGCGTCCCGATAGAAGGTTGAGTCGAGGTCGGGGCTCACGACCGAGGGGATCGCCGCCCACGCGGGCCTGCCGCTCACCGGGCTCTGTCCGTGGGAGCCCGGTGCCGAACAGTTCAGCCTCGGGGCGCTCATCGGGGATTATCGCGGCATGCGGCCACGAATCGCGGCCGCACCTCGACGAACGCGACCGGCACGACGAGGTGCTCTTGGCTTGCACGACCGAGGGCGAGCGAGCAGTCGTCGCCGCCGAGGAGCGCGAGCGGATCGAGCGGCTTCAACCCGAGGCCGAGGCCGGCCAGATTTTGGGGATCCGAGCGACCCGCAGCCCTGAGCCCTTACCGCCCCGGCCGAGCGACCCTGCTCCATGTCCTTGATCCGTGACTGCATTGATGTGGCGACGGCGGACAGGGGCGGCGGCACCAATCCCGGAGTTGGCAGTGACGTCGGAGTGGGCGACGCGCGGAGCGGCACCTCAATCCGTGTTAGGCGGGCTCCCCTGATCCGAGGGCGTTCCGCAGACTACGACTTAAGCCCCGGCCTGTGCACTCGCGAGCGGGTAGCCCGGCGGTGGCTCGGGCGACTGCGCGTCGTCGTCAGCTCAGGGTTGCCCAGTGCCGTCTACCTGCGACAGCCGCCAACGAGCCGCTGCGCGGTGAGGTTCGTCGAAGAGGTCGGCCCAGCGCTCGTCGAGCACGGCAGCCTCAACCGTGAGGTCTCGCCTGCCAATCCGAACAAGGCGCTCGAAACCTGTCTGTACATCGCCGCTGGTCAGCAGACGACGGGCGGCAGCGACTGCACCGCCTGGGCCATGCATCATGCTCATCCAGGCCGTCGGGGTGTAGCCGAGCCGCTGGCTTTCGACGACGGCATCTTCACATGCCCGTTGGAACGCCTCTGCGAGTGTCACCGAGCAATTGTGCCCCGCGCGGAAGGAAGATCAGCGCCCCAGTGCAGTTGCGATGTGCTCGGCCAGGCCACGCGCCAGCTCGACCGGCACGGCGTTGCCGATCTGGCGGGCGATGTCCTGCTTGTTGCCACACCACTGGAACTCGTCGGGGAACCCCTGGAGCCGGGCGGCTTCATGGTGCGTAATCGCGCGAGGTTGCTCGGGATGAAGATAACGGCCCTTTTCAGGCTTGAAGAACTCGGTCCGAATAGTCACTGAGGGGCGGTCCCAGTGCATGCGCCCCATCACGTCGAACGACCCGGAGTTGTGACGAAGCCAGCACTTGGCCTTCAGGTCGTCGGGCAGGTCGCGGCGGTCGCCCCCCTCCGGGATGTGCTCGAACCGGTCCAGGGACAACTTCTGGTAGTTCCGGGTCAGATGCAGGTCGGGGGACTTGAAGACGCCAGGCAGTAGACGTCCGAACGCCTCGGTCGTCATGAACGGAAGCCGCTGATCTTCTGGGTCGACGACCTCAGCCAGACCTTCGAGGGCCTGGCGCACCGTCCTCCACTCCTCTTTGGGAACTGAGCCAGTAGGTACGGCGATCGTAGGCAGGTCCCGGCGGGTGCCGACGACGATGAAGCGTCGGCGGAGCTGCGCCGCACCGAACTCCGTGGCCCGCACGATGCGCGCGTCAATCCGATAGTCCTTGAGCCATCCACCGGGCTCGGTCTCCTGGCGGAGCATCTGGAACTGGTCGCTGGCACCGAAACGGTCGACGTTCTCGATCAGAAATGCCCGGGGGCGGACCTTGACCAACGTCTCCATGTAGTGACGCCACAACTCATTGCGAGGGTCATCTGGACTGCGCTTGCCCAGGGTGGAGAAGCCCTGGCAGGGAGGCCCGCCAACGACGACGTCAGCATCAGGGAGGTCTCCGGTGACCCAGTCCTCGATCTTGCCCCAATGGACGTGGTCTTCGCCGAAGTTGGCGGCGTACGTGGCAGCAGCAGCTAGGTCGTGCTCGACCGCAGCAACGGACCTGTAGTGCCCGGTCTCCGTAAAGCCTTGGGTGAGGCCACCGCAGCCGGCGAACAGGTCGATCACTCGCAAGGGCGCTGCCGCGGGAGCGACGAGATGAGGGTCCAGGTCCACTTCACCCATCGAGCGAGCACCCACCGTTCGTGCCGGCGCATGCCCGAGGCGGCATGCGCATCCTTCCCCACGACACTATCGAGCGCGGTCTGGCCCCGACGTTAAGCGCGCCTGCCGACAGTTTCGTCCCTTCAGTGGACTGCTGGTGAGTCTGAGAAGAACGAGGCGCCCGCGGCGACCGCCCACCACATCGGAGCTGTGAGGGAGGCTGACTGGGTGTCGGCCCGCCCTCCTGCCTCTTCTCCCGAGGTGGCGGCTCGGATGAGCCGTGCCCGTCGGCGGGACACCGCACCGGAAGTCGCGATCCGGCGCGAGGCGCACCGTCGAGGTCTGCGGTATCGGGTCGATGCTGCGATCACCGGGCTGCCCCGTAGGAGGGCGGACATGGTGTTCACTCGACGCCGCGTGGCGGTGTTCGTGGATGGGTGCTTCTGGCACTCCTGCCCGACCCACGCGACGACGCCCACGGCCAACCGTGACTGGTGGGTGGAGAAGCTCCAACGCAACCAGCAGCGTGACCGTCAGACTGATGAACGCCTGCACGAACTCGGATGGACGGTTCTCCGGTTTTGGGAACACGAGGATCCAGTCGCAGCGGTCGACGTGATCGAGCGGATGGTCCGCCAGGCTTAGCCCAGCGTCCGGTCGCTCGCGTGGCGTGGCCCGACGTCCTGCACGTAGACGGCGCGCAGTACTGCGGCGGACTCGGTCACCGCTTCCTGGACCTGGCGCCGCAACTCATCGTCGTCCAGGGACTCGAAGTCGACCACCGCCCCCCACCGGGACAAGCGCTTCAGCACGTCGATCAGCAGCGTCCGCTCAGGGACCCGCCCCCGGTCCACCGTCGGCCAGGCGTCTGCAACGGCCCGGACGAGGATGCGGCTACCACCAATCGACCTCCTGCGGGCGTACATCTGGTCGAAGGCCGCCTCGCCGAAGGTCTCCAGAAGGCGGTACCGCTCGTGTTCCTGCGGCAGGGCTAGCAGGTGTGCTCGCCACCAGAGCCTGCCCCAGACGTGCCGAGTGATGTCCGTGCCCAGGACCCGGTCCCCGGGGGGGCGGGGGAAGCGCCAGTACGAGACATCGGGCAGCAGCACGAGCGCGAGGAACGCCCACATCGGCCTGACGGATGCCTCCGCAGCGACCAACCCGCACCGCCGGTGCAACAGCTGCGCCACCTCGACGTCGAAGTCCATCCGGTCCTGGCGTCGGCCCTCGTTCGGGAAGCCGGCTCGCGCAGCGACGGTCAGGATGTCCTCCCGCAGGCGCTGGAGTTCCTCCGCAGTGACACGCCGCCCACCGGTGGCGGCGAACACCGCTGACGGGTGGCGCAGAGCGTGCCCTTCCTGGAGCTTGGCGATCGGAGCGTGCTGGTACTGACTGTGCAGCTCCCGCGCGGCGTCCCCGAGCAGTCGCGGGTAGAGGACGCTCACGATGCCACCAGCAATTGAGACGTCTCCTGGAGGCGACTGCTGAACAGTGCTGGGGCGTTCTGACGCTCCCGGCGCAGAGCCTCCATCGAGAAGGCCGGGAAGGCGTTACGGACGACGCTGACCAGGAGCGCTCCCAGTGAGCCGACGGGGTGATCGACGTCCTCCTGCAGGCCCTCGTCGGTCAGAGCCCGTTCCACCAGCACTCGGAGAACGTCTGCCCGCAAGGTCGAGAGGACCCGCTGGTCCGCCTCCGTGGGAGCGGAGGCCGCCCGGACAGCACGCATCACGACTTCGTGGCGTTCATTGACCAGCAGCAGGATCGACCCGAGGGCTGCGCCGTCCAGGTCCTCGTCGATGTGCAGGTACCAGCCGGCGCCGGTGGGGTAGGGCAGGTCGTGGAAGTCCGCGGTCGCGATGGGGAAGAGCGTGTTCTCGCCCTCGAGGACGACCCGCTGGCGATCCGACCACAGGACGCTGCCGGGCCGGGCCGGAGCCGCCGGTGAGGCCCCCGGTGAGGATGAACGAAGCGTGACGCTCGTGATGAGTTCCAGTGCGCCGCCGAGATCGTCGCCGGGGAGGGCGCACTCGATCGTCACGTCGAACGCATTCTCCACCGGAAGTGCGGATCGCCACGCCCGCCCACGCAGCAGCGAGTTCGTCGCGAACCACTGCACGGTCAGATCGACCGCAGCATCCTCGGTGAGGCCGGCCAGCTCGCGGAGCCGGAGGCCGTCGACGGACACCGGCCGGTGCAGGGACAGCGTCGTGCTGTAGTCCCAGTCGACGAGGGTGTCAGGGAGCGGCTCGGTCCCGTCGGGGGAGAGGCGGGACCAAGGACCTACGGAGACGACGTCGGACGGCGGACGGAGGAAGGGGAAGACCCGGGTCATGCCGCGCCCTCGGTGAGCTCCGTGAGCGGCGTGGCGACGACGCTCATGTCCGTAGCGGTGTCCGGCACGGGGACCACGACGAGCTCGACCTCGGCCGGCCCGTTCACGACGCAGAACTCGTCGGTGACCGTGCCGTGGGCGGTGCGCCACTCACGCACCATTGGTCGGGCCGCGCCGGCCGGTGGCTCGTCCTCGCGCCCCTCCCAGGTCGCGACGGACAGGCGGGCGTCGAGCCGGACGGGGCCAGGGGTCGTCACGGCGTAGCGCGCGACGAGGACGACCGACCCGTTCGCTGCCTCGATGTGCGGCTCCATCAAGGTCGTGACCCGCGCCCGGGTCGCGGGCGATGAGCCGGCGCCGCCGCTTCCGTTGAGGCTGCTGGGCGAATCCTGACCGCTGCCACTCGTGGGTGTTCTCGGGACGCCGGGCCTACCTGATTCCCGTCGACCCGGCTGCTCATCAGTGCTTGCGAATGCAGCGGCGACGAGTCCGCCGAGGTAGTTGCTGACGGCGCCGAGGGCCGTCCGCGACGTGGTCGAGGGCGCGTTCTGTGCCGGGGCGCGGAAGACGGCCAGCTGCTCGCGCAGCCGCATGAAGGTGGCTCTGACGAAGGTGCGCTCGTGCCCCGTCAACTGCTCGGACACCCAGTTGTCGTGCGTGGGCGGCTCGGAGGCGGCATAGACGTCGTCGAGCTGGTCGTCGGCACGGAACACGCCCGCGTAGACGCTGTGCACGGAACTGGTGCTGGGCCCCTCGTGGTAGCGGACCACCAGCTCCGGTGACCGCATCAAGCACACGTGGTGCGGGTCGCCGTCGACGCCCGCGAAGCTGGCGGCAAGAGAGACCGCGCTCGGGGACATCGGAACGACGACCGAGCGTTCCAGGGCAAAGCGCCCCAGCCGCTTTCGCGGATTGCCGCAGTCGAGCGTCGTCGCGCTGTCGGTGGGGAGACGGCGATGAGCGGCGACGAACATCCGCAGTGGGTAGACACGGGAAGGGTCCGGTACGGGGAACGCACGGCCTGCCGCCACCACGACCGGCGCGAGGCGATCGGTACCGCGCTCGGGCAGCATGATCGGCCACAGCTGCCACGCGATCGTCTCGGCCAGGTGCTGCGCGGCCTGTTCCATGTCCTCGAAGTCGTCGAGATCGGGGTCGATGACGACGAGTGTGGTACCCGACTCGCCGTACTCGAACGGGGTCAGTCCGAGCGAGCGCGCGACCTCGTCGGCCCCATCGCCTACGAGGGGCTCCACGTGATCGTCGCGCACGTCACCCCACCAGTGACGACCGGTGAACGGCCTGCTCTCCGTATCCACCCGTCCGCGGTTGTCGAACGACCGCCCCAGGGCTATGCCGATCAGGCGGGAGACGAGGATACCCGTCTCGTCGGCCGTTCGCGTGTACACCAGAATGGTGCCGACGCGGGACAGGCGGTAGAGAACGGCCTTTCCATAGCCGTAGGTGCCGCCCCCCAGCGAGGTGTCGCGCTTCTCGCCGACGTTGAGCACGAACGAGATCCAGTCGCGGCGGCCGTCGGTAAGCTCATCCGCTCGCGTGGGACCGCCCAAGCCCTTCGTGCCTCGATCGACGACCGACAGGAGGCGGAGATTGGGAGTGCTCACGGCCCGGCCGACACCCAGGTGCTCCTGCACGGCCGCCGGCGGAGTGAGCAGCCGCTCCCAGGTGGGCCGGTAGCTGGGAGCCACCGTGGTCAGCTCGAGACGGTAGACCGTCTCGACGCCGGGCAGTCGAGCGTCCCAGGAGTTCTGTGCGGTTTCCCGGACGAACACCGTCAGCGGGTCGACCGGTGGCCGCCCGAGCTGGTTGCGGATCCCCTCCGAGGCGATTGCACCCGTCGGAGGAAAGGGCTGCGACCACCAGCGTGGCGTGATCACATGCGCTCCAGCAGGAACTCGGACGGATCGATATGGATGCGACGAGCGTCGGCCGGCGGGGCGTCCAGATCGACGCTGTACTCGACCGGCCCGACCCCGCCGAGCGCGGCGTCGCCGATTAGTCCCGACGGTGTGATCCGAGGAAACCCCGGGCCGATCTCGTACGTACGTACCTCGATGACGTCGAAGCTCTTCCGCGCGTAGACGTCACGGTCCGATTCGTAGTAGCCGACCTTTTGCAGCCGTTTGCGAAAGCCGGCGGTGTCATCCGTTCTCTGCATGATGTCGTCGACGAGCTCAGGCACCGACGTCCCCTGGTCGCACTGGACCCGCAGCCAGTGCAGGAGCAGCTGCCCAGGCGCCTCGACGTCGAGCTGGTCGGTGCCGTGGATACGGATGGACCGACCCTCCGGCGCCGTCGTCGTCTTCACTTCGACAGCGCGGCCGCCGCGGTGGAAGTCCTGTGCGGACCCGGTCGGCCCCGTCCAGAACGCGGCGGCGCCGGTGTCCTGGAGGAGCATCGACCGGAGAAGGTGCAGCTCTCCGAAGAGGCCGGCCAGAGCCGAAGAGGGGAGGACCTGACGATTGCCCGCCAGGAGCGCGCGCCAGTCCTTGAGCGCATCGCGCAGTGCGGCGACGGCCCGCTCTGGTGTCGCAGCGACCCGCTCCGCCACCTCGACGCACAGTGCGGTGAACAGATCGGCGTGACGTTCGTCGACGAGTTCGAGCGAGGCGTATTGCTGATAACGGTGCTCGTCCTCGAGGGCCCGCTGGCGGAGGATGACGGCGTCGCCGTCGAGGATCTCCTGGAGGCTGTGCCTGGATGCCAAGGGCACCAGTAGGTGACGGTGTCCCTCCGCGTCGACTCCCGCCTGCACGGCTCCCTGGGGTGTGTTGACCCCGATAGGAGCCGTGCGGAAGGCGGAGACGACTGGACGACCGGCCGCAGTGGCCCAGATCAGGTCGAGTTGTGCGCCGTCGAGCGTCACGCGGCCTCGTCGTCCTGGTCCAGGACCGACAGGTCCTCCTCCTCGACCGCGACCCCGGACAGGTCGGCGCTCCAGTACTCGACGTCCGTGTCCGACGTACCCGGCCGCGGCTTCGGGAACACCAGGGCTACGCCAATCACGACGTCGTCCGTCGGAGCGTCTAGTGGCCGGCGGCCGATCTTCTCGGACTTTGACTCGGGCTCAATCGGATAGATAAGAAGCAAGCCCTGATCCGGTCGCTGCTTGGTGCGCAGGTTGAGTATCTGACTCCGACCGCCGATGTCCTTGCCGCTGATGTCGAGATCGATGGTTTCGTCCCGCCGGCTGCTGAGGGTCTTGATGTCCGCGACGCCGTCGAAGGCCGATTCCGACTCCGGGTCCAGCTCTGACTCATGACCGAGCCGGGCACGCTTGACCATCCGCACTTCGATGTCGGCGCCGAGGCTGCATCGACCGGTCGTGGCGCCGGGTAGGGAGTTGCCGACCACGGCAACACTCCATTGCTTGAGCGCGCCCTTACGCGCGCGCTTGCTGATGTAGTCCAAGAGCCGCCCGCGGTGAGCGTCAGACGAACGCTCGTGGAACTCGTAGCTGCGCAGGAAGGCGGCGATGTCGTCGTGGGGCACCTGGGTGAAGAGAGCGGTCTCTGGGCGCGGTGGCTCAGCCCGGACTCCGTGCCGATGGGCGTCGTGGAGCAGCGAGCGGGCGGCAGCGACGTTTCCGGCCAGCCGTGCTTTCCCTTCGGGCGTGACGTCGAAGAAGCGTGACTCGACGAGCGTCCCCCCGTAGGCGGCATGCGAGAGGATGGCGGACTTCATTTTGGCCTTGTTGGTGATGGCCATCTTCGGGTGTGATCGGATGCGGACCGCGAACGTCATCGGGGTCTCCGCCGGGTTGTGCATGTAGCGGTCGATGTCGCGGCGCATGTCGGCCTCGACAGTCGCGAGATGGCTGAACCACTCGGCCAGCTCCTCGGTCATCCAGATGCGCGGCAGATCGCCGTACCCGTCCCGGTAGCCGAACCACCGCCCCATCTGGAGCAGCGTGTCGTAGGCGGACACGGCCCGGACGAAGAGGCTGGACACGAGGCCTTCCAGGGTCAGGCCTCGCGACAAGGTGTTGCCGCCGATCGTGATCGCGGTGACCGGCCCGGCTTCGTAGTTGAGCCGGTCGGTGCTTCGGTAGTTGTCGACGATGATCTTCGTCTCGCGGACGACCTTCGGTAGGTGCTGTAGCAGAACGTCGAATGGGACCTTGTCCTCGGCGAAATCCTCGGCTGGGACAAGGCGGGTCTCGCGCTCCCACGTCGCCCGCAGACGGTTGAGGGTGCGCGCGTCGTCGTTGTCCAGTCGGTCCGCGATCGATGAGCGCAGGTGTAGCAAGGGCTCCTTGAAGGCCTCGTGCACCACGGTCTCGGTGGTCGTGTGGACCAGCATCGTCGAGTGCGGGTTGCCTCCGCCCCGCGCACGTCGAGCGGCAGTCGCCAGCCAGAACCATTCAACCGCTGCTTGCAGCGAGCGCGTGACGGCCGGCTGGAAGGTTGCGGCTTCCTTCTTGCTGCGAGGCTTCAGGTCATCCACCTCGTCGTCGTGGACGACCCGGACCATGTCGTAGCCGCCCGGAAGGTCGGCAGGATCCTCTCCGTCGAGCAGCTCTCGCCCGAACAGCACCTCGGTACCGTGGTAGCCGACCGGCTGAGGGAGGTTGACGATGAAGTCCCGGGGATAGAAATCCTCGTCCACCGATGGGTCGATCAAGAGGTTGGCGAAGGGCGTCGCCGTGTACCCGACGTAACCGACTCTGGGGAACTTGCTCAGGACGTCGAAGAGCAACGGGTTGATCTTGGCGGTGGCAACCGTCGACTGATCGGCCTCATCGTCGATGATCAGTGTGGGGCAGTTCTCGAGGTACTCGCCGGCCTTGGCAAGCCACGTCCGGAGCTTTCGCAGCACGGCGGCGTTCTTCTTGACGACCAGGAGCAGGCACTGGTCCGTCGAGGCGAAGAACGCTTTCGGGTTGGGCGGTGGCCGGAAGTCATGGGTCTCGCTGGTGACCTGGTGCCACTGCCCGGGGTTCGACTCGACAAGATCCTTGACAAGTCGGATCTGTGTCTGGCGGCGAAGAGTGTTGTGGATGCCGGACAGGACGATGAAGAGCTTGTAGCCGCGGTCGGCCGCCTTGGCCATGACGGCGGTGAAGTTCGTGGTCTTGCCCGACTGGACAAAGCCGACGACGAGCCCACGCGTCCGGAAGGCAGCCTGCTTCGGATGGTCGAGCAGCGCGACGACCTTCGTCGAGGACTTGTCGATTGCCTCGATGTTCTCGTCGCCGAATCCCTTGTGACGCAACGACGCGATGAGCGCGGGCCAGTTCCGGTCGTTGTCCATGTCGGGGCCCGTGTACCAGGTCTGTCTGCCGTCGAGATACACCGAGGAGGGCTCGTCGAGATTCCGGATGCGCAGGCTCTCCGCATCGTGACGCTCCCGGACGGCGCGGATGATCGACTCGTCGGCGCCGAACAGCTGGAGGTTCTTCACGGCGTCGTGCGGCGTCATCGACTGTGTGAACTGTTGGAAGACCTTGTAAAGCTGATCGACTTCTTCCGTCGTACCCGTTGTCACCGAGTCCCCTTCGTTGGCTTGCCGTCGAGAGGGTAAGCACACGTGCCGCTGCCCTGAGGCGATGCGGTTGGCGCCGGGGCTGCGGGGGACTGGTGTTCCCGAGGGTGCGCGTGTGACGGAACTCCGACTGCCTGACGGCAGAGGTCAAGGCCACGAGGGCGGGTCGCTGGCGGACCCCGTCATCGGTGCCGGCTAGCGTGAGGCTGTGCGGGGGCCTGATTTCACGATGCTCGACCTGTTCGCCGGTTGTGGGGGGATGACGCGGGGTTTCCTCGACGAGGGCCGCTTCATGGGCATCGGCGCTGTTGAAGTCGATCGCGCGGCAGCGGCGACCTACGCGGCGAACTTCGATCCAGACGGACGTCACACGTTCGCGGGGGACATCGCCGGCTACACCGATGTTCCACGCGTCGACGTTGTCATCGGTGGGCCGCCGTGTCAGGGATTTTCCGCCCTCGGCAAGCGTGACCCCGCGGACGTGCGCAACCAGCTGTGGCGCGAGTTCGTAAGGGTGGTCCGCGAGTCCGACGCGCGGATGTTCGTTTTCGAGAACGTCGACAGGTTCGCCAAGACCCCTGAGTTTCAACTGCTCCTGCAGGCGGCGAGCGAGGAGGGCGAGCTCGCCGACTTCGACACCCAGGTCTTCCGACTGAACGCTGCCGACTACGGCACACCACAGAAGCGCATCCGCACCATCGTCGTCGGGTCGCGGGTCGGCCCGGTCGACGCGCCGCGACAGACGCACGCCAGAACATCCGGCGAGGGCCTGGAACAGTGGGTGGGTTTGCGGCAGGCATTCCTCGAGGGGCCCGTAGTCCTGGATGCCCAGGTGCGCGAAACCTGGCTCCCTGAGAGTGTCGTGGACTTCCAGGGGCACGAGGTCCCGGGGACCTTCAAGCTCCGGGACCTGCACATCACGCGGAACCACGACCTCATCTCGGAGGTTCGCTACGCGCACATCGCGCCTGGCCAGGGCCGGTTCGATCTGCCTGACGACCTCCAGTACCCCTGCTGGCGCCGGCACACCAGGGGAGCAGGCGACGTCCTCGGACGGCTCAAGTGGGACGAGCCCGCCGTGACCATTCGCACGGAGTTCTTCCGACCTGAGAAGGGGCGCTTCCTTCACCCTCAATGGGAGAACGGTGGTGACCAGGTCAACCGAGCGCTCACCCACGCCGAGGCAGCGGTCGTCCAAGGTTTCGACGAGCGGCACCTCTGGTGCGGTACCAAGGCCGAGATCGCCCGCCAGATCGGGAACGCCGTCCCGCCGCCGCTCGCGCGAGCCATCGCCGACGTGGTCGCCCGGCGACTCACCTCCGGCTGATCCCCGTAGCAGCCGCCGTCAGTCGTCCTCGACCGCGGGACGTGGGAACCAGGTGTCGAGCGGAACGTAGCCCAGGTAGACGTAGTCATCGTCGTCCCCGGGCCCGAAGAGCTCGCGGCTCTCGTTGATGTACACGGCCCCGCCACGTGACTTGTGCCGACCCCACTCCGACACGTGAAGGTCACACCCGATCAGGTACGAGCTGAGAAAGATCTTCCGCTCGGCGCCGTCTGGCGTCCGCTGCTTGCCGTAGACGTCCTTGCCCGTCGCGGTGAGCGTGTACTTCATGCCCGTCCGCGGCCCCGCCCAGGGTTGCCCCGGACGCAGGCCCCGCGGTGCCTCGGTGAAGATCGTCTCTCCATCCAGCTGGAAGCGGAGGGGCGTGTCGTAACGCCCGGCATACAGGGTTCGGCCGTCCTTTTTCAGGAGCACGTGGCGCCACTCGTTGATCGAGAACCACGTGGACCGGTCCTGTCGAGAGCACCGGTGCACCATCGCACCGAGCTCCGGATGCCGCTCCGTGCCTGTGGCACGGACCTCGACACCGTCCCGGAAGGCGACCAGCTCGATGTCGCCGGCGGGAGTCACCCGGTAGCGCCCGTTCCTCTTGTGCACCGTGGGCTCCAGCCACGGGTAGTCGACGCACACGGAGTCTGCGCTCACGGCCGTCCACGCCTCAGGGCGTACATATTCAGACGTTCCTCCGTGCGGCTTCCTCGCGGATCGCGGTCACCAGGTCTCCGAAGTAGCCCGGGGTCTCGTCGTCACCGACGACCAGGACGCGGTCGAGCAGCACGTTACTGCTCTCACAGGACGTCTCCGCGACCAGGCTGCAGCCGTGGCAGGCCGCCAGGTTGAGGCTACCCAGCCCCTGCCCTGGGCTCTCTCGGCAGACAGGGTCGGCGGAGCACCAGGCCGCGCTCTCGAGCGCCGCCACAACGCTGCGCGCGAGGCGGGGCTCCTCGCCCTGTCGCACGAGCCCGCCCAGCGTACCCTCTGCGTCACCGGACGCCGTGTAGACGAGCAGACCGGCCTGTCCCGCGGGTCCGGGGGAGGCGTACACGCGTTCCCGGAGGGACGCTGCCGAGTAGCCGCAAGAAAACGCCAGCTGGCGCATCAGCAGGTGCGCGAACGTGTGCACCAGGAGGACACGCGGGCTGACCGGCGTGAGCCGGGAGCCGAGCAGGCTCTCCTGCCGCCGTCGCTCGAGCTTCGCGGCACGCTGCACTACGGCCGGCTGCTCCTCCCACCGGCCGACCTCGTCCTCGTCGAGCGCCAGGAAAATGCCCTCCCCGAAGGACTCGACCGCCGGCAGCCATCGCTCACGGATCCGCGGTCCGAGCTCGACCGGCACGAGGTCGGCGTCCAGGGCGTAGCGACGGAATCCGTGCTGCACGCGGACCTCTCGGAGCCGGTGCACGAGGACGACGTCCTCGATCCGGTCGGACAGCTCGTCCTCGACGGCATTCGAGGCCTTGGCCACGATCGTGGACGGCGAGATGACGAAGTCCCGGCTGCCGGTTCGCGCATCCGGGTCGTCGCCGACCTGCTGGAACGCCCGCCACTCGTCCGCGAGCAGGCCCGCCCGGGTCTCGAGCAGATCGTCGGAGGAGGCCGTTCCCGCCTGCGCCACCTGCAGGACCAGGTCCTCGGACACTCCGACGTCCTCTGCGATCAGTCCGATGAGCACCGCCGCGCGAGGGCCGGTCGGAGCCGAGGCCACGTCCTCGAAGTTCCGGTGCTGCCGGATCTCGGTGACGTGGTCACGTGGCGGGCGCGCCGGCTCGGGGATGTCCAACGCCGTCGTCACGTCGGCCATGGTGACGTTGGTGGCGCCGCGCTGAACCACCTCGACCCGCTCGTCGCAGGCAGGGAATCCGCCTCGCTGCCACGGCTGTTTGCCACTGCAGCGCACGCCGATGCGCTTCAGGGAGTCCTTGGCCGTGAGGTCGCCCAGATGCCGGCGCGCCTTGCAGGTCTCGCACCGGATGACCAGGCTCGCCAGGCCCTGGGTGCCACCCTCACGCGTCTCGAACCGCAGCTTCCGGTTCTGGCACTTCCGCTGGTCCTCGGACTCGTACTCGGAATGCGCCCAGGTGTCCCACGGGACGTCCATCGCATGCCCGCGGCGGGTGCAGACGGCGATGAAGCGCATGGGGACCAGGTGCCCGTCGCAGGCGGCGCACGCCGGAGCCTTGCCGGTCTCCTCGTGTGTGCTCGACCTGTGCATGCGGCGGCAGTTCTGACAGAACAGCCAGCGTGGGAACCGTTCGTACTTGAGCCCGGGCGCCTTGCTGGACGGCTCCGCAGGTGAACTGGGCGGCGAGCGCAACTCCTTGACGCCGAGCTTCTCCTCCAGTCGTGGGGACTCGACGCGGACGGTGTGCTCGTACGGCCACTCGCTGATGTCGGTGGCCATCAGGGACTCCCCGAGGACGTCGAGAATCGCGCCGACGCCGAAGGGGCTGACGGTCTGACCGAGGCGCAGCGATCTCATCGAGCGGTCTCCCCGATGGCGAGCACCCGAACCTGTCGGTCCACCGAGCGCATCGAGTGCATCGTCTCCCAGCCGTCCTTCCGTTCGCCGAACTCCTTGAGCAGCGCTTCACCCTTGGGCGACCGGTAACGCAGCTTCTCCCCACGCGCCACCGCCTCGGACGCGCGGTGATCCCACTCGTTGACGAGCCGCTGCAGCTCGTCCGTCACCCGCTGCGCCTCGTCGGGATCGGCGAGTGACGCAATGGCTCGGATGCGTTCCACGGCCGCCTTGACCCGCGGATCGTCCGCCGAGAACTCCCCGGCATCCTCGTTGGACCGGAGCCCGACGCCGTGGCGGACCATCATGACCAGCGCGGCGCTGAGCGCCCGTTCCCGCGAGGCCAGGGACCACGGGGTGACGCTGGTGGGCTCGACGTAGCGGTAGAGCGCCTCGTGATAGGCGCGGAACGCCTCGTAGTGGGACCGGTCGCGGGGCTTCGAGGCACGCAGCAGGGTGACCACGAGACCGGGCACCTTCCCGCGACCCACCCGGCTGGTGGCCTGGATGTACTCCGACGTCGTCTTCGGCTGGCCGTTCATCAGCATGAGGCCCAGCCGGCTGATGTCGATACCCACCGACAACATGTTGGTGGTGGCGAGGAGATCCACGGCCTCCGCGTGATCGGCCTTGCGCTCCAGCTGGGCGAGGATCTGCGGAAGCTGCTCCGGCCGGACGTTGCTCGTCAACTCCACGACGCCGTCACGCTTGAGCCTGCGACTCGGATGCTCCGGGCTCGATCGGGCCAGGAGCATGCTCTCGACGTCGTCCCGGGCGATGGTGACCGTGCGGCCGAGTTCCCGCAGGCTGTTGTGGTATGCGACGACCGTCCAGTACGCATCCTTGGCGGCACCGTCCAGCTCCAGCTGTGCGGGGCCTTGCAGGAGGGCCGTGGACGCCAACACGGTGGCGAACGCCTGGGTGTGAGCCTGCGGCATCAAACCCATGTAGAGGCGGCCCGGCTTGGTCGGGTCGGGCACCGCGAAGAAACTGTTGTCGGCGGACAGCCCGCTGGGCGGGAAAAGAGCCACGACCGTGCCGTACAGACTGCGCACTTGATGGTCGGCCGCGCGAATGGTGGCCGTGGACGCGACAACCTTCGGTCGTTTGCCGTTCCACCCCAGCAGCCCTTGCACGGCCGACTCGTAGAGAGCGACGGTCGTCCCCAGCGGTCCGGAGAGCAGGTGGAGCTCATCCTGGATGACCAGGCTGGGGGCATCGAAGGGGACGTTGCCGAGGCCGAGCAAGGAACCGGCGTCCTCCAGCCACGGCAGCCGGGCCAGCTTGTCCACCGTGGCCACGAGCAACGTGGGCGGGTGGTCGAAGATCTGTTCGTCCACCACCTGAACGGGCAGGGCGTCGTGGAACGAGCACTCGTCGTTGGGGCAGAACAGCTCGAACGTAGACCTCGTCGTCCGGACGCCATAGGCGGCCTCCTTCGAGCGCTTCTCCGGGAACAGCGGTGTTCCGCACCACGGGCAGTTTTGGATCTGGTACGGACTGACCGGCGTCTGGGCCTTTTTGAGGTCGACCGCCTGCTTGTGAGCCGTCTCGTAGTCGTTCGGCGTCGTGCCGCTGCCGACCCACAGGCCGATGGAGAACGGGGGCGTGCGATCCAGCGCCGGGTGGTCGTCCCGCAGCCGCTCGAGGGCGCAAATCAGGGTCGCGGCCCGCTGGAACTGCTGCGTGGTGAGCAGCCGCAGCGTGTACCGGGTCAGGACGGCGGTGCCGCCGCCGGCCAGTCCCCGGTCGAGCCGGCGACGCACCATCTCATAGGCCGCGAGTCCGAGGTAGGCCTCGGTCTTCCCGCCGCCCGTGGGGAACCAGATGAGGTCGACCGTCTCCCGGTCGGGATGGCGGTCGTCGGTCATCGACGGCAGCGTGAGCAGGAGGAAGCCGAGCTGAAACGGTCGCCACGTCGGCTCGCGCTGTTCGGGGCGCGGAGCGAGCGGCCGACCGAACTCGCCCGGAAGTCTCTCCACATGGGCGCTCTGCAGCATCTGCTCGCGCATGGCGGCATTGGCCAGTCGGAAGGCCAGGAGCGCTCGTGCGTCGGTGCGAAGGAGGGTGACGCCCGCGCGCATGCGGTCCTTCGCCGTACGGATCCGGGAAACCAGCCGACGCGCGGCGTCGTGGTGGTGTCCCGGCAGCGTGTCGATCTCGGCGGCACGCTCGTCCGCCCAGGTCTTGTAGGCGTCCACGAACGCGTCGAGGTCGGTGCAGAGGTCCTCGACGGAGGAGCTCGCGTCGGCCAGCCGGCGCAGCGACAGCGCCGGTGAGGCCAGTTCCGGACCCTTCGTCGCTGGCACCGAGGTCATCGGCAACATTTCCGTCTCGACCTCGGTGACGTTCCCGTTCTCGGACAGGGTCCAGTTCACGGAGCAGCCGTGGCCCACGCCGTAGGCGCGGCGGGCTCGGTACAGAAGACGGAGCTCCTGTTCCTCCGGGTCGTCGCTGAGGTCGTCGGGGGAGGGGTAGGGGTGCACGACCCCGTCCACGGTCCGGCAGCGCACGTGGACCTGGAACAGACACTTCTCGGTGGGCGGCGGCGTGTCCGCGTCGTCGTGGACGGCGGTGTTCTCCACCGCCACGGTGACCAGCCATCGGTCGGCCGTCCGACGCCAGACGGACACGAGTCGGGCCCGGCCGTCGAACAGAGCTCGCGTCGGGGCGTCCGGGGCGAGGTCCACGTCGTCGGCCTGCATCGGGGTCCGGCGCCAGCCGTCCTCCTCGGTCTCCGCCCGCTCGTACCGGCCCGCCGTGACGGTGCACGAGAGGGCCGCGGCGTCGTGGAGGAAGGACACGGCGGCCGAGGCGGGGTGCCACGCGTTGGCCAGCTCGATCGGCTCATCCAGGTCGTCGTCGAGCGGCTCGTCGCCGAGCTTCGACCCGTCGTGGTGGACGGCCGTCTGCGCCCGTGGGTAGAGAGTTCCCACGAGGTAGTGCCGGTCGGGACGCGTACGGAGGACTTCGTCCTGCCCGTCCTGTGGGCCGAGGTACTGACCGCGCAGATGGCCGACGAAGCGCTCCCGCACATCGGGGAGATCGAGCTCAGCGGTCACCGGGGTCCTCCGACGGGTTCGGGCGTTGGGCGAGTTGTGTCCAGGCGTGAGGCGAGACCCCGAGCCAGAGGCTGACCCTGGGCCGCGTCATGGCGACGTACAGCCGTGCGCGGGCGATTGCGTCGTCGGTCTCGTCGACGTCGATCACGCAGACGTGGCGGGCCTCGAGACCCTTGATCTCCGATGCCGTCACTAGCAACGCGGTGCCGGCGACAGGCGTGCCGGAGACCGACGCAAGGCGGCCGGTGCGGTAGGCCCGAGAGGCGACGGCCGCGCTGTCCTCGACTCGCTGCCGCAGTGTGACGACGGCGACGTCGGCCATGTCGACGTCATCCCGGCGCAACGCCTTCAGCCGCAGATCGAGCAACTTGGCAGTCGCCTCGTCGTCCGGGCACTGCTCCCACACGACCTGCGGGCCCTCGCCTGCGCGTGCGACACCGATGTCGGCACCGGTGATGAGCTGGGTCTGAGCCACCACCTGAGCCGTGTTGCGGCAGTTGTACGGCAAATCGACGACGACGGCCGAGGCAGCCAGCTCGTCGAAGGCGGCCGCGTCGAAGGTCCCGTCGACGTTGGCCTGATTGTTGGGGTCGCAGAATACGCGCCAGCGCCCACCGGTCAGCCCCCCGGCAACCACCTCATCGAGCACCAGGAGGCTGTCGACGTCGAGCAGATCCTGCGCCTCGTCGACGACCAGCACGTCGGCCGGCGTCGTCGACGCGTCCAAACGGTCGAAGGGCACGACCGTGGCCCCGGTCCCGTCGAGACGGGCGTGAAGGAGCTCCGCCAGACGAGGTGAGCGGCACGTCACCAGCACCGACGCACCGGTGCAGGCGGCGCGCCTCGCAGTCTCCGTCGCCAGGAGCGTCTTGCCGGAACCGGCGCCGCCGACGCAGAGGACGCGCTTGTGGCGTTCGGCTCCGACGAGCAGGTCGTACTGACGCTCGGCCAGCCGGACGTACTCCTGCTCGAGCCGGGGACCGAAGGCACCCAGGGTCGGCACCCAGTCGAAGTCGGGACGGAGTACCCGCATGAGGTCGCCGTAGGCACCCCCGCGGACCGGACGCGACCGGGTCGAGTGGGCGTGTGCCCGGGCGTCCGTCAGAGCCTTCGCCATGCGCGATACGGACATGGCTTCGTGGCCTGCGTACTGGGCCGGGTGCCACTCGATGTCCGACGGCAGCGTCTGGTCGGGGGTCACGACGAGATAACCCCAGGCGACGTCCACCGAGGGGAGCTTCTCCTCAACCCGACGCTGCAGCGCGAACATCGCACTGCGAGCCTGCTCGAACGGGCCTTCCCGCTTCTCGTCGGTTCGGCCGTAACGGTCCGTGAAGGTCCACAGCCCGGCCCGACGTCCCAGTCGGCCGCCCTTGACCTCGACGACGAGCACGGTGTCGTCCCAGACGACGAGGAAGTCGATCTCGGACATCCGCTTGTACTCGTGCACGGGCAGGTGCACCGAGTACAGCGCGGCCACGGGGGAGGCGAAGTCGATCTGCTCGAGCAGCTGGGCGACGCGGAGCTCGGCCTTGCTGTCGACGGGCCCGAGAGCCGAGGTGGCGGGGACGAGTTTCACGCCGGCTCGCCACCGTCCTGGTCCCACAAGTGGTCGAACTCCTTGTAGGCGAGGCTCTCGCCGAACTGGCCGAAGGTGTCCTCGACGTTCACGACGAGGCACTCCTCCTTGCCGCCGTTGAGAGGGCCTCGGAGACCTCGGCCGACCATCTGGATGTAGGCGTTAGGGCTGAAGGTCGGGCGTGCCACGTACAGCGCGCGGACGCCGGGTGCGTCGAAGCCCTCGGTCAAGACGCTGCAATTGGTCAGCACCCGGATCTCCCGGTTCTTGAAACCTTCGATCGCCCGGCGCCGCTCGTGGATGCGGGTTGCGCCGCTGACCGCGGCTGCTGTGATTCCTCGATACTTGAGCAGGGCGGCCAGCACCTGCGCCGACTGGACCGAGGCGGTGAAGACCAGCACCGGCCAGTCGGCGGGCAGGTCGTTGATGTCCTCGAGCAGGCGCAGGGTCCGAGCCTCGTCGCGACCGATCCGCTCGAGAACCTGACTGGGCAGTAGGCCCCGCTCCTTGGTCTTGCGCTGCTCGTCGGCGTCGAGCACGAAGTCCGAGCCGGGCAGTCGACGGTGCTGAACACGGGACAGGACGCCCATCTGCTGCAAGGTTCCGTAGGGATCCTCACCCAGTTCGTTCCATCGGTTGCGGTCGAAGCGCGCTGCGAGTCGCTCGGTGCCCTCGGCACTACGGCCCTTGAACGGAGTTGCGGTCAGACCCAAGAGCGGTCGGGACGTCCGGCGACTGTCGATGCCCAGCCACCGCAGGGTGGCGGTGATGTCCGTCCCGATCGCGCTGTGCGCCTCGTCGATGACCACCGCAGACGGATTCGCCAACCAGTCGTAATCGTCCTTCTCGCGGCAGACCGCCAATTTGGCGTCCGTCGCCACGATGACGCTGACATCGTCCTCCGTCTGGGCCACCTCGTTGCGACTCCAGAGCCGCCCGATGCGCAGGGGTCGACGGTCACCGAATTGCCGCCAGACAACGCTCCACGTCTGCACGGCCTGCTCACAAAGTTCTTCGCTCTGGGCGATCCACAGCAGCGGTCCCCGGAAGTCGTCCTCGGTGAAGGCGCGCACGAACGCCTCCACCGTTACCCGGGTCTTCCCTGCGCCGGTCGGCAGGTAGAGCAGGGCGCGACCGCGCTCGACAACCAGCTGTCGAATCTTGTCGGCGTACCGCTCCTGATACCAGTGCAGAGGATCCAACTCCGGGGGGCCAGCGACCGTCAGGTCGGCCGCCAGGTGGTTGCCGGGCGTGCCGGCGTACTCCGCCGGGAAACCCAGCTCGCTGACGAACTTGATGGCAGGCGACGTCCCCGCCCACTGGGAGGGGACCGGGAGCCCCGACTCCTCGAATTCCCGGCGCAGCTCCCACAGCGCGTCGTAGCCGTGGACGTCGAGGAAGAGTCTCGCGACTTCGTGGGCTGTGAGGTCCTGGCCCATGCGGCGAAGGGAGTCGATCAGCCCCTTGGGTAGCCGCCTCTCGAGCGCCGCGGGGTCGCGGAGCACAAGCAGCTTGGCCGCGTGGTCCCGCTCCAGGCGGCAGGTGGCGATCATGGTGTTGAGCTGCTCGGTCCTGGCGTCCCGGAGGATCTGATCGACGGTCGTCGTCGTGAGGGGGACCTCGAACTTCTCAGCGAGGCGCTCAAGGAGCTCCTCGTCGCTGAGTGTGTCGAGGTGGTAGACGGTGTCGCCGTCGATCGCGATGTCCTCCGGACGGGCATCAACGCCGTCCGGTGCGGTCACCTGGCGTACGACGCTGCTGCACTCGACCAGGCGGAGGCCGTCGAGTCGATTGCCTGCCACGGGGCGCAGGCCGCGGTAGCGATCGAGAAGACCGACCGGCGTGCGGGGCGCATCCACGAGGACCTCGACTCGCAGGTGTGCAGAGGCGAGCCGGCAGCCCCATCGAGCGGTGAGCAAGGTGGCGGCCTCGTCCTCCACGACGACGTGGGGAAGGTCTCGCGAGGCGAGCTCGCGGGCCTCGTCCTCGTCCTGGGCAAGGTAGAGATCCGACGGGCGCACGAGGGCACCCACCCCGGAAGTGACCGCCGGGAGCGCGACAGGAGTCTCCTTCTCGGGGAGCTCGGCCGCAGCCACGGCCAACAGCCGCCCGAGGACGACCGGGTCACCCGCCGTCGGCACCCGCGTGAGGAACTCCCGCCAGGTGTCGACGGGCACGGCCTCGAGGTCGCGCACGAGATCCAGCGTGTCCGCCGCCGGGTTACGTGCCACGGGGAGGTAGGGCGCGAAGTGACTCAACGAGCGAGCAAGGGCCTGCCGGGTCGGTCGGGGACCCCATTGGGTGTCGAGACTGCCGAAACGTTGCACCGTCCAGATGTGAGGAGCGGGGCAGTCGAGCGGCAGGAACTGGTCGGGGCGCTTGTTGTGTACGAGCTGCCACTGACGAGGTTGGTCCGCCTCGAGCAGTTCCCTCGTCCACAGGAGCCGCGCGGTCTGGTCGCCGGTCTCGACAAATCGGCGGAGAAGCTGGAGCCCGGTTAGCCCTTCCGTGCGATCGAAAATCAGTGCGAGCGGATCGGGCCGGCGCCCGGTCGCCACCTGGAGGTACAGCTCTCGTCGGGTGTTCCGGTACTCCTGGAAGGTCGCGTCCCGGAGCAGTGCTGCGCTGACGAGCGGCCTCATTCCGACGCCGATCAGTTCCAGGATCCCGAGATGAAGGCCGTGGAGGGCCTCGTCGAGTACGAGAGCCGGATCAAGCGGCTCGACCAGGCCGGCGACGACCACCTCGCTAGGTTCGTGCCAGGCACCGTCTCGCGCCCGCACCCGCAGAACACCACCGCGCCCGACATAGCCGAGCAGGATGTCACGGGCATCGGTGCCGCCGACCTTGTCGACGAGCTGCCAGAGGGCGCCCCACTGTGCGTGACCCCAACGTCGGTCGATCGAGTCGACCAATCGGATGAGTTCTTCGACGGGGTCGGCCGCCCGAAATCCCTGATCAGTCAGAACGTCGACGACACCGGGGCGCTCGAGCAAGGAGGGGCGGACGAGTGGCAGATTCGTCGCGACACCCGTCACCTCACCACGGAGATAGAGCTCATCGATGGCATAGAGCGGGTGCCGCTGACCATCGACGTCCGGAATGACGCGAGCGGCCTCCAAGCCCTTTTTCGTGTGGACGTCGGACACGAGTCCGAAGACCCGAATCGCGGCTGCGCAATCCTCGTCGGTCCAATTCGACTCAGGCACGAGGCGCTCGAGCCACTGCTTGGCGCCGAGCTCACCGCGCGTCATGCGCGCTTCGTCCTTACGGACGATCGTCCGCAGTCGTGCGCGTCTCGTGGTCGAACCGAAGCAGGAGGGGTGCGGGGCCGCCTGCGGGTGGGCGGGCGCCTCGTGCCAGGCAATATGCGCGGCCTGCTCCAGC
>NZ_POQU01000025.1 GCF_002938425.1 Blastococcus atacamensis | reverse complement strand
CTAATTATGCTGTACAGAGTTCGTTAATCAGATGTGGTCTTATGATGTCAATGTGTCGTTGCTATATTGCATCTACTATGTAATACAACTATGTAACGTGTCATGCGTCTTATGACAGTTTATGTATTGAATGAGTCGACTGCCACCGGTATCTACACTATCCCCTGCGTCGGCAGCGTCAGATGGGTATAAAAGAAAGGGTCGCAGGCGACCCGCTCGATGACACTGCGCCCGGGAACGCACTCGGCCCGCGCGGCGAGCGCGCCTCCGAGTTCGGTCGCGAGTGCGGTGAGGTCGGCGGAGCCCGGGAACAGCGGTTGCAGCGCGCTCCGCACCGGCAGCGCGGCCACCTGCTCGAGCTCTCCGACGAGGAGGTCGCCGGCGCCGGCGCCGCGGGGCCAGCGGAGGACGTCGCCCGGAGCCAGCACCGGCACGGAGGTCAGCTGCCGGGCGAAGGCATGGACCGGACCGGGCGCGATGACCCGCCACTCGGGCACGCCGAGGTCGCCGGTCGCCTGCACCGTCACGGGGACGTCGAGCTGATTGCGCACCGTGATGGCACCGGCGTCCACGCAGGCGTCGAGCACGAACTCGGGCGGCACCGCTCCGCGGGCCTCGTCCACGGCGCACAGGTCCGGCGCGGGAGCGGCCGCCGCGGCGGTCGGGACCGCGAGCACCGCGGCGGCGACCAGCAGGACGGACGCGCCGGCTCCGAGGACCCTCATGCGGGGAACTCGCAGACCGGCTGCAGCTGGGCGACGAACTCGTCCATGGTCGTCAGCACGTCCTCGCGGGCGTCCTCGGTGAGCGGCGTGTCCAGGACCGCCAGCATCGCGTCGAGCAGGTCGTCGGTCGCCGCACGGAGTTCCGGGTGGTCGCCGGCGGGGAGGTCGGCCACCAGCGCCCGCAGCTCTCCACGGGCGGCGGCCAGGCGGCTGCGCCCGTCCACCGCGTCGACACCGGCGGTGAGATCGCCCATCGCGGCGGGGATGTCGAGGAAGTGCGTCGACCCGGCCAGGCCCGCGCAGAGCGACGGCGCTCCGGACGGCGGCTCGTAGTCGGTCACCGCGGCCGGCTTATCCGGGGGCGGCGACACCTCGGCGGAGCAGGCGGACAGGCACAGCACGAGGCTCAGCAGGCCGAGCGACGCTGACCTGCGGGGAAGCACGCCGTCACGGTAGGGGCCGGGTGACCGCCACGGACAATCAGCTCACCCGACCAGGCGAACCGGCCCTTCGCCGCGTGACGCTGCGTGCGCGACACCCCCGAACCGGGCGATCAGACCGACCGGCCGGACGGGATACGGTCCCGTCCGGACCTGGACCGCGACCCCGCGGGCAGCGCGACGAGGAGGTCCGGTGAACCGCGCGAAGAGCCGGCAGCGGTGGCGGCGCCGGAGCCCGCGGGCCGAGCACCTGCCGGTCGTCCCGGTGTCGCGCGAGCGGGTGCCCGATTCCCGGCACAGCGGCCTGGCCCGGACGCGCGCTCGACTGCAGCGAGCCGCGTTCCTGCTGGTCCTGCTCCTCTTCCCGGCGGTGCTCGCGCTGCTCCTGGCCGCCGGCCAGAACGACCCGTCGGACAGCGTCGATGTCCGCATCCAGGAAAAGTGGGGTCCGCTGATCCCGATCGTGCTCGGCCTGCCCGCGGCCGTCCTGTTCGTCGCGGCGTGGGCGGTGCGGTTCCTGCCCGGTGGCCGCGAGGCGGCGGAGACGGCACCGATGCTGCGCCGCAACCGGGGCGGCGGGCCCACGCCGGTCTCCGTGGCGGCGCTGGCGGTGCTCGCGACTCTCGCCGTCTTCACGCCGGGCATGGGTGCGGACGCCTACCAGGGCGTGCGGGCCCTGAGCGGCGACGGGCTCGTGCTCACCGTCGGCGAGGACACCCACGTCACGCGCACCGAGGAGAGCTCCGGGCGCGGCGGCGGCACCAACTACTACCTCGACACCCCCTACGGCGAGGCCATCGCCTAGGGCGACCCCTCCGACGGCGACCGCTACGGCGTCTACCCGCCGACCGACCACCGCGCCTGGAAGATCGGCGCGTCCGGCTGGGCGACGTCGGTCCTCGTCTGGCTGCTCGTGCTCGCCGCGGCCGTCGGAACGATCCTCCTGGCGCGCTCGCAGCTGCACCGGTTCCGCGAGAGACGGCGGTGGCTGAAGGCCGGACGCACCCGCAGCTCGCTCGCCGTCGCGTACGCCGCCGTGGCCGCACTGCTGGCCGTCGCGGCTCGACGTGGGTGGTGGTGGACGAGGCGACCGCCGCGGGCACCCGCGCCACGCTGACGATCGCGGGCGCGGAGGAGTACGAGCTCTCGTCGTTCTGGATCCGCGACGGCGAAGGCCGGCACCCGTACTACTACGCCGACGACCCCGCCGTCGCCGCGCCGCTGGAGTCGCGGCGGCTGAACGAGAACCGGGACTTCGACCTCGGCCTGCTGGACGTCTGGGCCACCGTCACGCGCTATCCCAGCGCGGCGGACGCCGAGCGGGCCGCGCGCCTCTGGCTGGACGAGCAGCAGGGCGAACCGCTCCAGCTGGCCGACGGCACCGAGGGCAGGTGGGACGCCGACAGCACCGGCGCGGCCGCGGCGACGACGCGCGGCGGCGTGCTGGTGACCGTGGACATCGACGACTGGAGCTGGGAGGAGTAACCGGAGGAGGTCGAGGCGCGGCTGCAGCGGCAGGTGCCGGGCATCCGCGATCTGCTGGCCGACTCCTCCCAGCAGATCCTCGACGCCGAGTTCGCGTGGTGGGGGTGAGCCGGCCTCCCCGCGTGAGGGAGCGCACGGAATGCGCACACCGCTCCGCCACGCTGCCGGTGGCATGACCGTCAGCAAGACCGCCGTGACCGCCGTGCCCCTCCACCCGCTGCTGGCCGGCCGATGGAGCCCCCGTGGGCTGGACGCCGCGCACGAGCTGACCGACGCCCAGCTGACGGCGCTGCTCGAGGCGGCCCGGTGGGCGCCGAGCGCGAACAACACCCAGCCGTGGCGGTTCGCCGTCGCCCGCCGCGGAACCCCCGGCTTCGCCGCCGTGCGGGACGCGCTCGCCCCGGGCAACCAGCTGTGGGCGCACGCGGCGTCGGCGTTCGTCGTGGTCGCGGCCGAGACCGCCGGCCCGGACGGCGCACCGCGGCCGTGGGCGGTCTACGACACCGGCCAGGCGGTCGCGCACCTCACCGTGCAGGCCGAGCACGAGGGACTGGCGGTCCACCAGCTCGGCGGGTTCGACCGCGACCGGGTCGCCGCGCTGCTCGACCTGCCGACGGAGGTTGTGCCGCTCGTCGTCCTGACGCTGGGCCGCCGCGACGCCGAGGCCGAACTCCCGGAGGTGCTGGCCGCCCGGGAGTCGACCCCGCGGCAGCGGATGCCGCTCGACGCCCTGCTGATGACCCTGCCGGCGGAATAGCCGGCGACCCTGCTCAGGGTCGTCGGCGGAGCGGTCGCGCTCGACGACGAACCGGCCCGGTCGCGGTGTTGCGGGACGTATGTCCGTGGCGCCCGCCCGGTGGACGAGGTCTTGCGGCGCTGTCGGCCTCCCCGGCTATCATCGGCGTATGGCGATGAAAGCGGACCTGAGCGTTGCGCCGGAGCCGTCGGTCGACGAAGCGACCGCGCTGTCCGCCGCCGCCTGCATGTTCCGCAGTCTCGGTGACCCCGCCCGGCTGGCGATCCTGCGCCATCTGGCGCTGGGCGAGCACAAGGTCGTCGACCTGACCGCGCACCTCGGGCTGGCGCAGTCCACCGTGTCGGCGCACCTGGCCTGCCTCCGTGACTGCGGCCTGGTCAGCTCCCGGCCGCAGGGCCGGGCGTCGATGTGGTCGCTGAACCACACCGCGCCCCTGCTGGACGTGCTGTCCGCGGCCGAGCGCCTGCTGGCGGCCACCGGCGACGCCGTCGCGCTGTGCCCGACCTACGGCGAGGGAGCGTCCCGGTGACCGCTCCGCACTCGCACCCAGCGCTGACCGCCGCCGAGCGGACGCGGCTGGGCCGCCGGGCGCAGCTGCTCGCCGGGGCATCGGTCACCTACAACGTCGTCGAGGCGGTCATCGCGGTCACGGCGGGCATCGCGGCCGGATCGGTGGCGCTCATCGGCTTCGGCCTGGACTCGGTCGTCGAGGTGTCCAGCGGGCTGATCGTCCTGTGGCAGTTCCGTTCCCGGCTGCCGGAGTCCCGCGAGCGGCAGGCGCTGCGGCTGATGGCGTTCTCGTTCTTCGCCCTGGCCGCCTACGTGACCGTCGAGTCGGTCCGCGCACTGTTCCTCGGCGAGGACCCGGAGGCGTCTCCGGTCGGCATCGGCCTGGCGATCGCCTCGTTGATCGTCATGCCGTTCCTGTCCTGGGCGCAGCGCCGCACCGGCCGCGCGCTCGGCTCCTCCGCGGTCGTCGCCGACTCCACCCAGACGCTGCTGTGCACCTACCTGTCCGCCGTGCTGCTGGTCGGACTGCTGCTCAACGCAACGCTCGGTTGGGGGTGGGCCGATCCGATCGCCGGACTGGTCATCGCCGCCGTCGCGGTCCGCGAGGGCGTCCAGGCGTGGAAGGGCGAGGGCTGCTGCGCCCCCGGCCACCCTGCCGAAGACACCGACGGCAGCTGTGGTTGCGCTGATGATTGCGCCGGCGCCTGCTGCACGCCCACCACCAGCGCCGAGCCGCAGATCCTCCGGCTCACCGCCAGGGAGCAGACCCGATGAGCACGGTCGCGCTCGTTCTGTACGTCGTCGCGCTCGTCGTGCTGTTCGGCGTCCGGTCGTGGGTGCAGCACCGCCGCACCGGCACCACCGGCTTCCGCGGCATCTCCGGCACCCCGGCCGACGCGGGCTGGTGGGGAGGGGTGCTGTTCGTCGCCGCGATCGTGCTCGGCCTGGCCGGTCCGCTGCTGGCCGTGACCGGCACCGTGGCCGCCGACCCGCACCCGGTGCTCGCCGCCGTCGGCCTGTTGCTGGCGCTCGTCGGCTTCGCGGCCACGCTGGCCGGACAGGCAGGGATGGGTGCGTCGTGGCGGATCGGCGTCGACGACGCGGAGCGGACCGACCTGGTCACCACCGGGGTGTTCGGCTACGTCCGCAACCCGATCTTCACCGCGATGGCGGTCGCCCAGGTCGGCATGCTGCTGCTGGTGCCGACCTGGCTCAGCGTCGCGGCGCTGCTCGCGTTGATCGTCGCGGTGGAGTTGCAGGTCCGCGCCGTCGAGGAGCCTTACCTCCGACTCGTGCACGGTCAGGCGTACGCGGCCTATGCGGCTCGGACCGGCCGCTTCCTGCCCGGCATCGGGCTCGACCGCCACCAGTCGCCGGCGGGGACCCCGGTCGCGTCGAGGTGACGACGGGAGTGACCCACCGGTCCAACCGGCGCCCAACGGAGCGGCCGCGACGTGCTCAGCCGTCGACGTAGCGGTCGCGCTCGACGACGAACTGGCCGGTCGCGGTGTTGGACTCGATGAACTCCGGCAGCAGCGGGATCCGCACCGTCACCGTCACGCAGACCGAGAACTCCTCCCCCGGCGCCAGCGTCGGGGTGTAGCTGCCCGCCGCCTCGCAGCCGGAACCGGCCGGCGCGTACTCCAGCCGCATGTCGGTGACCTCCACCGACTGGTCCTCCACGGCCAGCTGCGCCGCCCGCAGGGCCCGCTCCTGACCGGTGACCGGATCCGGCGCGGTGCCCATCGCCCGGCCGGCCTCCCGCGCCGCGGCCTGCGAGGCGAACACCCCGCGCTGCACCGCCGAGAACCCGGCGATGATGTAGACCAGCGGCACGAACACCACCAGTGCGATGAACACGAACTCCACCAGCGCCGACCCGCGCTCCTCGGCGACCATCCCGAGCCGGGCGCGCAGCCAGGTCACGAGCCCTCCTTGAGCGCCCGGCCGGTGACCTCCAGCGGCAGCAGGTTCCCCAGCGCCGCGAGCAGCGAGGGCACCGAACCGGAGCAGCGCACGACGACGACCGTCGCGCCGCTGGGATCCGGCTCCTCCTGCGAGCTGCAGGCCAGGCCCTCCGCCGTCTGCACCGAGGTCGCCCGGGCCACCACCTGCAGGGTGCGGTCGGCGCCGATGCCCGAGTCGACGTCGGCGTTCGCCGCGTACCGGGCGCCGTCCTGGGCGCTGGCGGTCACGACGTTGCGGACGTGCACGTAGACCGCCACCTGCAGCACCGCCATCAGCAGCCCGACGATCAGCATCGAGACCATCACGAAGTCGACGACGGCACTCCCCCGCTCGCCGTCGTCCAGAGCCGGTACCGGCTCGTCAGCCACGCGTGGTGACGGAGGTGAGCGCGTTCTGCACCGCGTCCACGATCGCGTCCTGGAACACGCCGAGGATGGCGAGCACCAGGGCCGCGGTCATCACGGTGACCATGACCCAGCCGGGCACGTCCCCGCGCTCGGGGTCCTCCCCGCGGATCCGGTCCAGCAGGGCGGTGATGCGCGGAACGAGACGCATGGATTCGTCCTTCCTCCAGGTCCGCGGGCTCATTGCGCCAGCGAGACGATGCTGATCAGCCCCGGGAACAGGGCGAAGAGAACGGTGACCGGCAGGACGCTGCCGGTCCATACCCGTAACCTTCAGACATGGCTGACACCAAGCGGGCCGTGCTCTACGCCCGGCTGTCCATCTCCTCGGACGAGTCGGTCAGCATCGAGCGCCAGCTAGAGGCCGGACGCGACTACTGCCGGGCGCAGGGCTGGGAGGTCGTCGGGGAACACGTTGACGACGGCGTCTCGGCCAGCGCCAACGCTCCAGAGCACCGCAAGGGCTGGCAGGCCCTCCTCAGTCGCCCGCACGGGTCCTTCGACGTTGCGTTGGTCTGGAAGGTCGACCGACTCTCGCGCAAGGTCATCGACTTTCTGCACGCGGACGAAGCTCTGCAAGCCAGAGGTGCGGCGGTCGCGTCGGTCAGCGACCCCATCGACATGAGCACGGCTACCGGACGGGCGTTCGCAACCATGCTTGCCGTCTTCGCGGAGATGGAAGCTGAGGCCATCCGAGCGCGGGTCAAGGCCGCTCGGCGGGCGCTGGTCAAGGCAGGACGGGTGCCCGGTGGAGCAGCACCGTTCGGCTACTGCAACGCGCCCAATTCTGAGGGACCGGGCAAGGTACTCGCGAAGGATGACGCCACCATCGGCTTTGTCGTCGAGGCAGCCGCCCGCGCCATGCGGGGCGAATCAATCAACAGCATCGGCGCATACCTGGACGAAGTCGCCCCACGAACTGGCCGGACCAACTCGGCACCAAGCTGGACCGTCACAGTGACCAAGCGAATGCTCCAGAATCCCATTTTGGCGGGGATGACCACATACAACCCCGGCAATAGTGGAAAGACCCGCGGGAAGGAGGTGCTGCGCGACGATACGGGCATGCCCGTTATCAGGGACGACTTGGCGATAATGAGTCCTGAGGAGCACCGGGCACTGACGACCCGGCTGGAAGTGCAGGAGCCGAAGAAGGCGGCTACGTATTCCTACTTGGCAGGGCTGGTCTGGTGCGGCCACTGCAATCGCAAGATGCATCGGAATGCCAGGAACGTTCACGGCAAGCTGGTGCGCGTCTTTCAATGTCAGGGTCGCGGCGGGTGCAACCAGCAGGTAACGAACCTAGAAGCCATAGTCGAACGCAAGTTCTTGGAGCGATTCGGGCACCTCCGAATGACTCGCGCCGCTTACATCACCGACGACCGAGACATGCGGGAGATTAACCACCAGATTCGGGAGACGACCTCCCGGATGAATGATGCTGACGCGGACGTGGACAAGCTGGTCGAACGCTTGAAGGCGTTGAGGGAGGTCCGAGCAAAGACCCCAGAAGTCAAGTACGTCGAGGAGGCTGCCACCGTCACAGCCGCCGAACAGTGGGCTACCGACCCTCGCTCGGCATTGCTCAACCGATTCACCGGCGTTCGACTAACGAAGGGGCGGGTTGGCCGAACCTTTGATCCGTCTCGGTTGACGTTCATTCAACCAACAGGGAACGCCTTCCACCCGGACATCGCTAAAGACCCAGAGGCGTTCATGGCCGCCATGAGAGGCGAAGCGGACCACCTCGCAATCAATCACGACCTCCATGAGTTTGACGCCTGGGTGGAATCCGAACACGCACGCTTGGCGCAAGCCAGAGTGTCTGCCACGGAGAAGGCCCCCTCAACAGGCCCTACAAGCTGACACTTCGACCTGCCGCGTGGGCAGCGAGCCACCGCAGCTGTCGCCCCTCCCACGGCCTCCTATCGGCCCTAGTGACCCCTCTCCGCCGGCACTCGTGGTGAGCCACCGGCCCCAAGTAGCCGCAGGCGCCGCCAGGAGCGCGACTTTCCGAGAAACAGACGACTCGGCCGGGCAACTTGGCGTTGTTATCCGGATACACTCAGTCGCCCAGGCTGCCCCCAGAGAGGAAGACGACGTGCCGCATGATTGCAGTTGCGGCCCGTCGCCGGACGACCTTCCCGTCCCCTTGCTGACGGACCGACTCGTTGACGACACGCTGACGCCCTCCCTGCTGGGCCTAACCGTCGACTTCGACGCTGGCACTTGGCGTGGCCCCCAGATGGCGGAGCACCTCATGGACTGGGTGCTGGACTTCGCGCTCAGACATAGCGAGCGGAAGGGCTTTAGCCACGGCAGGGCACTTGATGCTCTGCGGTCCGCTATCCGCCGCACTTTCGGTAATGGAAACGACCGCGGGCTCCCCGGCGAGATTCTTCTCCATTTGGCATGTCGGCAGTTCTACGGCAGCGATACTGTCATCGCCAAGATATTCTTCAAGACCGCCACGAATGACACCGTCAAGGGATTCGACTCCGTGCACGTTGTACACGGGGAAGATGGCTTAGAGATCTGGTTGGGCGAGGCAAAGTTTTACAGCAGCTTGCCTCACGCGGTCCGTAGTGTTGTCAAGGAGCTAGAACAGCATCTTGGCGCCGACTATCTTCAGGACGAGCGCCTGATGATTGCGTCGAAGATTGAGGACATACACCCGCACGCACAAGAGCTACGCAGCCTGCTGCACAAGAACACTCCTCTGGAAGAACTCTTCACACGCGTCACAATCCCGGTCCTTTTGACATACGACAGCGCCGTCACAGGGGCTCATACAAGCGTCTGCCAGGAATACAAGGACCAACTAGAGGAGGAATTACGCAGTGGTTGGACCTACTTTGAGCAGCGCATCCCCTCTAGTCTTCCTGTGACGGTGCGGCTAATACTAGTTCCGCTCGCAACCAAAGAGATTTTGACTGCCGCACTGAAGCAGGAGCTGCGCCAGTGGCGATGACCTTCGAAGACGCTCGTACAGCCCTTCCAGACATAGCCGACCCTGGCACGGCGTTCGAAATATTCACGACCGTTAGCGACCTGACGGCGAGCGACCAGAGAGGCGCCGCCAGGGAACTCGTGATTCGCATCCTCGCACAACAGGGCGACGTCCCTGATTCTTTACGGGGGCTACTGAACGGGCTAGTCAGGGAACACGGACTGTTCCCCTACTTGGACTCCTCCGAGGAGCTGTCTCTCGCAGACTTCATGGCCTACGAGATTCACCGCCCTGTGGATTTTCCGGATGAACGCACTGTTTTCCATGCCGAACAAGCCGAGGTATACCGACACCTCCTGAACGGCGACAATGTCGTACTGAGCGCGCCCACGAGCTTCGGGAAGAGCCTCGTCGTCGACGCTATTCTCGCGGCGAGAGACTTCCGCAATGTAGTGGTCATCGTGCCAACCATCGCCTTGATTGACGAAACTCGGCGGCGTCTGACGCGGCTTAGCGGCAAGTACAAGATTATTACTCATCAGTCCCAGTCGCTAGCCGACAGGAATCTTTTTGTACTCACGCAGGAGCGCCTCCCCTCGGTATCGCCGCTCCCCCCAATCGACTTCTTCGTGATTGACGAGTTCTACAAGCTTGACGCGGAGGGGCCGGATGACCGTGCAGACCAGTTGAACGTCGCGTTCCGGCAACTGCTGACCACTGGCGCGCAGTTTTACCTCCTCGGCCCCAATATCGCTAGCCTCGCTAGCGGCGTAAACGAAACGCTGCGTGCCGTCTTCTTTCACACTCAGTTCAGGACGGTGGCAACAGACGTCACCCAAGTGTCCGTTGCGCGCGGGGAGGTGCAGGAGCATTTTTCCGAGCTTTTGACGTCCCTAGATGGGCAAACGCTGGTCTACTGCCGCTCGCCAAAGCGAACAAGGGACGTTGCTCAATGGCTCATTGATGCGACTCCTGATGCGCTCGTTAACGACGAAGTTGTTATCGACGCCGCCGACTGGTTGAGCGAACACTTTCACCCCGAGTGGCTCGTGGCGAAGGCTCTAAGATTCGGCATCGGAATCCATCATGGCCGGCTCCCCCGGTCAATCGCTCATCACATGGTTCGGTTGTTCAACTCGGGACGTCTTCGTGCACTGCTAGCGACATCGACGCTCATCGAGGGCGTCAACACATCAGCACAGAACGTCATCGTGTTGGACAACACGATTGGAAACCGCAAGTACGACTTCTTTACCTATTCGAACATTGTTGGCCGCTCAGGTCGGATGTCCAGGCACTTCGTCGGTCGTGTGGTTATATACAACGACGCTCCCCCTGCCTTCGATGCGGAGGTGGATGTACCCGTATTGACCCAGCCCGAGGGTGCAAGTGACGGGATACTGGTACACCTATCCTGGGACGAGCTTGCTCCGCATTCGCGCGAACGAATGGCGGAGGTTCACCGTCAGCAGCTTCTGAGTTTGGAGACGCTGAGGACTAACCGCGGAATCCGTCCAGAATTACAGCTGGAAGTCGCTAGCCAGCTTGTGGCCGCACCCGCTTACTGGACCAACGCCCTAACCTGGCGTGGAGGACAGCCAACTGCTGAGCAGGTTCGACTGACTGCGCCATTGCTGTTTACCCTGGCCGGTTCCGCGCGTATGGGCGGCGTACTCACATCGGGCGTACTGTCGGCCAGGCTGAATTCATTGCGATTTCACGAGGGAGAGCTTGGTCCCTTGATTGAGGACCAGATGGCCTACGTGTCCGGTGGACCTGACGAGGCAGTGGAGAACGTCCTTGACTTCATGAGGCAATGGGCACAATTCCATGTGCCTCGCTCCCTACAAGCCCTGGAACGTATCGCCCGGGAGGTACTGCCGAACGCTGGCACGAGCATTCGACTCGGCAACTATGCTGGTCTGCTAGAGGGCCTGTTTCAAAGCCCCTTCATTACCGTCCTGGAAGAGTATGGGTTGCCTATGGCGCTTTCGCGACGGCTTGAAGGGCAGCTAGGACTTCGCAGGGCGCAAACTCTAGATGAGGTCTTAACGAACCTTCGCGAGCTGGAAGCGCCGCCAGGACTAACTCCGTTTGAGATAGATGTCCTCGCTGACGTCAAAGATGGACTCTGACGAGAGGGAGTGACCGGACGTCTAGGCCAGGCGCGTGACGGAAGGCCACGCGCCTATTGGCTCAACGGACCGGCAGCGGCGGCATCAAGGACGCTTGACTTCAGGACCCCCTGCACGGTGGACCGGTACCACTGCGCGCCTCCGTGAGCGGTTGGCACCTGCTCGTCGTTGAGCGTCTGTGCGATGGCGGCCAGCGACAGCCCTGACTCCTTCAGGGCGACCACTCGGGCCGTGACCTCAGGAGATACCCGGCGAGGGCGGCCCAAGCGCACCCCAGCGGCCTTCTTGGCGGCCAGCGCGTCTCGGGTCCTCTGGGCGATTAGTCCGCGCTCGTACTCAGAGAACGACGACATGACGTTTGCCATCAGAGCGCCGCTCAGGGTTGTGGTGTCGACGTTGGCATCGAGGAGCACCACAGACCAGCCTCGCTTGGCAGCCCGCTTAGTGATGCCCGTGAAGTCGTGGACGGAGCGACTCAGTCGGTCCAACTTCGCGACCATGAGGACATCAGCCTCATGTCGGTCAAGCCGGTCCATGACGTCACGGAGCTTTGGCCGGCCCGCCAGGTCCTTGCCGCTGGCACCTTCCTCGGTGACGATTTCCAGAAGCCATCCACGCCGAGCAGCCTCCTGCTCCAACGCCGACCGCTGCGCGGAAATGCCAAGCCCCGACTCAGCTTGGTCGCCGGTGGACACCCGGCAATACCCGATTGCACGGGGCGGCTCGTGGAGGAGTGCAGGTGCCATGCCTGAGACTGTACGCGATATGACCGTATTCTGTACAGCGGGTTCAAGGGCGCTCTATAGAAAAGCGTTGATGGCCGTGCGACACAGGTTCAACAGTCACCGACGAGCGTTCAACTTGGCGACTGGGAAAAGTTGTTATCGTCTCGTGATAATGGGCATACACAGTCATCGCCCAGGGAGGGCCGTTGTTTGCCACGTCCGGTATGTCACTCGTCCTGGATGACGACAGACTGGTCCCTTGGGCCCCCACTTCTATACTTCTATGCGGCTCCGAAGGCTAAGAAGTATTTCGAGGATCTTGAATTCTGTGATACTTCAAGACTGATAATCTTTATTTCTGCGATACCAGTAATCCCCCCCCCTCGTCCCTTAGAAGGTGGGGGTGAAAAACACCGCCCGGCGGCAACGTCGCTTGCCATGGGATTCCTTCTGCCGTTGAGTCTTTCGTCCGATGCTGCGGAGAGAGGCTCTCGGTCACACACTCTCTCCCTGGGGTCTTGGTCGCTAGGGTCCGCGTCGCTCTTCTTCATCACATTTCGTGCTTTTGACTGTCCGGCCCTACCAAGGTTCTTCCTGATTTATACAGCGACTGCAAGCATCCGGCCTCCCGGTAGCGAATCACTGTTGTCCTTACGGAGTAGGGAGCATGGTCGGAAGAACGGGGTGAAAGAAGGACCTTCAATCGCGGGAGCATCGGCGCCAGGGGAGTCTCTACGGAAGAGACTTCACCCACTACAACGAAGGGAATTCCCCTACTCCACAGCCTTATTACCTTCACGGCTGGCCCGCCGCCTGTTACTCAACCGCCTGTCATCCATGTGGCTAGGGTCCCATTATTCCAGGGAGGCAGTCCGGTTTCTGAAACCGTCGTGTGAAGTTTTATCGGAAGGACACAATAAAGATGCCCGGTAAGAGTGGACCTCCGAGAACACTCTTACCGGGCTGATGCTGCAAACCTGGGGTTGTAGGAATTTTTCGGAGGTCATTCCTTACCTCTACAGGGTAGCAGGAATTGTTTCCGAATGCAAAGTCGGCCGACACTGGCCCCTTCGACTGCTAGTGACCTCGGTCAAGGTGTCAAGGTGTCAAGATGCGAAGGTGTCAAGATGCGAAGGTGTCAAGGTGCCACGGCGCCGCCTGAGTCCAGCGGCCCCACTGAGCTGTCAACCGCTGGGACTATAGAAAGTTTTCGACGTGTTCGGCGTCGTAGTCCTCATCGCCATTCATCATGTCAATTGCGCGACCGAGGTTTGTGTCGAGGGTCGGCATGGTGCAGTCGGCACAGAGTTGGCCGTCGTACTCACCCTCTCCCCCGAGGGCCTCATACTCGTCTCAAACAGCGGAGACATCAAAGTCCGTCAAGCAATTCGGACAATGGGCCATTCTTTGGATTTACCGCCAACGAGTGACAGGACGTGTGACGCTTTGGCCACCCGGCTGAGGCGGCGAGCCTGAGAGCAGTGGCCACGAAGATGACGGGTCCTGACGGGCAGCACCAGGAAGACGACCGGCACCATCATGGCGATCTCTTTGCGTCCACCGGCCTCGAGCAGCCGGCGCTTGCCGGCCTCGCGGACGTCGGCGGCCTGGGCGCGCAGCACCTCGGCCAGCGGCGTGCCCCGCTCGATGGCCACGAGCAGGCCGTCGATGAAGCGGGCGAGCGGATCCAGCGACGTGCGGTCGGCGACCTGCTGCAGGGCGTCGACCAGCGGGACGCCGGCCCGAGCCCGGCCCAGCGCCGCGCCGAGCTCCCGGGCGAGCTCGCCCCCGGAGAGCCGGGTGACCCGGGCGATGGCCGCCGTCGGGCTCTCCCCCGCCGTCACCGCCAGAGCCAGCAGCTCGGCGACCACCGGGAACTCGGCGAGCAGCAGCTCCTCCCGCCGGTTGACCTGCTGCGTGAGCCACCAGTCGCGGCCGAGCACCCCGCCGACCAGCCCGGAGACGCAGAGCATGCTCGCGGTGAGCACGTTCAGGTTCCCCGCGGCGACCGAGCCGACGGTGGCGACCACGGCGGCGCCGAGCAGACACAGCCCGCCCCAGATGACCTGCTCGATGCGGAAGTCCTCGACGCTCAGGTCGCTCCCGAGGGCGTCGAGCCGGCGGCGCACCGCCGCCCGGCCGCCGACGAGCCGGTCGACGAACCGGGCGCCGTTGCTGATCGACGGGCCGACGATCCGGCGCACCGCGGTGAGCATCCCCGGCTCGGTCGCGGTGCCCAGCAGCCGCGACGGCGGCGGGGTGTCGTGGACGTAGGGCGCGAGCCGGTCGACCAGCCGCACCGAGCGGAACGGCGGCGCGTAGCTCAGCACCAGGATCAGCCCGGTCGCCACCAGGAGACCGAGCAGCATGCCGAGCAGGCCGGAGCTCACTGGAGCACCCGCACGTCCTCGGGCAGCCGCCCGATCCGCAGCATCAGCCGGTAGGCCAGCAGGCAGACCGCGCCGCCGCCGAGCAGGATCGCGGTGCCCATCGCCGAGTCGTAGGCCACCAGCGTCGCCGACTGCGTGGCCAGCAGCAGCAGGACGACCCACGGGGCGGCGACGGCGAGCCGGGCGGCCGAGACGACCCAGCCCTGCCGGGTCTCCAGCTCCGCCCGCGCCCGCGCGTCCTCCCGCAGGAACGTCGCCAGGGTGCGCAGCACGCGGCCGAGGTCGCTGCCGCCGACCTCGCGGGCCACGCGCAGGGTCTCCACGATCCGGTCGCCCACCGGGTCGGCGAGGTCGTCCTTGAGGCGGTCGAGGCACGGCCCGAACCGGCCGCTGGAGCGGTACTCGGCGGCGAACCGGGCGAACGGCGGCCGCAGCACCTCCGGCCCGCGGGTGGACAGCGCCGCGAGCGCCTCGGGCAGCGAGAGCCCGGCGCGCACGGCCGAGGCGAGGTTGTCGACCACCTCCGGCCACACCTCGCGCAGGTCGGCGCGGCGCTTGCCCGCCAGCCGGCGCACCTGCACGTAGGGCAGCAGGAAGCCGAAGAGCCCGAACACCAGGCTCACGGTCACGGTGGCGGTGGTGAGCAGGACGACGATCGTGGCCAGCAGGCCGGCCCCGATCTGGAGCGCGAGCAGCTGGGCGCCGTTGATGCCGGTGAGCCCGGCCGCGGCCAGGACCTGCTGCCGCCGGCCGGGACGGCGGGGGTCGGTGCGCGGCTTGGGTGCCCGTGAGCCGCTGCGCCAGATCAGCAGCAGCCCGATGCCGAGCAGCAGGCCGAGGAAGGCGCCCGACTCCGTCACGCCGAGCCGCCGAGCAGGGCCGGCAGGTCGAAGCCGGCCGCGGCGAACCGGTCGGCGTGCGGCGGATAGCCCTCGGCCCGGACCAGCCGGCCCTCGCGGCTGGTGAACACGTCGGCGGTCTCGATGACGCCGTTCTCGGCCCGCCCCGGCAGCGCCACGATCTCCCGCACCCGACGGCGGCCGTCGGGGTCGGTGCCGACGTGCACCACCAGGTCGACGCTGGAGGCGACCGTGGGCACCACGAAGCCGCTGCTGATGTTCTCTCCCGCCAGCAGCGGCAGCGTGCACATCTTCACCACGGCCTCGCGGGCGCTGTTGGCGTGCAGGGTGCACATGCCGGGCAGCCCGGAGTTCAGCGCGATCAGCAGGTCGAGGCACTCCTCCTGGCGGACCTCGCCGACCACGATCCGGGAGGGCCGCATGCGCAGCGCCTCCTTGACCAGGCGGCGCAGCGGGATCTCACCGGCACCCTCGAGGTTGGGCTGGCGGGTCTGCATGGAGACGACGTCGGGCAGCGGCACCCGCAGCTCGAAGACCTCCTCGCAGGTGATGACCCGCTCGCGGGCGGGCACCGAGGCGCAGAGGCAGTTGAGCAGCGTCGTCTTGCCGGCCTGGGTGCCGCCGGAGACGAGGATGTTGAGGCCGGAGGCGACCGCGGCCTCCAGGAACCGGGCCGCCTGAGCCGGAATCGTGCCGAGCGCCACCAGCTCGTCCAGCGAGTGCGCCTGCAGCACGAACTTCCGGATGTTGACCGCCATGTGCCGGCGGGTGATGTCGGGGATGACGACGTGCAGCCGCGAGCCGTCCGGCATCATCGCGTCGACGAACGGGGTCGACATGTCGATGCGTCGGCCCGAGGTGCGCAGCATCCGCTCGACCAGGTCGGCCAGCTCACCCGGTGCCAGGATCGTCGTCGTCAGCTCGCTGCGGCCCCGCCGGGCGATGAACACCCGGCCCGGCTCGTTGACCCAGATCTCCTCGATCTCCGGGTCGTCGAGGTAGCGCTGCAGCGGCCCGAATCCGGCCACCCGGTCGAGCACGTCGCGGACCACGGACTCGACGTCACCGATCGGCGGCAGCGCCGAGGTCAGCGAGCGCTCGGAGTAGTCGGCGACGACGTCCCGCACCAGCAGCCGCACCGGACCCGGGTCCAGGAACGGATCGAGCCCACGCCGACGGATCAGTTCGCGGACCTCGCCGTCCACGACGTCCAGAGCAGTCGGCACGCCATCCCCCGTCGAGCCCGATGATCAACGGCTCGGACTGTAAGGAAACGAATCAGTCCGCGGGCCGCCGTTCACGGGTTCTGTGGACATCCGGGGGCCACGTCCACCCACGCGGGTGAACGTCCCGCAGCGCCCGCGGCCACCCGGCGCCGCGGGCGCGCCGGCGACGGACGTGATCCACTTCGCCCGTGGCGCTCACGGACCGGCTCGACCGCCTGCAGCGCCGCCATTCGGTCGTCGGCTTCCCCCTGGCCGTCGTCTACAAGTACGTCGACGACTCCGGCCCGTTCCTCGCGGCGCTGATCACCTACTACGCGTTCGTCTCGCTCTTCCCGCTGCTGCTGCTCTCCTCCACCATCCTCGCGACCGTGCTGGCCGGGAATCCGGAGCTGCAGCAGCGGCTGCTCGACTCCGCGCTCAGCCAGCTCCCCGTCGTGGGTGACCAGCTGGGCGAGCCGCAGGGCCTCAGCGGCGGCACCCTCGGCGTCGTCATCGGCGTGCTGGGTGCCTTGTACGGCGGGCTCGGGGTCGCCCAAGCCCTGCAGCACGCCATGAACACCGCGTGGAACGTGCCGCGCAACAACCGCCCGAACCCGTTCCTGGCCCGGGGACGCAGCCTGCTGCTGCTGGCCACCGCCGGAGTGGCGGTGATCGGGACGACGGCGCTCTCCACGCTGGGAACCGGTAGCGCGGGCTCCTTGGGGATGGTGCTGCGCGGGCTGGTGCTGGTGGGCTCGGTGCTGGTGAACGGAGTGGTGTTCACCTTCGCGTTCCGGTTGGCGACCACCCGGCACCTCACCGTGCGCCAGGTGCTGCCCGGAGCGCTCACCGCCGCCGTCCTGTGGCAGCTGCTGCAGACGTTCGGGGTGAACTACGTCAGCCGGGTGATGGACAGCGCCAGCGCGGTCAACGGTGTCTTCGCCCTGGTGCTCGGACTGCTGGCCTTCCTGTACCTGGCGGCCGTCGTCGCCGTGCTGTGCGTGGAGATCAACGTGGTGCGCGTCGACCGGCTCTACCCCCGCGCACTGCTCACCCCGTTCACCGACGCCGTCGACCTCACGTCCGGCGACCGGCGGAGCTACACCGGCAAGGCCAAGGCCGAGCGTCTCAAAGGCTTCGAGACCGTGCACGTCACCTTCGACCCGCCCGACCGCGACAGTCGTTGAGCCCCCGATCAACAGCTCGGCCAGCACGGGAACGAGTCAGTCCGCGGGCCGCCGCCGAGCGGTTCTGTGGACAACCGGGCACCACCTCCACCCACGCGGTGAACGACTCGGGCGCTAGGTCGAGGCGCCTCCGATCAGCGCCACGTCGCTGCCGGCCGGTGCGTCGTCCTCGTGCCCCGGGCGCGCGCTGACGGTCAGGACCAGCCGGGCCTGCTCGCCGAACGTCGCCCGGAAGACGGCGGGGAAGCGGGCGGTCCCCTGCCAGAGCCCGGCCTCCTCCGGCCGCTCGTCGCGCATCGGTTCCCCGTCGGGCCGCCAGTCCCGGATCGCGCCGGGGAGGTCGCTGTTCCACGCCGTCCACGCGCGGGGCGACACCTGCTCCGTCGTGGGCGGCGCGATGTCGACCACCAGGGTGTCCTCGAAGTCGGCGGTCTGCTCCAGGTGGTCGCCGAAGTCGAAGAACCCGGTGCTCTCCCGCAGCGAGATCAGGCGCAGCGTGAGGGCGTGCCGCAACGTGTCGCACTGCCGGCCGTCGTCCAGCGGCCGGGGTTCCCGCGTGGACAGGAACGTGGTGAGCAGCGGCCGGGGGGTGTCCGACGTGTCCTCCACCCGGGGGCGCTCGATCTGGATCGGGCAGTGGTGCGCGGTGGTCTGCTCGTGCATGCGCACCGGCAGCCCGCGGACCGAGAGCATCGTCTCCAGCTGCCAGACGGTGCCGTCCTCGGGCGTGCCCGGCAGCTGCAGCCCGCACAGGTCGACCCGGACCTGCAGGTCGCCGAACACGAACCGCCGCAGGTTCTGGAACCCCTCCTCGGAGTTGACCAGCCCGTACCGGCCGCTGTGGCTGCGGTGCACGAAGGCCCGGTGCGCGCCCTTCACGTAGGCGTTGTCGATCTGCACCAGCCCGTCGCTGCGGGCGCCGACCGCCTTCGACGACAGCCCCATCGCGACCGCGTAGTCCTCCGGGTTCGTGCCGACGAGGCAGAAGACCCGGTCCAACGGGAAGCCGCCGGCCGGCATCTCGGTCTCGTTCCAGCCCTCCGGCGGGTCGCCGTCCACCTCCGGGTCCGGCCGCGGGGTCAGGTAGTCGTACATCCGCCGGCGGCCGAAGATCTCCGCCCCGTTGATGTCGAGGAGATCGCGGGCCTTCTCGAACAGCCCGAACCCCAGCGCGAACTCGATCCCGCCGTGTGGCGTGCCGTAGGTGAACAGGCTCTGCACGTGGTCGACGGCGGCGTCCAGGCGCAGCTCGCCCCCGTCCCGGGTCTGCTCCGGGATGACCCGCTGCACCAGGCAGCGGCAGATCAGCCCGCCCATCGAGTGCGCCACCAGGTGCACCCTCGGCGCCCCGGTCTTCCGCTTCACGGACCGGACCAGCCGGAACAGGTCGGCGGCCGCCTCCTCCAGGACGTACTTCTGCGGCTCCTGCGCGAACGTCGACGCCGCCTCGTCGTAGAACCGGTGCACCCAGATGCTCTTCGCCGGCACCGACCCGTCCGGCTGCTGCTCCAGGTAGGCCTCCTGGCTGCCGTGCACCAGCAGCCGGTAGTCCCACTCGGTGATCAGCCGGAGGAGCGGGCTCTCGAACTGGTAGAAGTGCGGCCGGCTGTCCTTGCCGACGCGCACGTGGACCGAGCCCTCGTTGAACCCGTAGAACGGGTCGTCCACAACCTTGTCGATACCGGAGCCGCCTCCGGCGAAGCCGCGCACGTAGATGATCGGCAGGTCCATGGCCGGCGTCCCCTCGCAGTGATGGCCCGGAACGGGGCCATCGCCCCACTCGGGGCGGCGAGGGGTCAAGGGCCGGCGGCGCGCTGCGTCGTCGGCCCTCGTGTCGTGCGCCTGCGTTACCGGATCCTGCGAACGGTGACCGATCAGCGCAGGACGGCGTCGATCAGGTGCGGGCCGGGCTCGGCCAGCGCCTTCTGCAGCTGCTCCGCGAGCTCCTCGGCCGTCGTCGCCCGGGACGCCGGCACGCCCATCCCCTGCGCGATCGAGACGAAGTCCAGTCCCGGACCGCCGAGGTCGAGCAGCTTGCGGGCCCGCTCGCCGTCGGAGGCCGCACCGACCTTCTGCAGCTCGTGCTCCAGGATCGCGTACGAGCCGTTGTCGCAGATGATCGTAATGATGTCGGCCTGCTCGCGGGCGTAGCTCCACAGCGCCGAGATCGTGTACATCGCGCTGCCGTCGGCCTGGATGCCGATCACCGGCCGGTCGGGGCAGGCGACGGCGGCGCCGAGCGCCATGGGCAGGCCGTCACCGATCGCACCACCGGTGAGCGAGAGCCAGTCGTGCCGCGGCCCCGCCGACGTCATCTCGGTGAGCCCGACGCCGGACGTGAGCGCCTCGTCCACCACGATCGCGTTCTCCGGCAGCAGCGCGCCGATCACGGCGGCCATCGTGCGCGGGGTCAGCTCGCCGGTCGGCAGCTCCGGTCGCTCGAACTCGGCGACCTCGGCCGTCGCGTCGGGGGCGACGGCCGAGGCCAGCGCCTGCATCGCCGCGACGCCGTCCTCACCCGGAAGGCTCAGCACGTGCACCGAGCACCCCTCGGGCACCGGCTGGCCCGGGACGCCCGGGTAGCCGAAGAAGTGCACCGGGGCGGTGGTGCCGGCCAGCACCAGGTGCGTGGTGCCCTCCAGTGCGGCCATCGCCATCTCCGGCGGGTAGGGCAGCCGATGCAGGTCCGGGAGCCCGGCGCCGCGCGCCGCCCGGGCCGGGAAGGTCTCGGACACCAGGCGCGCGCCGGTGCCGGCGGCCACCTGGGCGGCGGCGAGCTGGCCGTCGGCGGCGGCCATGACGTCGCCACCGAGGAAGAGGACGACGGAGTCGCCGGACCGCACCACCGACGCGACGTCCTCCACCACCGACGGCGCCACGTGCGGCAGTGGCCGGGCTGCCATCGGCTCGGCCACCTCGGCGCCGTCCTCCCACGAGACGTCGGCCGGGAGGATCAGCGTGGCGATGCCCCCGGTCGCGATGGCGGCCACCGCCTCGGCGGCGTCAGCGGCGACATCGGCCGGGGACAGCGAGCGGCGCACCCAGGTGGACACGGTGCCGGCGACGGCGTCGATGTCGGACTCCAATGGGGCGTCCAGCCGCTTGTGCGAGCGCGCGTGGTCGCCGACCACGTTGAGCAGCGGCGCCTTGCCGCGGCGGGCGTTGTGCAGGTTCGCCAGCCCGTTGCCCATGCCGGGGCCCAGGTGCAGCAGGGTCACGGCCGGGCCCCCGGCCATGCGGGCGTAGCCGTCCGCGGCTCCGGTGGCCACGCCCTCGAAGAGGGTCAGCACCGCGCGCATCTCCGGGACGTCGTCCAGCGCCGCGACGAAGTGCATCTCCGAGGTGCCGGGGTTGGCGAAGCAGACGTCGACGCCCGCCCCGACGAGGGTCCGGATGAGTGCCTGTGCTCCGTTCACGGTCAGACCACCGTCTGGACGTCGAAGTGGGTCATCGTGGCCCCGCCGGTCGCGAAGCCGGGCACGTCGGCGGCCGCGGCCTGCCCCTCCGGGGAGCCGAACGCCGCACCCATGGCGGCCTCGGAGTCGAAGTCCAGCTCGGCGACCAGGTACGGCGCCGGCTGCGACGGGTTCATCGCGCTGGGGTGGCCGGTGGTGAACCGCACCAGCCCGGGCATCTGCCGGGCCAGGGGTGCGTGTACGTCGCGGTAGTGCGCGTCGAAGGCGGCCGGGTCCTCCGGCGCTCCGTAGCTGACGACGAGCCTGTGCACCATGGTCCGCACTCCGTTCCGGCAGGTCCGGCGCCCGCCCGGCGACCAGCAAACAGGGCATCGGCCCGGGGCGCGAATCCGGCCTCCCGGGCCTCCGCCGAGTTTGTCCACAGGGGCTCGTGGAGCGGCCTCGAGCCCTCCACGTGGCCGTTACGGTCCAAGACATATCCGATCCGGCGGTGCACCAGGCACCCAGAACTCGCGTGAGGACTCCCCATGGCGAATGTCAACGTGACCTACCAGCAGATGGAAGACGCCGCCGGCCGGCTCAGCAACGGGCAGACCGAGATCGACGGCATGCTCGGCCAGCTCCAGAGCCTCGTGGAGCAGCTCGTCGCCGACGGCTACGTCACCGACAGCTCCAGCAAGAACTTCCAGGCCGCCTACGACGAGTTCACCCAGGGCGCCAAGAAGACCATCGCGGGCCTGGAGGGCATGTCCTCCTACCTGAACCAGGCCGCCGCCACTTTCCGCGACGCCGACACCCAGCTGGCCAGCGCCCTCAGCCGCTGAGCACGCAGCACCACCACTGAGGCCGCCTCGCTCCTGCCAGGCGGCCTCAGTCGTGTCAGGCGGTCAGCCCGGTCCCGGGCTCACGGTGCGGGCGGGATGGGCACCGCGACGGTCAGCACCGAGCTGTCGCCCAGGTGGAGCAGGCCACGCCCGGGCTGGACCGGGCCGCCGACGGCGCTGCGCGGGACCCGCACGCCGATCAGGTCCCCGTCGGTGCTCCCCTGCGGCGAGAGCAGCACTCCCTGCCGCGCCTTCTTCGCATCCACCTGCCACCCCGAGAGGCCGGTGCAGATGCTGTCCGCGTTACCGCCCAGCACCAGGCTTCGGCCGGACCCGGCATAGCCCTTCACGACCGCGCGGAACACCTCCGACGCCGGGCAGTCCCGCAGCACGTCGCCATCGTCGAGCACCAGCACCAGCGGACGCCCGGGATCCGTGGCCAGGAGCTCCCTCCAGCGGCCGGCGGGCGTGGACGCCTCCTTGATGACGTCGAGGACCCCCTTCCGACCGGCGAACGCGCGCAGCGGTGACGCCTTCGGGGCGCAGACGACGATCGACGTCCCCTGCCGCAGCAGCGACTCCGCCATCACCGCCAGCACTGTGCTCTTGCCCGATCGCGCCGCCCCGGCGACGACGAACGCCGTCGCACCACCACCGGTGAGGTCCGGGCCGGCCGCCACCAGCTCGTCCCCACCGACCCCGACGAGGGCGAAGCCGGCGCCCACCTCGGCGGGAAGCAGCTCCAAGGCCGCGTCGAAGGTGATCCGCGAGGGCAGCACGTCGACCCGGAACGGGCGGGACGCGCGCGGCACGAGGGCGTCGCGCACGTGCGCCGCCTTGGCGATCTCGGCGATCGCGGCGGCCTGGCCCTGCCCGGACTCGTCGTCGGCGAGCAGGGCCACCTGCGTCTCGATCGCGCCGTCGACGGTCACCGCACGGCCCGGCGGCATCTGGTCGGGCACCTGCCGGCCGGGCACGCCGATGAGCGGGTAGTCGCCCCGGTCGGCCAGTCGCAGAACGAGCTTGTTGTCGGTCAGGGACGCCAGGCGGGCGGTGCCCAGCGAGCGGTCACCGGTGATCACCACCGAGATCCCCGCGGAGGCGCCCTCCCGGACGATCGCCATCAGGATGTCGGTGAGCCGTCCGCCGTCGACCTCGCCGAGCGTCGGCGTGTAGCCCTCCCAGCGGTCCAGCATCAGCAGGATGTGCGGCAGCCGCTGCTCCGCGGGCACCGACCGGCGCTGCTCGGTGATGTCGGCGAAGCCGCTCTCGGCGAGCACCTGCTGGCGGTGCTCCAGCTCCCGCTTCAGCCGGTCGAGCAGCCGGACGGCGCGCTCGGTCTGCGTCCGGCTGACCACCGCGCCGCACTGCGGCAGGTCGGCCAGCGGCAGCAGCGCACCGTTGCCGCAGTCCAGCGCGAACAGGTGCAGGTCGCTGGTCGAGCAGCGGGCGCCCACCGCGCCGGCCAGCGTGCGGAGCAGCTGCGACCGGCCGCTCTTCGGCGATCCGATGACCAGCAGGTGCCCGTCGGTGGCGAGATCGAGGGCGGCGACCTGCTGCTCCTGGAGCGCCGGCAGGTCCCGCAGGCCGAACGGCAGCCGGGCCGACGACGCCGCGCCGGCGGCGGGCGCATCGAGGTCGCCGACCAGGACCCTCGTCGGCAGCGCTTCCAGCCACGGGCTGCGCTGCGCCTGCACCTCCTCGGCCACGGCCGCGCCGCGCACGGCCTCGACCAGCACCGACAGGTCGGAGATCTCGACGTCGGACTGCCGGGTCGCCGTCGCCGGCTTCTGGGGCGCGGAGTACCCGACCTGGTGCCAGCCCAGCGGGACGACGAACGGGACGGTGGCGGCGACCGCGCCCTGGCCCGGACGACGCCCACCGATGCGGCCGGCCTGGAACGGCACCAGGGCACCGTGCCCGAGCCGGGCGAACCCGCGACCGGGTGCGGACTTCGGGATCCGGGCGGCGTCGGGGGCGTCGAGGACGTCGCTGCTGTCCGCGCCGTCGGTGACCCGCAGCGAGATGCGCAGATTGGTGTTGGCGCGGATCTCCGGCGAGACGACGCCGCTGGGCCGCTGGGTGGCCAGGATCAGGTGGATGCCCAGCGACCGGCCGCGCTGCGCGACGTTGACCAGGCCGGGAACGAAGTCGGGCAGCTCCCGCGCCATCGAGGCGAACTCGTCGATCACGATCAACAGCCGCGGCAACGGTGGGCGACCGGGCTCGCGGGCCTGCAGGTCGAGATAGTCGTCGATGTCCTTGACCCCGGCGCCGGCCAGCCAGCGCTCGCGGTACCTGAGCTCGGCGGCCAGCGAGGTGAGGGCCCGCTGCACGAGGTGGGCGTCGAGGTCGGTGACCATGCCGACTGTGTGTGGCAGGTGGACGCAGTCCTTGAACGCGCTGCCGCCCTTGTAGTCGACCAGCACGAAGTTCAGCGAGTCCGGCCGGTTGGCCACCGCGAGCGAGGCGATCATCGTCTGCAGCAGCTCGGACTTGCCGGCGCCGGTGGTGCCGGCGACCAGGCCATGCGGACCGTCGGTGCGCAGGTCCAGGGTGAACGGCCCGTGCAGCCCCGAGCCCACGACCAGGCGCGTCGTGCGCCCCTCCAGCTGCCAGCGCGCCCGGATCCCGTCGACGGTGGGCGGCTCCATCCCGAGCACGTCGAGCAGCCGCACGCTGTCGGGCAGGACGGCGTCGTCGTCGGCCAGGCTGACGTCGCGCAGCGGGGCCAGCGCCCGCGCGGCGCGCTCGGCGAGCTCGGCGGACACCGGCTCGGCGAGCACACCGACGATCGGGTCGTGGCCGCTGCGACGGACGGTCAGCTGCGCCTCCTCCGCCGGGTCGAACACCGCGGTCGCGGTCGCCGCCTCGGGCAGGAACCGCTCCTCCTCGTCGGCGCAGACCGCGTAGACCCCGACCGCCGGGCCCTCCTGCAGCACCTGGGCCAGGCCGGGGGTGGCCCGCAGCGGCCGGAAGCCGTGGACGACGAGGACGTGCGCCGGAAAGGACTCCGGCTGGACGCGGCCGCCACCACTGGCGGTCGCGTCGCGCCGGGCCTTGATCATGGCGGTGAGCTCGGCGACGCGCGCCGTCACCGTCTCCGGGTCGTTGCCGATGAAGGCCACCGGTCCCTCGCCGTCGGCCGAACGGGCGTGCGGCAGCCAGCGCACCCAGTTCCAGTCCACACGCCCGCGCGGGGCGAGCAGGGTGAGCGCCAGGTCGCGTGTCGGATGGTGCACCGCCAGCTGGAGGACGACCCACCGCAGCAGGCCGGCCAGCGGCTCGGCCGGTCCGGCCAGGCCGACGACGCCGGCCTCCCGGAGCGGCACCACCACCGGGACGGCGCGCACGGTCCCCTGCTCCGGCGGCTCGTCCCGCCCGGTGCGGTCGGTGACCACCACCTGCGCGGGCAGGTCGGCCGCACCCAGGCGCAGGTCGAGCGCGTCGGGGTCGGTGCGGCGCCGCTCCCACAGCCGACGGCCCGGCAGCACGGCGGTGAGCAGCGCGGTCGCCGGATCCGGGTGGGCGTCGCGACGGCGGACGGTCTCCTGCGCGACGGCGGCCTCGATCCGCTCGTGCGCGCGGGCGAGCTCCTTCTCGTACTCCTCGCGGGCCCGACGGTCCTCGCGGGCGCTGTGCCGGCGGTCGGCCACGGTGTTGCTGATCATCATCACCGGGCTGGCGATGGCGAACATGAGGTACAGCGGCGATCGCAGGACGGTCGCGAGCACGATGCCGATGACCAGCGGGGCGATGATCATCACCAGCGGGAACCGGCGCGGCTCGCGCGCCCTGGGCTCCTGCGGCAGCTGGATCCGCGCCTCGCGCGTCGAGGGCAGGAGCCGGGGGGCGCGGACAAAGGCGCGCGTGCCGGGGCCGGCCGGCTCGATCGCGGCGTCCGAGACCACCGCGGGCCCGATTCCCAGCTGGGTGTCGCCGAGCTGGACGACCTGGCCCGGCGCGACCTCCACGCCGTCGTCGTCCTCGGGGACCGGCTCGCCCTCGAGCGTGGTGCCGTTGGCCGAGCCGAGGTCGCGCAGCGTCGCGCCGTCCGCTCCCACCCGCAGGAGGGCGTGCCGGCGGGACATCGACCGGTCGGCGAACCCGAAGGCGCTGCTGCGGCCGAGCTCGTGGTCGCCCATCGGCAGCTCGGCGATCAGCCCACTGCTCGGACCGCTGAGCACGCGCAGCTGCCAGCCCCGGACCGGCGGACCCCCGGGAGCGTTCAGGGCCGCGGCCTCCGAGAGGTGGACGACGACCCCGTCGACCAGGGCGCTCAGTCCCACCGGCTGGTCGTCGTCGAGCCGCTCGCCGTCGATCCACGCGCCCTCACCGGGCACGCCGGCGACCCGGGACAGCTCGGTGCAGACCCGGCTGACCGGCAGGTCGTCGTCGACGTCGAGGGCGACGTCGAGCAGCGTGCCGTCGACCTGACCGACGCTCACCTGGACACGCACGCTCGGGACCGTAGGCGGGATCGTCGATTTCTGGATCCGGGCCTGTGGAAAACGCCCGGTCGCGGGACACTCGCGGAAAACGCGAGCGGCTCCGGACGACTCAGAAGATGAGGACCAGCCGTCCCCGCACCCCGCCGGCCTCGAGCATGCGGTGCGCGTCGGCGGCCTGCTCGGCGGGGAACGTCCGCGCCACCCGGAGCGTCAGCACGCCGTCCTCCACCTGCTGGCGGAGCCGATCCAGGGCGGCCCGGTCCTCCGCCACCTTCCGCACCAGCGTCGGGAAGAAGCGCAGGTTCCGCTGCCCGTTGCCCCGGTAGCCGCGGACGGTCGCCACCGCTCCCCCGTCGCGTACGGCCGGCAGCACCAGCTCGTCCTGCACGGAACCGTCGGCCAGCCCGTCCACGCCCTCGGGGACGTGCTGGCGGATCCGGTCGGCGACGTCGTCCCCCCGCCGGACGACGACGTCGGCGCCGAGCCCGCGCACCAGCTCCTCGTCGGCCTCGGAGGCGTCGGCGATCACCGTGAGCCCGTCGGCCTTGGCCAGCTGGACCACGTATCCGCCGTACGCACCGGCCGCGCCGGTCACGGCCAGCACCTGGCCCGGCCGCAGGCCCATGAGGTCGAGGGACAACCGGGCGGTGAGCCCGTTCATGGGCAGCGTCGACGCCTCGACGGCGGTGGTGCCGGCCGGCGCCCGCACCACCGAGTTCGCCGACAGCACCTTGTCCTCCCGGTAGGCGCCGTACGGGCCGAATGGGACGACGATGCCCATGGCGAGGTCGCCGACGGCGAGGTGGTCGACCCCCTCCCCCAGCTCCGTCACCACTCCGGCGACGTCCATGCCCGGCACCCACGGCGGCGTCTTCACCGGATCGCGCTCGGCGTAGGCGCCGGAGCGGGCGTGGGTGTCGGTCGGGCTGACCGCAGCCGCCTGCACCCGGAGCCGCACCTGGCCCGGCCCGAGCGGCTCGGGGTCCACGTCGACGATGTGCAGGGCCTCCGGCCCGCCGAACTCGGTCACTCCGGCTGCGCGCATGCGTCCTGCCTACACCGCACCGGAGGCGGAAAGGCGGGCGGCCTGGGACCGGAGTGGTCCCGGGTCGCCGACGCCTCTCAGCCCTTCAGCCTGTAGGTCTTCAGCAGACCCCGGCTGATGATCGTCTTCTGGATCTCGCTGGTGCCCTCGCCGATGAGCAGGAACGGCGCCTCGCGCATGAGGCGCTCGATCTCGTACTCCTTGGAGTAGCCGTAGCCGCCGTGGATGCGGAACGACTGCGTGGTCACCTCGGCGCAGTACTCGCTGGCCAGGGTCTTGGCCATGCCCGACTCGACGTCGCTGCGCTTGCCGGCGTCCTTGAGGCGAGCGGCGTTGACCATCATCAGGTGCGCGGCTTCGACCTTGATCGCCATCTCGGCCAGCTGGAAGGCGATCGCCTGGTGCTGGGCGATCGGCTTGCCGAAGGTCTCCCGCTGCTGGGCGTAGGCGATGGCGAGCTCGAAGGCCCGGATGGAGATGCCGCAGGCGCGGGCCGCCACGTTGACCCGGCCGACCTCGACGCCGTCCATCATGTGCGCGAAGCCCTTGCCCGGGACGCCCCCGAGGATGTCGGTGTCCTCGGCCTGGTAGCCGTCGAACACCAGCTCGGTGGTGTCGACGCCCTTGTAGCCCATCTTGGCGAGCTTGCCGGGGATGGTGATCCCCGGCTTCACCTCGCCGAAGCCGGCCGGCTTCTCGACGAGGAAGGTCGTCAGGTTCTCGTGGGCCTTCTCGGCGCCCTCGTCGGTGCGCACGAGCGCGGCGACCAGGGTGGAGCTGCCGCCGTTGGTCAGCCACATCTTCTGGCCGTTGATCGTGTAGCCGCCGTCGGCGTTCTTCGTCGCCTTGGTGCGGATCGCGGCGACGTCGGAACCCAGACCCGGCTCGGACATCGAGAAGGCACCGCGCACCTCGCCGGTGGCCATGCGCGGGAGGTAGTACTCCTTCTGCTCCTGCGTGCCGTGCTGGCGCAGCAGGTAGGCCACGATGAAGTGGGTGTTGATGACGCCGGAGACGCTCATCCAGCCGCGGGCGATCTCCTCGACCACCAGCGCGTAGGTCAGCAGCGACTCACCGAGGCCGCCGTACTCCTCGGGGATCATCAGCCCGAAGATGCCGAGCTCCTTGAGCCCGTCGACGATCTCCTGCGGGTAGATGTCGCCGTGCTCGAGCTCCTGGGCGTGCGGGATGATCTCGCGGTCGACGAAGCTCCTGACCGTCGACAGGATCTCCTGCTGGATGTCGGTCAGATCAGCGGTCTGCGCCAGGCGCGTCATCGGTCTCCTCCGGGACTCCGGTGTCCGTTGTTACCGGGCAGTATGGGCCACGGTCGCGCGCAGCCCGGCGTGTGCCTGCTCACGCCCACCGACCCCGGCTGCCCCGGGAGAGGAGCCCGCAGTGACCACGCTCAGCACCGAGGAGCAGGCGATCGTCGCGGCGGTCCGCGACTTCGTCGACCGGGACGTACGGCCCGTCGTGCGGGAGCTCGAGCACGCCGACGTCTACCCCGAGGCGCTGATCGAGCGGATGAAGGAACTGGGCGTCTTCGGCCTGGCCGTGCCCGAGCCGTGGGGCGAGGCGCCGGTGTCGATGCCCTGCTACGCCCTGGTCACCGCCGAGCTGGCCCGGGGCTGGATGTCCCTGGCCGGGGCGATGGGTGGGCACACCGTCGTCGCCAAGCTGCTGGTCGCCCACGGCACCCAGGAGCAGAAGGACCGCTGGCTGCCCCGCATGGCCACCGGCGAGGTGCGCGCCACCATGGCGCTGACCGAGCCCGGCGGCGGATCGGACCTGCAGGCGATGACCACCACCGCCCGTCGGGACGGCGACGGGTACCTGGTGGACGGGGCCAAGACCTGGATCACCAACTCCCGGCGGTCGACCCTCATCGCGCTGCTGTGCAAGACCGATCCGACGGCGGAACCGCGCTCCGCGGGCATGTCGATCCTGCTGGTGGAGCACGGGCCGGGGCTCACCGTCTCCCGCGACCTGCCCAAGCTGGGCTACAAGGGCGTGGAGAGCTGCGAGCTGGTCTTCACCGACCACCGCGTGCCGGCGTCCGCACTGCTGGGCGGGGTCGAGGGCCGGGGCTTCGCCCAGATGATGAAGGGACTGGAGACCGGCCGGATCCAGGTGGCCGCCCGCGCCCTGGGCGTCGGCCAGGCCGCGTTCGACGACGCCCTCCGGTACGCCCAGGAGCGGGAGAGCTTCGGCAGACCGATCTGGCAGCACCAGTCCATCGGCAACTACCTCGCGGACATGGCCACCTCGCTCACCGCCGCCCGGCAGCTCGTCCTGTACGCCGCCGAGCGCGCCGAGACCGGCCAGCGGTGCGATATGGAGGCCGGGATGGCGAAGCTGTTCGCGTCCGAGACGGCGATGCAGGTGGCGCTGAACGCGGTGCGCATCCACGGCGGCTACGGCTACTCGACGGAGTTCGACGTCGAGCGCTACTTCCGCGACGCGCCGTTGATGATCATCGGTGAGGGCACCAACGAGATCCAGCGCACCGTCATCGCCCGCCAGCTGGTGGAGCGCGGCGGGACGGCCTGACCTCACCGGCGACGAGTTCCGCTCGCCCCCGCGGTCCAACCCGTCGACGACCACGGAGGTGTGCCCGGTGAGCCAGCTGCCCAGAGTTCAGAACTTCACCGTCTCGAGCGACGGTTTCGGTGCCGGCGAGCACCAGAGCCCGGAACGGCCGTTCGGCACTGCCGATCCCGGCCGGCTGATGGCCTGGCTGCTCGCCACCGCGAGCCTTCCCGACCGTGCCGAGCCCGGAGGCACCCGGGGTCTCGACGACCACCTGGTGCGCGACTTCGGCAACAACATCGGCGCGGAGATCATGGGCCGCAACAAGTTCGGCCCCCAGCGCGGCCCGTGGACGGACCACGACTGGGAGCGCTGGTGGGGCGACGAGCCGCCGTTCCACACGCCCGTGTTCGTGCTCACCCACCACGCGCGGCCGTCGTTCTCGCTGTCGGACACCACCTTCCACTTCGTGGACGGAGAGCCGACCGCGGTCCTGCGCCAGGCTTGCGACGCCGCCGAGGGCAAGGACGTCCGGCTCGGCGGCGGGGCCACGACGATTCGGCAGTTCCTCGACGCCGACCTCGTCGACACGCTGCACGTGGTCGTCGCGCCGCTGGAGATCGGCGCCGGGGCACGGCTGTGGCACTCCCCCGACGAACTGCTCGACCGCTTCCACCGCGACGTCGTCCCCAGTCCGAGCGGCGTCACCGACCACGTGTTCTGGCGGAAGTGATCAGCGCGGCGTGCCACCGCCCCCGCCAGGCAGGGGAACCGTTACCTGCGTTCTGCGGCTCGAGACGCAGGTAACGGTTCCCATGCCTGAGTGCGGATCAGCCTTCCGGCGGCGTGAAGGACGACGTGCGGGTCATGCCCGCGGCGCGGCCCTTGCCCGCGATGACCAGGGCCATCTTGCGGCTGGCCTCGTCGATCATCTCGTCGCCCAGCATCGCCGAGCCCTTCTTGCCACCGGCCTCCGACGTCGCCCAGTCGTAGGCGTCGAGGATCAGCTCGGCGTGGTCGTAGTCCTCCTGCGACGGCGCGTAGATCTCGTTCGCCGCGTCGATCTGGCCGGGGTGCAGCACCCACTTGCCGTCGAAGCCGAGCATCGCCGAGCGCTTGGCGACCTCCTCGAACGCGGGCACGTCGCGCACCTGCAGGAAGGGACCGTCGATCGCCTGGACGCCGCGGGCGCGGGCGGCCATGAGGATCTGCATGAGGATGTAGTGGAACGGGTCGCCCGGGTAGTCCGGGTGCAGGGCGCCGACGACCAGCGACTTCATGTTGATGCTGGCCATGAAGTCGGCCGGGCCGAAGATGATCGTCTCGATGCGGTCGCTGGCGAACGCGATGTCGTTGACGTTGATCAGGCCCTGCGCCGTCTCGATCTGCGCCTCGATGCCGATCCGGCCGATCTCCAGGCCGTTGGCCTTCTCGATCTGGGTCAGCAGCAGATCCAGCGCCTTGACCTGGGCGGCGTCCTGGACCTTCGGCAGCATGATGCAGTCGAGGTTCGCGCCGGCGCCGCCGACGACCTCCAGCACGTCCTGGAACGTCCACTCCGTCGTCCAGTCGTTGACGCGGACGGTGCGGATCTTCTCGCCCCAGCCGCCCTCGTTCAGCGCCGCGACGATGTTCTTCCGGGCGCCGGGCTTGGCCAGCGGCGCGCACGCGTCCTCGAGGTCGAGGAAGACCTGGTCGGCCGGCAGGCCCTTGGCCTTCTCCAGGAACCGGGGGTTGCTGCCCGGAACGGCGAGGTTGGAACGACGGGATCGGAGCTCGGCCACGGTGCCTCCGCTGGGTCAGTGGGTCGGTCAGCTACCGGAGAGTAGCCAGGCCCCTCCCGCGCCGCTGATCGCGAGCACCTGCCGACTGCGCAGTTGTGGTCGAGGACACGCGCCGACTCGCCGGATGGGGCGACCGGACCTGCGCACTCGGCGCTCAGGTGCCGGGTTCGACCAGCGTCGAGGGGCGGCCGGCGCGCACGACCAGGGCCACCCCCGCCACGACCAGCACCACCCCGGGCAGCGCCAGCAGCGGCGGCACCTGGCCCAGCAGGACGAGGGCGAACAGGAGCGCCCCGGGCACCTCGAGCAGGACGGCGAGGCTGACCACCGTCGGACCCACCGAGGAGAGCACCAGGTTCAGCAGCGTGTGTCCGAACAGCTGCGCGGCGACGGTGATCCCGGCGATCAGCCACCAGTCCCGCGCCTCGAAGCCGGCCAGCGGCACGTCGACCACCAGTGCGGAGACGGCGATGACCGCCGCGCACACCGAGTAGCAGACCACCGCGTACGCCGAGGTCGCCAACCGCTTCCGGGCCCGCGCCCCGGCCAGCACGTACCCGCCGGCGCAGATCGCCCCGAGGAGCGCCAGGCCGTCACCGACCAGGGCCTCGGTGCTCACCGTGACGTCCACGCCGACGATCAGGACGACGCCGGCGAAGGCCAGGAGCAGCCCCCACCACACCGCGGCCGGGAGCTGGACACCGGAGATGCGGGCAGCCAGCGCCGTCCAGATGGGTGTGGTGGTCACCAGCGCGATCGACGCCGCCACCGTCGTCATGGACAGGCTCGGCAACCACGCGGCGAAGTGCGCGGCGAGGAACAACCCGGCGGCGACGGAGCTGGTGAGGTCCCGCGGGCGCAGGCCGGTGAGCGTCGACCGCTCGCGGCTCAGGAGCACCGGCAGGAGCGCGGCGGCACCGGCGGCGTTGCGCCAGAAGGCCAGCCCGAGCATCGGCGCGGTGACCATCGCGGTCAGGGGCGCGGAGAGCGAGACCCCCACGACCGCGAGGCACAGCAGCCCCACGTCCCGGGGGCCCGGCCGGTGCAGCGCCCACGCCGCGGCAGCAGGCGCGGGCGCGCTCAGGAGGGCACCCGGATGCGACCGCTCGCCACCGGGACGACCGTCCCGCGGACGGTGGCCGCGACGGCGACGCCCCCGGCAGCCGTGACGGTGCACTCCAGCACCGACGGGCGGCCCATCGCCTCGCCCTGCCGGATCGTGTAGGACGACGTCCCCTCGCCGGTCAGCAGACCGCTCTCCACGAGCCAGACCCCGGCACCGAGGGCCGCCGAGCCGGTGGCCGGGTCCTCCCAGGCGTCCTCCTGGGCGAAGACGCGGGCGTAGGCGGTGGAGCTCGCGGCGTCCCAGGACAGCACCGACACGCCCTCACCCACGCCGAGGGACCCCAGCGCGGCCCTGTCCGGCACCGCGCGGTCGACCGCGTCCCGGGCGACGGACAGGTAGGAGAACGGCAGGCCGCAGCCGGCGAGCGCGACCGGCACCCCCGTGGTGTCCTCCGCGGTCAGACCCAACGCACGGGCCAGCTCCTCGGCGGCCGGGCCGTCCGCCAGCGTCGGCCGGCCGCCGGTCAGCGTCGCGCCGTCGCCGTCCACGGCGACGTCGAGGACGCCGGCGCCGCACTCCTGGCGCAGCGTGCCGGCGGCCAGCCGGCCGGTGCGCACCAACGTGTGGGCGGCGCCGACGCTCGGGTGCCCGGCGAACGGCAGCTCGGTGGCGGTCGTGAAGATCCGCACCCGATAGTCGGCGCCGGGCTCGGTCGGCGCGCAGAGGAACGACGTCTCCGACAGGTGGAACTCGTTCGCCAGCGCCTGGCACTGCTCGGTGCTCAGGTCGTCGGCGCCGAACACGACGGCGAGCGGATTGCCGGCGAACGCCCGCGGGGCGAACACGTCCACGATCTCGTAGTCCAGCGTTTCCCGGGCGGCCACGGGTGCGACGGTAACCTCAGCGCCCGGTGCCCCCGCGTGCGAGGTCACCGGAGCACACCGCACCCCGATCGAGGGGCCGACGAGCGCCGGCGAGGAGGGTCCGTGAGCACCGTGACCAGGGCCTATGTGTCCCGACTGGCGGGCCTGACCGTCTTCGACCCGAACGGCGACCGCGTCGGCAAGGTGCGCGACATCGTCATCGCGCTGCGCGTCGGCTCCGCCGCGCCCCGCGTCCTCGGCGTGGTGGTGGAGGTCGTGGCGCGCCGCCGGATCTTCGTGCCCATGGGCCGGGTGACCGCCATCGACCCGGGCGCCGTGATGCTGGCGTCGGGCACCCTGAACCTCAAGCGGTTCGAGCAGCGCGCCGGCGAGACGCTGGTGCTCGGCGAGCTGCTCGACCGGCAGGTCACGATCACCGAGTCCGGCCGCCCCGCGCACGTCGTCGACGCCGGCATGGAGCAGACCCGGACCGGCGACTGGGTGCTCTCCCGGCTGGCCGTGCAGGAGCCGGGCCGCATCGGCCGCCGTGGGCAGCTGCACCAGGTCGCCTGGGACGAGGTCACCGGGCTGGCCCTGCCGCAGACCGGCCAGGGCGCCGAGACGCTGATCGCCACCTACCGCGAGCTCAACGCCGCGGACATGGCGCACGCCCTGCAGGAGCTGCCCATCAAGCGCCGGCACGAGGTCGCCGAGGCCATGGACGACGAGCGGCTCGCCGACGTCCTCGGCGAGCTGCCGGAGGCCGAGCAGATCACCATCCTGGGCACGCTCGAGGAGAGCCGCGCCGCCGACGTCCTCGAGGAGATGGACCCCGACGACGCCGCCGACCTGCTGTCGGAGCTGTCCAACGTCGACCGTAACCGGCTGCTGGAGCTCATGGAGCCCGACGAGGCCGAGCCGGTGCGCCAGCTGCTCAAGTACTCCGAGGACACCGCCGGCGGCATCATGACCAGCGAGCCGGTGATCCTCGCGCCCGACGCGACCATCGCCGAGGCGCTGGCCCGGGTGCGCCAGGAGGAGCTCACGCCGTCGCTGGCCAGCCAGGTGTACGTGTGCCGCCCGCCGTCGGCGACGCCCACCGGCCGCTACCTGGGGCTCGCCCACATCCAGCGGCTGCTGCGCGAGCCGCCCTCGACGCTGGTGAGCGGGGTGCTGGACGACCTGGAGCCGCTGCGGCCGGAGGCGCCGCTGGCCGAGGTCACGCACTACTTCGCGACCTACAACCTCGTCGCGGCGCCGGTGGTCGACGACCAGGGCCGGCTCGTGGGCGCGGTCAGCGTCGACGACGTCCTGGACCACCTGCTGCCCGACGACTGGCGGGAGCGCTCGCGCCGTGGCTGACACCCCGCAGCGCCTCGACGTCCCCCGCGGCAGCTCCTCCCGGTTCGGTTTCCTGCGGTTCAACCCCGACGCCGTCGGCCAGTTCGCCGAGAGCATCGCCCGGTTCCTCGGCACCGGGCGCTTCCTCGCCGTCCAGACGCTCATCGTGCTGATCTGGATCGGGTTGAACGTCTTCGCCGTCAAGCTGCGGTGGGACCCCTACCCCTTCATCCTGCTCAACCTGGCCTTCTCCACCCAGGCCGCGTACGCCGCACCGCTGATCCTGCTGGCGCAGAACCGGCAGGCCGACCGCGACCGGGTGCAGGCCGAGGAGGACCGGGCGCGCGCCGCCCAGACGCGTGCCGACACCGAGTACGTGGCCCGCGAGCTGGCTGCCCTGCGCGTGGCGATCGGCGAGCTGGCGACCCGTGACTTCATCCGGGGCGAGCTGAACCGGATGAGCAGCGACGACGGCGACGAGCGGCGCGAGAAGCGGCGACGCGACCCCGTCAGCTGACGACGGCGGCCAGGAGCCGCAGCCCCAGCCCGGCGAGCACCGTCGCCGGGGCGAGGAACAGGCAGGCCCATCCCCGTGCGGCGGTGGAGCGAGGCAGGACGAGCACCAGCACACCGGTCACGAGGACGTCGGCGACCGCCTGGACCGGGTGGTCGCCGGCGTCGGGCACCGCTCCCCCGGCCAGCACGATGCCGGCGGCCAGCGCCCACACCGCGCCACGGGGCGGGCCGTGCCGGCTCATGGCCCACCGGGCTCCCATGGCCACCACCGCGACCGCCGTCGCCGACAGGACGAGCCAGACCGGCAGCAGGCGTGACCAGCCGAGACCGAGGACCAGCGCCGCCCAGGCGTAGTAGGCCACCGTCATCGAGGCGAAGAGGACCGCCGCCCGCGCCGCCGCGACGGGCAGCGAGGGCGCGAACCGGCCGATCAGCGCGACGACCAGCACCCAGGCGGCCGGGAAGCTGCCGATGTCCGCGGCCCACTGCCACCCCGACTCGTCAGCCGCCTTCGCCGCTGCCCCGGCCAGCACACCGGTGAAGGCGCTGAGCGGCAGCCGGCGGCGCTCAGCCGGTGACGACATGGACCAGCGCACCCGCCGCCCCGGCAAGGACCAGCACCACGATGAACGGGGCCCGCAGCGCCAGCGCCAGCGCCGCGACGGCGAGCCCGGCCAGCCTGCCGTCCACGACGAGCTCGTTCCCGCTGGTGACGACCTGGACGGCGACCAGCGCGGCGAGCAGGGCGGCCGGCACGAAGTCCACGATCCGCGCCACCCACGGCTGCTCCACCCATGCCGCGGGGACCGAGAGGCCGGCCAGCTTCAGCGCGTAGCAGCCCAGCGAGGCGACGACGACGGCGATCCAGACGGCGCTCACGCCGGCACCTCCCGCCGCGGACGCCCGGCCAGGGCGACCGCCGCTGCCGCGGCGATCACCTGCACGCCCGCCGGCACGAACGGCGTGAGCGCCAGAGCCACCACCGCTCCGCCCAGGGCCACCCTCCGTTGCACGACGTGCTCGGCGAAGCCGCGCCGCAGCCGGGGCCAGAGCAGGGCGAGGAAGGCCGCGGGGACCACGGAGTCGAGCGCCGCCTCCGCGGTGCCGCCCAGCCCTGAGGCGCCGAGCACCCCGACCAGCGTCATGGCGTTCCAGCCCAGGTAGATGCTGGCGCCGGTCGCCCAGAACGCCAGCCGCCCCGTCTCCCGGTCGGGGGCGGCCACCGCCATCGCCGTCGTCTCGTCGATCACCCAGTGCGCCGCGCCCGCCCGACGCAGCGGTCCGCGCGGGGCCAGCAGCGGCGCCATCCGCACGCCGTAGACGGTGTTGCGGGTACCGAGCAGCAGCGCGCTGCCCACGGCGGCCGCGGGGCTTCCCCCCGCGCCCAGGACGCCGACCAGCGCGAACTGGGACGCCCCGGTGAACATCAACACGGAGAGCACCATCGCCTGCCAGGCGTCCAGGCCAGCGGCGTCGGCCGAGGCACCGAACGCCACGCCGTAGAGGCCGACCGCCAGTCCGAGCCCGATCGAGTCGCGCACGGTGCGGGAACGGTCGGCGGGCACGCCGCCGACCCTAGGACCCCGTGCGTGCGCGGCAGATCACCCTCCGGCGGACGGCGAGGCCGGGGACCCGCCGTACAGTGGCAGACGACCTCAGTGCGCTGGTCGCCGTGCGCGGCGCCGGCCCGGGTCCCCCCGTCGAAGGAGACAGACACCGCATGTCCGACACGCTGACCGGTTCTCCGGCGCTCGATGCCATCACCGCCGCACTGGCCACCGTCCAGGACCCGGAGATCAACCGTCCGCTCACCGAGCTGGGCATGGTCAAGGACGTCCAGATCGGCGCCGACGGTGCCGTGCGCGTCGAGGTCTACCTGACCGTCGCCGGCTGCCCGATGCGCGAGACGATCACCAACCGGGTCACCCAGGCGGTGGGCGCCGTCCCCGGTGTGACCACCGTCCAGGTCGGTCTCGACGTCATGAGCGACGAGCAGCGCGCGGAGCTCCGCAAGACCGTCCGGGGCACCGACGCCGCGGACCCGGTCATCCCGTTCGCCCAGCCCGGCTCGCTGACCCGCGTCTACGCCGTCGCCTCGGGCAAGGGTGGCGTGGGCAAGTCCAGCGTCACGGTGAACCTGGCCGCGGCCCTGGCCAAGCGCGGGCTCTCCGTGGGTGTCGTGGACGCCGACATCTACGGCCACTCGGTACCGCGGATGCTCGGCGTGGACGACAAGCCCACCCAGGTCGACAACATGATCATGCCGCCGCAGTCGATGGGCGTGAAGGTCATCTCGATCGGCATGTTCACCCCGGGAAACACCCCGGTCGTCTGGCGTGGCCCGATGCTGCACCGCGCGCTGCAGCAGTTCCTGGCCGACGTGTGGTGGGGCGACCTGGACGTCCTGCTGCTCGACCTGCCCCCGGGCACCGGCGACGTCGCCATCTCCATCGCGCAGCTGCTGCCCAACGCCGAGATCCTCGTCGTGACGACGCCGCAGCTGGCCGCGGCCGAAGTGGCCGAGCGCGCCGGCGCCATCGCGACCCAGACCCACCAGCAGGTCGTCGGCGTCATCGAGAACATGAGCTGGCTGGAGCTGCCCGACGGCTCCCACATGGAGGTCTTCGGCTCCGGCGGCGGCGAGGCCGTGTCCGAGGCGCTCACCCGCACCCTGGGTGCCCGGGTGCCGCTGCTCGGCCAGATCCCGCTGGACACGCGGCTGCGGGAAGCCGGTGACGCCGGTGCGCCGATCGTGCTGGCCGACCCAGAGACCCCGGCCGCGAAGGCGCTGGAGAAGATCGCCGACGGGCTCGCCGTCCGTCAGCGCGGCCTGCAGGGCATGTCCTTGGGCCTCACTCCCGTAAGGAAGTAGTTTTCGCGTCGGCGAGCGGGGGCCGGAGGCTCCCCGAGCCGGGGCGAGCAGCACTGTGTCGCGACGAGCGGGGGGCCGGAGGCTCCCCGAGCCGGGGCGAGCAGCACTGTGTCGCGACGAGCGGGGGGCCGGAGGCTCCCCGAGGAGTGACGGCAGCGGCTCAGCGCAGCGGGGGACGGCACGTGGCCGCGGTGTCGTCCGGAGGACGACAGATCACGTCGCGTCGACGTCGAACGGCGGCGGGGTGCTGTGGTCGCGCGGACGCGCGGCGTCGCGCGCGGTCACGTTCCCGGCGGTGGCCGACAGGCCGGCCGAGCCCGTGGCGCTGCCGCGGTGGACGGTGGGGCCGTCGTCGGAGAGCAGCTGCTCGCGGATGAACGTGCGGGGGTGGTACTTCCGCAGGTCCAGGTCGCGCAGCTCGGCGAAGTCGTCACCCATCGAGTCGTGCATCTGCTCGCGGACGCCGGTGATGGCCGCTCGCACCTTCTTCAGTCCCGCGGCGGCGTCCTTGGCCAGGTGCGGCAGCCGGTCGGGACCGAAGATGAACAGCGCGGCGAGCGCGAGGACGATGATCTCGCCCCAGCCGATCGAGTCGAACACCGCCGCTCCTGTCCTCGAGGGCCGCACCGCACGGCCGTTCCCAGCCTAGAAGAAGGACCCCGTCCTCCCCGACCTTCGCACGCTCAGGCCGGGCCGGGCCCTGGACGGGGCCTAAGCGGGATCGAGCGTGGCCTGGACCGTCTGGGAGCTCCCGCCGCGGACGAACTCGATGGTGACCTCCTCGCCCGGCGTGCGGGCGTCCACCGCGACCACCAGCTCCTCCGAGCTCCCCACCGGGGTGTCGCCGACGGCGATGATGATGTCCTCCTCGCGGATTCCGGCGCGGGCCGCGGCGCTGCCGGGCTCCACGTTCAGCACCAGCGCACCGTCCCGGGCGCCGTCGGTGACCGACCGCGCGTTGACGCCCAGCGCCGCGTGCACCGCGGAGCCGGTCGAGATCAGCTGCTCGGAGATCCGCTTGACGGTGTCGATCGGGATGGCGAAGCCCAGGCCGATGGACCCACCGGCCCCCGTCGAGGCGATCGCGGTGTTGATGCCGACGAGGGCCCCGGAGGCGTCGACGAGTGCGCCGCCGGAGTTGCCCGGGTTGATCGGCGCGTCGGTCTGGACGGCGCTGATCACCGCGTTGGTGTCGGTGCCCTCGCCGGAGAGCCGCACGGGGCGGTCGAGCGCGCTGACGATGCCGCTGGTGACGGTGCCGGCCAGGCCGAGCGGCGAGCCGATGGCGACGACCGGGTCGCCGACGACGACGTCGTCGGAGCGGCCGAGCGAGGCGGTGACCAGTCCCGGCTTCTCCACCTTGATGACGGCGATGTCGCTGGCCGGGTCGCGGCCGACGATGCGCGCGGCCGACCCGCTGCCGTCGGAGAACACGGCGCGGATCTCGGCTCCCTCGACGTCGTCGGCGCCGGAGATGACGTGGTTGTTCGTGACGATGTAGCCGTTCGCGCCGTCGATGACCACGCCGGAACCGGTGGCGCCGGCCTGCCCGACCCGCACCTCGATGGAGACAACGGCGGGGATGACCGCCTCGGCGATCTCGGAGACCGAGCCCGGTTCGCGGGTGATCCCCGGATCGACCTGCGACAGGGTGGTGCCCGGTGCGTAGAGCGGGCTCTCGTCGGCGGTGCGGGTCAGGTACCAGCCGACCCCACCGGCCACGATCCCGACGAGCAGCAGGGCGAGGACGGCGAGCGTCGTCAGCCGGACGGAGAGGTCGCGCAGCCGCAGCTTGCGCCGCCCCTGGGCGTCGACGACGACGGGTCCGGGCTGCTCGTCCTCGTCGTCGTAGACGGCGGGCGCACCGAGCCTGGCGGGCGACGACGGGTCGCGCCAGGGATCGGTCCGGGCGTCGGTCTTCCACCAGGGGCCGCTGGACGTGCGGCGGCGCCCGGGCCGGCCCGACGGCGGGTCCTGCAGGCCACCCCGGCCCGGGGTGGGCGGGCCGCTGCCTCTGATACTTCTTACCCTCTGCCGTCGTTGACGAGACAGATTAGTCCGGTTGTAACCATATCAAAAAAAAAAAAAACAAACATCTATA
>NZ_POQU01000024.1 GCF_002938425.1 Blastococcus atacamensis | reverse complement strand
TCAGCGACGGCACCACCCCAACCCAGCGCAGCGTCCGCACCACGCTGGCCGACCTGCCGGCCACCCTCGCCGAGCACGCCGTCCGGCCACCCGCCGTCTGGGTCGTCGGCGAGGTCGTCGACCTGGCGACGTGATGGAACGGCCCCCTTCCAGGGACCCGGACCGAGCGGAGCGAGGGCTGGGGAGGAAGGGGTTCTTCTGCTTCAGCGGCTGCGGTACAGCCGGGTGGTCAGCGGCAGGAACACCGCGGCCAGGCCGGCGGCCACCGCGAGCGACACGACGATCGCGACGCCGTCGGGGGTGCCGTCCATCAGCGAGCGGCACGCGGTCGCCAGCACCGAGACCGGGTTGACGTCGACGAACGCCTGCAGCGGGGCGGGCAGGGTCGCCGGGTCGACGAAGACGTTGGACAGGAACGTGAGCGGGAAGATGCCGGTGAAGCCCGCGTTCATGACCGCGTTCGGGCTGCGCAGCAGCAGCCCGAGCACGCAGAACACCCACGACAGGCCGAAGGAGAAGACCACCACCAGAGCCAGCGCCGCGATCGCGCCGGCCACCCCGGCGTCGGGGCGGTACCCCAGCAGCACGCCGACGACGATGATCACCGTGCCGGCGATGACGTACCGGACGCTGTCACCGAGCAGCGAGCCCAGCAACGGCGCCGGCCGCCAGATCGGCAGCGACCGGAACCGGTCGACCACGCCCTTGGTCAGGTCGGTGTTGAGGGAGATCCCGGCGTGCACGGTGGTGAACAGCACCGACATGACCAGCAGCCCGGGCAGCGTGTAGTCCAGGTAGGCGCTGGTCGAGCCGGCGATGGCACCGCCGAAGAGGTACGTGAACATCAGCAGGAACATGACCGGCGTGAGCGTGACGTCCATGAGCTGCTCCGGCACGTGCTTGACCTTGAGCATCCCGCGCCAGCCGAACGCCAGCGCCGTCGCTAGCCGCCCGGGCCGGGGCGGCCGGGCCGTCGAGGCGATCGCCCGGCGGACGGCCGCGGTGTCGGCGGCGTCCGGGGCCGTGGTGGCTGCGCTCATGACGACTGCTCCTCGAGGGTCGCTGCGGGCGGCACCTCGGCGGCATGGCCGGTCAGCGCCAGGAAGACCTCGTCCAGGCTCGGCTGGTCGAGGGAGAACTCCGCGATGCCGATGCCCGTCCGGGCCAGCCCCGCCACCCCGTTCGCCGCTCGTGCCGAGTCCGGGCACTGCGCCGCCAGGCCGGCCGGGTCGGCACCCAGGGTCACCGGTCCCACGGCCCGCTCCAAGACGGTGGCCGCCTCCGGGCGGCGACCCGGATCGAGCAGCCGCACCCGCAGGCCGCCGGTGCCCACCGACGCCTTGAGCTGGGCCGGCGTGCCCTCGGCGATCACCCGCCCACGGTCGATGACGGCGATGCCGTCGGCCAGCTGGTCGGCCTCCTCAAGGTACTGGGTGCAGAGCAGGATCGTCGTCCCCTCCGCCACCAGCGCCCGGGCGATCTCCCACACGTGGTTGCGCGACCGCGGGTCCAGGCCGGTGGTGGGCTCGTCGAGGAACATCAGCCGCGGGGTGACGACGATGCTGGCGGCGATGTCCAGCCGGCGCCGCATGCCGCCGGAGTAGTGCTTGACCAGCTTCCCGGCGGCGGCGGCGATGCCGAACGCGTCGAGCAGCTCGTCGGCCCGCTCGCGGCCGGGCCCCGCCGCAGGCCCAGCAGCCGGCCGAGCAGCACGAGGTTCTCCCGGCCGGTGAGCTCCTCGTCGACCGAGGCGAGCTGCCCGGTCAGGCTGACCTGCGCGCGGACCGCGTCGGCCCCGGTGACCACGTCGTGCCCGAGCACCCGGGCGGTGCCCGCGTTCGGCCGGACGAGCGTCGCCAGCATCCGGATCGTCGTGGTCTTCCCCGCCCCGTTGGGACCCAGGACGCCGTAGACGACGCCGGCCGGGACGGCGAGGTCGATGCCGGCCACCGCCGTCGTGTCCCCGAAGGTCTTCCGCAGGCCCGTCGCTTCGATGGCCAGTGGTGCGTGCAGCGTCATGAGGTCCTCGCCCAGGTCCGGTCGCCGGCGTCTTCTCCCAGTCCGACGGACTCTCCTCGCGGAACTGAGCGGTCGCGAACGACTTTTCCGTCGGCACCCGCGACGGTCGCCGCAGCCGTGCGCCGCGATAGGTTCGGCGCGGCCCGACTCCCGACCCGCCGGAGGCCGCTGGAATGCCCGACGTGCTCCTCGTCCTGCTGATCGTCGTGCTGGTCGCCCTCGCGGTCCTCGCCGCGGTCATCCTGGTCCTGCGCCGCCGCAACCTGGCCCGCGCTGCCCGGCCACAGCCCCGGGTGGACCCGCTCGCCGACGAGCCCGACATCTACGACCCGCACCGGATCGGGGTCGGCGACGTGATCACCTACGCCGGCATCGACCACGTCGTCCGCGGCACGATCGTGCTGGAGGAGGGCGGCATGACGTGGCGTGAGCACCTGCTCGACGGGTCCACCGGCCGCCGCTGGCTCACCGTCGAGGACGACGAGGGCGATCTGGAGATGACCCTCTGGATGCGCCGCGAGGGCACGAACCTGGAACCCGGCGGCGACGTCGTCCTCGACGACCGGGTGCACCGGCAGATCGAGCGCGGCCGGGCCAGCTACACCGCCGAGGGCACCACCGGGACGCCGCCGACGGGCACCGTGGAGTACGCCGACTACGCGACGGCGGACAAGACCGGCCTGATCGCCTTCGAGCGCTGGGCTCCGACCCAGTCGTGGGAGGTCTCCACCGGGCGCGCGGTCAGCCGCGGCGAGCTGACCGTCTACCACCGCACCTCCGAGACGCCGTGAGCCTCCACGTGCTCGACGTGGAACCACGCGACGTCGCCGCGGCCGCCCTGGGCCTGCTGCTCGACCGGCCCGCGCCCGAGCCCCTGGCACGGCTGCGGCTCCCCGACGGGGCCGGCGGCGAGATCGTGCTCGGGGTGCTCGGGGCGTCCCACGTGGTGACCGCGCGCTCGGGGGGCTCCCGGCTCACCGAGGAGATCTCCTGCGACGCCGTCCACGCCGGTGGGCAACCGCTCCCCCGCTCCCACCGGACCGCCGGCTACGAGCTCACGTCGGCCGTCGTCCGCGTCGGCTGCGCCGAGCTGGACGCCACGGCCGACCGGCTGCGCGGCCGCGCCGCCACCGAGCCCGGCTGGCTGCTCGGTGCCTTCCCCGGCTCGGCGGGCGCGCTGACGGCGCTGACCGCGCAGCCCCTCGCCGGTGGCGGCTGGGCCTGGGACACCTGGCACCTCTACCCCGACGGCGACACCGGGGAGATCGTCACGACGAGCAGCAGGTGGATCCCATGAGCGCTTCCCGCCGGCCGGCCGCCCTCGCGCTGGCCGCCGTCGTCCTGCTGACCGGCTGCGGAAGCGGCACGCAGGTCCGCGGCTTCCTCGAGGACACCTACCGGCAGACCAGCTCCGACGGGGACACCGCGACCTACTCCTCCGCCGATCCCGTCGGCACGACGACCGCGGCCATCGCCGACGCCGTGCCGCCCGCCGAGCGGCAGGCCGACGGCGGCAACGAGTACCTCCGCTACAGCGACGACATCGTGATCGTCAGCCCCGCCACCGACGGTGCGACGGTGCGGGTGGAGGACCTCGACGGCCGCTACCGCGGCGGCTTCTTCGCCTTCCTCGGCCCGGGGTTCCGGCCCGGCTCCCCCGCGGGCGCGGGCGGCGACGGCGGCCCCGGCGACGGCAAGTGACCTCCCTCCGGACCTCCCACCCCCACCACCCGAATCCAGGAGAGATCCCGACGTGACGACCACATGGCAGGCGCTCGAGTTCGGCAGCGTCGACGGCGGTGCGCTCGGCGACGGCGTCCTCGCCACCCTGCTCTACTTCGCCATCGGTGCGGCGGTGCTGGCGCTGGGTTTCCTGGCGCTGGACCTGCTCACCCCGGGCAACCTGCGCACCCAGGTCTACACCGACCGCAATCCCAACGCGGCGATCCTGCTGGGTGCCAACCACCTGGCGCTGGCCGTCATCGTGGTCACCGCCATTCTGACCAGCGACGACAACCTGGGCCAGGGGCTGGTCGACTCGGCCGTCTACGGGCTGCTCGGTGTCGTGCTGCAGGCCGTCGCGCTCCGGCTGCTCGACGCCTTCGTGCCCGGCCACCTGCGCGACGTCGTCAACACCCCGCAGATGACCGGCACGGCCTGGGCCATCGGCGCCAGCCTCGTCGCGATCGCCGCGGTGAACGCCGCCGCGCTGTCCTGAGCGGCGTGACTCCCGCTGCGCCGGCGGCGGCGGTCGGGCCGCGTGCCCGGCCGCTGCTGCTCGCCGCCGTGGCGGTGTGCGCGGCCTGCGGGCTGATCTACGAGCTGGTCCTGCTCACCCTCTCGGCCGGCCTGGTCGGCGGCGGGATCACCCAGACCTCGCTGATCGTGGCCGGCTTCGTCGCCGCGCTCGGCGCCGGTGCGCTGCTGGTCAAGCCGTTCCTGCACCGCCCCGCCGCCACCTTCGTCGCGGTGGAGATCCTGCTCGGCGTCGTGGGTGGGCTCAGCGCCGTCACCCTCTACGTGTCGTTCTCCTTCTACGGGACCAGCTCCGCCGTGCTGCTGGTGGCCACCGCGGTCATCGGGGTGCTCGTCGGCGCCGAGGTGCCGCTGCTCATGACCCTGCTGCAGACCGGCCGGCCCGGCATCGACGCCGAGGGGTCGGGCAAGCTGCTGGCCGACCTGAACGCCGCCGACTACGCCGGTGCACTGATCGGCGGGCTGGCCTGGCCGTTCCTGCTGCTGCCGACGGCCGGGCAGATCCGCGGCGCGGCGCTGACCGGCGTGGTCAACCTGCTCGCCGCCGCGGTCGTGGCCGCCCTGCTCCTGCGGCCGCAGCTGGGCACCCGGGCCCTCCGCGCGGCGACCGCCGCCCTGCTCGTCGCGGCGGCCGTCCTGGGCGTCCTGCTGTTCCGGGCCCGCGACATCGAGACCACGACCCGCCAGCGCCTCTACGACGACCCGGTGGTCGCCGCGGAGCGGTCCCGCTACCAGGAGATCGTGCTCACCGACCGGGCCGGCGACGTGCGGCTCTACCTCGACGGCGACCTGCAGTTCTCCAGCCGCGACGAGTACCGCTACACCGAATCGCTGGTGCACCCGGTCCTGGCCCGCGATCCCGCGCGGGTGCTCATCCTCGGTGGCGGCGACGGCCTGGCCGCCCGAGAGGTGCTGCGGCACCCGTCGGTGCGCGAGGTGGTGCAGGTGGAGCTGGACCCGGCGGTGATCGCGCTGGCCCGCACGCGGCTTGCCGCGCTCAACGGCGGCGCGCTGGACGATCCGCGGGTGCAGGTCGTGACCGACGACGCCTTCCGCTGGCTGCGTACGCCGGCGGCCGAGGGCTTCGACGCCGTCGTCGTCGACATGCCCGATCCGGACACCCCGGTGCTGGGGCGCCTGTACTCCGAGGAGTTCTACGGCCTGGTGGCCGCCGCGCTGGCGCCCGGGGGGCTGGTCACCGTCCAGGCCGGCAGCGCCTACTCCACGCCGACCGCCTTCTGGCGCACCGTCTCGACCCTGGACGCGGCCGGTCTGGCGACGACGCCCTACCACGTGCACGTGCCGAGCTTCGGCGACTGGGGCTTCGCCCTGGCCCAGGCGGGCAGCGTGCCACCCGAGCCCGCGCTCTCGCCGTCGGCCCCGGCTCCGCGGTTCCTCGACGACGCCGTGCTCGACGCCTCCGCCGTCTTCCCGGCCGACCGGCCGAGGCAGCGGCTGACCCCCTCGACGCTGGACCGGCCACTGATCGTCGAGGACATGCGTGCCGGGTACTCCGGCTGACGCCTAGTAGCGTTTCCTCCGTGACCGCCGCTCCTTCCCCGACCCGTGAATCCGCCGGGACGGCGGTCGAGGAGGCCGCCCGGCGGCGCACCTTCGCCGTCATCAGCCACCCGGACGCCGGCAAGTCGACCCTCACCGAGGCGCTCGCCCTGCACGCCCGCGTCATCGGCCAGGCCGGTGCCGTGCACGGCAAGGCCGGTCGGCGCGGCACGGTCAGCGACTGGATGGAGATGGAGCGCGACCGCGGCATCTCGATCACCTCGGCCGCCCTGCAGTTCGGCTACCGCGACGCCGTCGTGAACCTGCTCGACACCCCCGGGCACGCCGACTTCTCCGAGGACACCTACCGGGTGCTGACCGCGGTGGACGCCGCGGTGATGCTCGTCGACGCCGCCAAGGGCCTCGAGGCGCAGACCATGAAGCTCTTCGCCGTCTGCAAGCACCGGGGCATCCCGATCCTCACGGTCATCAACAAGTGGGACCGCCCGGGCAAGGACGCCCTCGAGCTGATGGACGAGATCGCCGAGCGCACCGGGCTCACCCCGACCCCGCTGACCTGGCCGGTGGGCATCGCCGGGGACTTCCGCGGCGTGCTCGACCGCCGTACCGGCGACTTCCGCCGCTTCACCCGCACCGCCGGTGGCGCGACCATCGCCCCGGAGGAGCTGCTCACCGCCGAGGAGGCCGCGGCGCAGGAGGGCGACGTCTGGCTGCAGGCCCAGGAGGAGGCCGAGCTCCTGACCGAGTCCGGCCAGAACCACGACCAGGAGTCCTTCCTCGGCGGGGTGAGCACACCGGTCCTGTTCGCCTCGGCGGTGTCGAACTTCGGCGTCGGCGCGCTGCTGGACACCCTGGTCGACCTGGCGCCGGCCCCGACCGGCCGCCCCGACGCCGAGGGCGCGGTCCGCGATCTCGCCGCCCCGTTCAGCGCCTTCGTCTTCAAGGTGCAGTCCGGGATGGACGCCGCGCACCGCGACCGGCTGGCCTACATCCGGATCTGCTCCGGCGTCTTCGAGCGCGGCATGGTGGTCACCCACGGGCGCACCAAGCGCCCGTTCGCCACCAAGTACGCCCAGCAGGTGTTCGGCCGGGAGCGCGAGGTGGTCGACCTCGCCTACCCCGGTGACGTCGTCGGCCTGGTGAACGCCTCCGCGCTCGGTGTGGGCGACAGCCTGTACAGCGAGAAGCCGGTCACCTTCCCGCCGCTGACCACGTTCGCCCCGGAGCACTTCGCCGTCGTGCGGAGCAAGGACACCGCCAAGCACAAGCAGTTCCGCAAGGGTATCGAGCAGCTGGACTCCGAGGGCGTGGTCCAGGTGCTGCGCTCCGAGCGCCGCGGCGACGGCTCCCCCGTCCTCGCCGTCGTCGGGCCCATGCAGTTCGAGGTGGCCACGCACCGCATGGAGCACGAGTTCAACGCCGCGGTGCATCTCGACCGGCTGCCCTACAGCATCGCGATGCGCACCGACGAGGCGTCCGTGCCGCTGGTCACCGCCTCCGGCGGGACCGAGGTCGTGCAGCGCCCCAACGGCGAGCTGCTGGCGCTGTTCACCGACAAGTGGGCGCTGCGGATGCTGCAGCAGCGGCACTCCACCATCACCCTTGAGCCGCTGGTGGCCGCGCAGCTGGGCTGAGGCGTCACTCCAGCAGCGTCCGGTAGATGTCCCGTGCGTGGTCGAAGACGAGGAAGTGCCCCTCACCGGCCATCCAGTGCGCCGCGCAGTCCGGCAGCATCGTGCTGAGCACCTGTCCGAGCACGACGGGGACCTGCCAGTCCTGCGTCCCGTGCCAGACGTGCACCCGCTGCCCCACCGTCGACAGCGGGAACCCCCACGGCCGGAAGAGCAGCGCCCGGTCCTCCGCCAGCGCGGCGGTGCCGTTGCGCAGCCCCTCGGCGAAGGTCGTGGCCAGGACCCGCCGCACCGCCGGGCGGCCGATCACCTTCCGGTCGGCGGCGTTGAGGCGGAACTGCAGGTAGCGCGGGATCAGCTCGGGGCGCAGCCCCAGTGGCGCGAAGATCGGCCGCAGCACCGTGGCCAGCTGCGCGGGCCGGTGCAGGCCGGCCCGCACCCGCGAGGGCACCCAGCGCGGCCACGGCCACGGGACGTCGGGCGGTGGCGCCCCCCCGAGGATGCCGACGGTCCGCACCCGGTCGCCGAAGGTGTGCGCGCAGGCCAGCGCGTAGGCCGCGCCCCCGGAGAGGCTGAGTGTGGCGAAGCGGTCGACGCCCAGGGAGTCGAGCAGCTGCTCGACGTCCCCCGGCCAGTCCATGACCCGGCGGCCGGGATGCGGGTCCGACCGCCCGAACCCCGGCCGATCGGGTACGACGAGCCGCACGCCCCAGCGCCGGTAGTCCTCGGCGTCCTCGACGTGCCGCTCCAGCCGGGAGCTCGGTGAGCCGTGGCAGCCGAGGACCACCGTTCCGTCGGGGTCCCCGTACTCCGCATACGCCAGCGTCCGGCCGTCGGCCAGCCGGATGCTGCCTTCCCGGGGGCCCGGTGCACTCGTCATGCCGGCACCCCTACCCGTCACGGTCGCAACCGGACCCTTCCGGCGGTCCGGACGTGCGCCGCACCGGGGAGGTGGCCCAGACTCCATTCCGGAAGAAGGTCCGCGCATCGTCGGTCCCCGGCCGGTGCGCGACCCCGCCGACCGGCACGTCCGCAGCCACGGGAGCCCAGATGTCGCACGCACCGCAGGACGGTTCGCGGGCTCCTGGCCCCGCCGGCGCCGGACCGGCTGCCGGGAAGATGTCGGCGAGCACGCGGTCGACGTTGCTGGGCGCCATGTTCCTCATGGCGACCTCTGCCATCGGTCCCGGCTTCATCACGCAGACGACGGCCTTCACCGTGCAGCTCGGCGCCGCCTTCGCCTTCGCCATCGCCGCCTCGATCGTCGTCGACATCGCTCTGCAGCTGAACGTGTGGCGCGTCATCGGCGTCTCCGGCCGGCGCGCCCAGGAGCTGGGCAACCTGGTGCTCCCGGGGCTCGGCTGGGTGATGGCCGCGCTGCTGCTGGCCGGCGGGCTGGTCTTCAACGTGGGCAACGTCAGCGGCGCCGGCCTGGGTACCGACGCCATGCTCGGGCTCGATCCGCGCGTCGGCGGGGCCGTCTCCGCCCTCATCGCGATCGGGATCTTCCTGAGCCGGCGGGCCGGCGTGGCGGTGGACCGGATCGTCGTCGCGCTCGGTCTGGTGATGATCGGGCTGACCGCCTACATCGCGATCACCTCCGATCCGCCGGTCGGCCGCGCGCTGCGCAACGTCGTCCTGCCCGAGGAGGTCAGCTTCCTGGCGATCACCACCCTCATCGGCGGGACGATCGGCGGGTACATCGTCTACGCCGGTGCCCACCGCCTGCTCGACTCGGGCATCACCGGACCGGAGCACGTCCGGGACATCACCCGCGGCTCGGTCACCGGCATCGTCCTCACCGGCGTCATGCGCGTCGTGCTGTTCCTGGCCATCCTCGGCGTCGTCACCGGTGGCGCGGCGCTGGATCCGGGGAGCCAGGCGGCGTCGGCCTTCCAGCAGGCGGCCGGCCAGGTGGGCCTGCGGGTCTTCGGCATCGTCCTGTGGGCGGCGGCGATCACGAGCATCATCGGCGCCTCGTACACGACGGTCTCCTTCCTCACCAGCCGGACCGCCACCAGCGACCGGACCGGCACCCTGCTGGTCTGCGGGTTCATCGCCGTCACCGCGCTGGCGTTCGTGCTGGTCGGCACGCCGCCCACGACCCTGCTGGTCTTCGCCGGTGCGTTCAACGGCCTGCTGCTGCCCTTCGGCATCGCGGTGCTGCTCTGGGTGGCCACCCGCCGCACCGACCTCCTGAACGGGTACCGCTATCCCCGGTGGCTGCTGGTCGTCGGATGGCTGGCCTGGTTGCTGACGCTGTACCTGGCCGCCAACTCGGTCCGGCCCGTGATCGAGCTCTTCTCCTGACCCGAGGACTCCGATGACCGACAGCGGCACCACCATCGATCTGAACTCCGACCTCGGCGAGGGGTTCGGCCAGTGGACGCTCGGGGACGACGACGCGCTGCTGGGGATCGTCACGAGCGCCAACGTCGCCTGCGGCTTCCACGCCGGCGACGCCTCGACCATGCGCCGCGTCTGCGCGCGGGCCGCCGCCGCCGGGGTCGCCATCGGGGCACAGGTGGGATACCGCGACCTGCCGGGCTTCGGACGCCGCTTCATCGACATCGAGCCCGACGCCTTGACCCAGGAGGTCATCTACCAGATCGGCGCCCTGGAGGCCTTCGCCCGCGTCGCCGGATCGCGGGTGCGGTACGTGAAGCCGCACGGAGCCCTGTACAACGCCATCGTCTCCCACGAGGAGCAGGCGGCCGCCGTGGTCCGCGCCGTCGTCGACTACGACCGGACGCTGCCGGTGATGGGGCTGCCCGGCTCGGCGTGGCTGCGCCTGGCGCAGGCCGCCGGCCTGACGGTCGTGCACGAGGCGTTCGCCGACCGCGCGTACACGCCCGAGGGCACCCTCGTGTCCCGCCGCCTGCCCGGCGCGGTGCTCCACGACGCGGACGAGATCGCCCGGCGCTGCGTCGCCATGGCCGCCGGGGAACCGATCGCCGACGTGGCGGGCGGCTCGCTGACGCTGCGGCCCGACTCGATCTGCGTCCACGGGGACACGCCCGGAGCGGTGCGGATCGCGCAGGAGGTCCGGGAGGCGCTCACCCGGGCGGGAGCCTCCCTGGCCCCCTTCACGGCGTGATGCGAATCCTGCCGAGCGGCACCACGGCATTGCTGGTGGAGGTCGATTCGCTCGACGAGGTCCTGGCCCTCTACGCCGCGCTCGACGAGGAGACTCCGCAGGGAGTGGTGGACGTCGTCCCGGCCGCCCGGACGGTCCTCGTGGTGACCGACCCGGCCATCTCGTCGCTGTCGGAGGTCGAGGTCGCGGTCCGGCGGGCGAAGCCCCGGCGGGACCGCCGCGCAGCCGGGAACCTGGTGGAGATCCCGGTCCGCTACGACGGCGAGGACCTCGCGGACGTCGCCGCGCTGCTGGAACTCGATCCGGCCGACGTCGTTCGTCGCCACACCGGTGCGGAGTGGACGGTGGCGTTCAGCGGCTTCGCTCCCGGCTTCGGCTACCTCACGTCGGCTTCCGGTGGTTGGGACGTGCCCCGCCGCGCGTCTCCGCGCACCAAGGTGCCGGCCGGGTCGGTCGCCCTGGCCGGGGAGTTCAGCGGCGTCTATCCGCGTGAGTCACCCGGCGGATGGCAGCTCATCGGCCGCACCGACCTCGCCGTGTTCGACCTGGCACGGGAGCCGGCGGCACTGCTGCAACCCGGCGTCCGGGTCCGCTTCGTCGATGTAGGCCGGCCGTGACGCGCGCGGTCACCGTCCTCGCTCCCGGGCCGTCGACGACGGTGCAGGACGAGGGAAGGCCCGGCCAGGCGTCGCTGGGGATCGGACGGTCCGGCGCCTGCGATCGGGCCTCCTACCGCCTCGCCAACCGGCTGGTGGGCAACGCCCCGGGCGCCGCGGCCCTCGAGGTGACGTTCGGCGGCCTGGCGCTGCGCGCGGAGCACGATCTGGTCGTCGTGACCACCGGCGCCCCGTGCCCCGGCTCGCCCGCGCACAACGCCCCGGAGTTGCTGCCGGCCGGGAGCGAGCTCCGCCTGGGCGCGCCGACCAGCGGGCTGCGGACCTACGTCGCGATCCGTGGGGGGTTCCTCGTGCCGCCGGTGCTGGGCTCGCGCTCGACCGACGTGCTCTCCGGGCTCGGACCGCCTCCGCTCTCCTCCGGCGACGTCCTCCCGGTCGGCGCACCGGACGCGTCGCTGCCCGGCGTGGACGTCGCTCCGGTGGCCGATCCCCCGGCCGGCGAACTGGCTGTCCGGGTGCTTCCCGGGCCGCGCCTCGACTGGTTCGCCGACGAAGCCTGGACCACCCTCACCGGGCAGCCCTACACGGTGACCAGCGAGAGCAACCGGGTCGGGGTCCGGTTGGACGGGCTTCCGCTCGACCGGCGACGCACCGACGAGCTGCCGAGCGAGGGCATGGTCCGCGGAGCGCTGCAGATACCGCCCTCCGGCCGCCCCGTGCTCTTCCTCGCCGACCATCCGGTCACCGGCGGCTACCCCGTCGTCGGCTACGTCGCCGACGACGACGTCGACCGCTGCGCGCAGCTACGCCCGGGCCAGGCGCTGCGGTTCAGGACCGGGCAGCCGGGCTGACCGCCCCGCCGCCGGTCATCGCCCGGTTTCCCGGACCGGCGCCGCGCCGACCCGGAGCTCCCCGGGCGAGCTCCCGGCCGCGGGGTCCTTCCGCGACCAGTAGCTGGCCAGCAGCGATCCGGACACGTTGTGCCAGACGGAGAAGATCGCCGCGGGAAGAGCCGCCACGGGGTTGAAGTGCGCGGTGGCCAGCGCCGCGGCCAGGCCCGAGTTCTGCATGCCGACCTCGATGCTGACGGCTCGCCTGCCCGACACGTCCAGGCGGAAGACCCGCGCGATCGCGTACCCGAGGCCGTACCCCAGGCCGTTGTGCAGCACGACCGCCACGACGACCAGCAGCCCGACCGAGAGGATGGTCGCCGAGCTCGCCGCGACGACGACGACCACGACGGCGGCGATACCGACCACGGACACCAGCGGGAGCACCGGCAGCACGCGCTCGACGAGCCGGGGGGCCGACAGACGGAGGACCAGTCCCAGCAGCACGGGCAGGAGGACGATCTGGACGATGGAGAGGAAGAGTCCTCCGGCGTCGACCGGCAGGTACTCCCCCGCGAGCGCCAGGACGAGGACGGGGGTGAGCAGCGGCGCGAGGAGCGTCGACACCGACGTCATGGCCACGGAGAGGGCCGTGTCCCCCTTCGAGAGGTACACCATGACGTTCGACGCCGTGCCGCCCGGCGCGGCGCCGACGAGCACCACGCCGGCCGCCAGCGCCGCGGGAAGGTCCAGTGCCTGAGCCAGGAGCCAGGCCAGCCCGGGCATGACCAGGTACTGGGCGGCGACGCCGAGCAGCAGGGCCCACGGCCGTCGGGCGACGACGGCGAAGTCGCTCAGCCTCAGGGTCATGCCCATGCCGAGCATGATCACCATCAGGAGGTACGGAACGGCGACCGTTCCACCGGCGAAGGCGTCCGGGAACGCCAGGGCGACGCCTCCCGCCACCAGCACGATCAGGGCGAACCAGCGCCCGACGACGTCGCTGATCGCTGTGATGCTCACGCCGCTGCCTTCCCTTCCCGGTGATACCGGTCGTCCACCGTTCCCCAGCGGCACGAACCGGACGGTCGCTCCCAGGATGTGCGACGGGATCGTCCATGCCCCGGGTCGGGCACAGTCTCCCCTCCCCGCGTCCCGGCGTCGCGCTCGATCCGTCGACTCGCGGTTCCGTCGACATGTCACCGCGTCGACATGCCGGGCTGCGCCCCCGCCGGCGGGCACTGTTGCTAGCTTGCGGCCATGGCGATCGATCCCCGCGGCGCGGACCTGAAGCGGTACCTGCAGGAGGACCCGGGCGGTCCCGTGGTCATGCTCAACCTGCTGCGCTACGCCGAGGGCGGGCGGGAGCTGTACGCGCAGTACGCCGAGGCGCTGAGTGCCACCTTCCTGCCGCGGTACGGCGGCGAGGTGCTCTACGCCGGCGACGGCTCGACGTCGCTCGTGGCCGAGCAGGGCCAGGACTGGGACGCCGTCCTGCTGGTCCGCTACCCGTCGCGCGAGGCGTTCAGCCGGATGGTCGCCGATCCGGAGTACCAGCAGGTGACCGAGCTGCGCACCCGCGCCCTGTCCGAGGCGGTGCTGCAGGCCACCACCGCCTGGTGACGCGCGTCCCGGGGTCAGTGGCCCCGGAACGCCTCCTCGAGCCACCACGAGGGTTCGCCCCGGGTGACCTTGGCGTCGACCAGCAGCGGCGCCGTCCGCGGGCCGGCGAGCCACGCGCCGACGCCGGCGAGGTCGGCCGGACCGCGGACGGTCACCGCCTCGAACCCGTAACCGCGGCCGATCGCGGCGAAGTCGGTCTCCGGGAAGCGCACCGTGTCCAGCGCGTGGCCGTCGGGTCCGAAGTGGTGCACCTCGGCGCCGTAGGCGGCGTCGTCGTGGACGACCACCACCATCGGCAGCCCGAGCCGCACCACCGTCTCCAGCTCGGCGGCGCCCATCAGCGCGCCGCCGTCGCCCAGGGCGGCGACCGGCAGCCGGTCGGGCCGGGCCAGCGCGGCACCGATCGCGGTGGCCAGCCCCAGGCCCACGGACTGGAACGCCTGGGTGAAGCAGAACCCGTGCTCGTCGGGGACGTCGAGGTACATGCTCGGGTAGCCCATGAAGTTGCCGGAGTCGACGGCGACGATCCGCTCCGCCGGGAGGAGGTCGTCCAGGCCGATGCCGAGGGTGCGCGGATCGATCAGCCCCGCACCCCCGGCGTCGTCGTAGGGCTCGTCCCGCCAGCGCCCGCGGGCGGCGATCGCGTCGCGGACCTCCGCCGTCCGGTAGCCCTCGACGGTGTCGTCCAGCAGTCCCGTCGCGGCGGCGGCGACGGCCCGCACGTCGCCCACGACCCCGAGCGAGACCTCGCGCTGCGCGCCGATGGCGTCGGCCTCGTCGTCCACCTGCACGACGACGGCGTCAGCCGCGATCAGCCGGCCGTGCCGCATGGTCCACATGTTCAGCTGGCAGCCCCAGCCCACGATCAGGTCCGCGCCCGAGATCAGCTCCGCGGCCAACGGGGTCGCGAACCCGCCGGAGACGTCCAGGTCGCACGGGCTGCCGCGGAACAGCCCCTTCGCCACCGCCGAGGTGGCCAGCAGCGCTCCACAGCGGTCCGCGAGCTGCTCCAGCTCGGCGCGGGCCGCGCGGGCGCCCCGGCCGGCCACGAACACCGGACGCCGAGCCCGGCGCAACGCCTCGGCCAACTCGCCGGCCGGCTCCTCGGCCTCGACGGTGCCGGGCTCGGGCACCGGCGGCAGCGGCTCGGCCGGGAGCCCCTCGGCCGGCTGGGACTGCACGTCCAGGGGCAGGTTCAGCACGACGACCCGCCGCTGCTCGCGGGCGGTGTCGACGGCGACGGCCGTGTAGCGCTCAGCGGTGGCGGCCGACGTCACCCGTACCGACAGGGCGCCCACGGCCTCGGCGAGCGCCGGCTGGTCCACGTGGAAGTTCGACCGCCGGTTCGTCGTCTCCGCGGTGAGCACCACCAGCGGCGTGCGGCTCTTGGCCGCCTCGGTGATGCCGGTGAGCGCGTTGGTGAGCCCGCATCCCTGGTGCAGGCTCACCACCGCCGGCCGGCCGCTGGTGCGGGCGAAGGCGTCGGCCATCGTGGCGGCGCCGCCCTCGTGCCGGGCCGCCACGTACCGGGCACCGGCGGCCACCATCGCGTTGGTGGCCACGAAGTTGCCCGACCCGACGACGCCGAACACCGTGTCGATGCCGCAGCGGACCAGCGCCTCGCCGACCGCCTCGGCGACCGTCCGCGTCGGGCTCATTCCCGCTCGACCAGCGCCAGCACCCGGGACGGCGAGCCCGACCCGCCCACGATGGGCAGCGGCGCGGCCACGACCAGGGCGCCGGTCGCCGGCAGCTGCGCCAGGTTCTGCAGCTGGGTCAGGCCGTACTTGCCGCTGCCCATCAGCGCGGAGTGGCACGGGAACGGCGGGTCGAAGGAGTGCGCCGCGCCGGCGTCGGTGCCCACCGTCTCCACGCCCAGGCCGATGACCGGCGCCTCCTCGGCCAGCCACCGGGCGCACTCGACCGACAGGCCGGGGGTGTGCGGCCCGGACTCGTCGGCGTTCAGGTAGTCGCGCTGGGACTCCGAGCGGACGTCCCACCCCGTGCGGAACAGCAGCCAGCCGCCCTCGGGGAGGGGGCCGTGGGTCGCCTCCCACTCGCGGACGTCCGCCACCTCGAGCAGGAAGTCGGGGTTCTGCGCCGCCCGCTCCGAGAAGTCGAGCACCGCGGCGGGCGCGACCAGCTTCCGGGCGGCCACCGACGCGACGTCCTCACCGTCCTGGCCGGTGACCCAGTGGTTGGGCGCGTCGAAGTGCGTGCCGGTGTGCTCACCGGTCCGGAAGTTGTTCCAGTACCAGGCCGGCCCGCGGTCGTCGTACCGGCTGAGCTCCTCCAGCTGGAAGGTCGCCGTCTGCGCGAACGGCTCGGGGAGCTGGATGACCGGCGTCCCCGAGTGCAGTGGCGCGGTGAGGTCGACGACCTCGATCCGCCCGGTGGCCAGGGCTTCGGCGAAACTCGACAGGATCGACATGCGCGGTCCCCTTCTCAGGCGCTCGGATCGGCCGACAGCCAATCACAGGCTCCGGCGCCCGTCCCGGCTATCCCGGCGCGCACGGGGGTAGGCACCGCGCATGGATGCAGTGACCTTCGGGAAGGCCGGCCTCACGGGCTGGCGCGCACGCGTGGCCGACGCCGTGGCCGGTCCGGTCGCCCGGCGCACCCCGGCCACCGACGACCAGGTGCGAGCAGCGATCGGGGCCCTCTTCCTCCTCCTGTCGACCATGTACGTGGCCAAGGCTGTGAGGGACCTGGCAACCAGCCGCTGAGCCGGCGGGATCAGCCGGTCAGCACCGCCCAGCCGTGCCCGGGCACCCGCACCCGGTTCCCGGCCCGTTCGGCGGCCCCGGCGAGGACCTCCCCGGCGCCGGGCGCGGGGATCTCGGCGGTCACGTCCGCGACGTTCAGCACCACCACCAGACGCTCCCCGTCGGAGGCCACCTCGTAGGCCAGCTGCTCGTTCGCCAGGTGCAGGGTGCGGCTGCGCGCCGTGTGCAGCCACCGGTGCCGACGGCGCAGGCCGATCAACTCCTGGTGCAGCCGGTAGGTCGGCAGCCCGACCGGCGAGAGGTCCCCGGGGCCGGCCGGGAAGGGCGGCCGGACGGCGTCGTCGCCCCCCGCCCGGTCCTCCTTGACGCCCCGGAAGGCGTGCTCGTCGCCGGCGTACACCGCGGGCGTGCCCCCGAGCGTGAACAGCACGACCAGCGCGTGCGCCAGGTGCCGCTCGTCGGTCACCTTGCTGGCGATGCGCGTGACGTCGTGGTTGCCGAGGAACGTGTACGGCGCGAACCGGTCGAGCAGCGCGGCGTGCCGCCCGAGCGCGGCGTCGAGCTCGAAGAAGTTGGCGTCGTTGAGCGAGCTCCAGACCGCCTTCCACAGCTCGTACTGGGTCACCGAGTCGAGGTGCCCGTCGGTGACCGCCCGGGTGTAGTCGCCGTGGATGACCTCACCCATCAGGTAGGCGTCGGGGTGCCGCTGCCGCACGCGGTCGGCCACCCGGGACCAGAAGGCGGGAGGAACGGCGTAGGCGGCGTCGAGCCGCCACCCGTCGGCGCCCCGGTCGAGCCAGTGCGTCATGACCTCGACGACGTGCTCCTCGACCTCGGGCGACGCGTGGTCGAGGGCCACGAGGTGCCCGTGCCCCTCGAAGTCGTCGTACGCGGGCTCGATCCCCGGCGCCCACGGGCCCTCCGGCCATCGCAGCCGGAACCACGACGCGGTCGGCGCCGCGGGCCCCTGCTCCAGCACCGCCCGGAAGGCCGGGTGCTCCCGGCCGACGTGGTTGAAGACGCCGTCGAGCAGGAGCCGGATGCCGCGTCCCCGGCAGGCGGCCACCAGCGCGTCGAAGTCGGCGTCCCCGCCCAGGCGCGGGTCGATGCGCAGGTGGTCGACGGTGTCGTAGCCGTGGGTCTCCGACGCGAACACCGGCCCCAGCGCCAACCCGGAGGCGCCCAGCTCGAGCGCGTGGTCCAGCCAGGCGGTGAGGTGACCGAGCCGGTGGCGCACCGGCTGGGTCGCCTCGCCGCGGGGCTCGGCCCCGACGAACCCCAGCGGGTAGACGTGCCACCAGATCGCGTCCCGCACCCACGCCGGCCCGTCCGTGCGCCCGTCGCTCATGCCGGGAATGCTGCCCTACGCGCGCCTCCCCACCCGCCAGAGGGACTCGCCGTGGACCTCCTCGTGTTCGCGCAGGTCGCAGGGGGTAGAGTCCGTGCCGGTCGCTGTTGCGCCTCTGCTTTCGTTCTTGGACGTCCGCAGTCGTCTCTGCCTGACGTTCCTCTCGGTCCTGCCGGTCGGTGCGGCGGCCCCTCCGCCGGTAGGTACCGGTGGAGGACACCCCCCAGCACGGAAGAAGGACAACATGGCTCAGGGCACTGTGAAGTGGTTCAACGCGGAGAAGGGCTTCGGCTTCATCGCCCAGGACGGCGGCGGCGCCGACGTGTTCTGCCACTACTCCGCCATCGTCAGCGACGGCTACCGCTCCCTCGACGAGGGCCAGCAGGTCGAGTTCGACGTGACGCAGGGCCAGAAGGGCCCCCAGGCGGAGAACGTCCGCCCCCTCTGAACCACGTGAACGACGGGGTCACGGTGCGCTGCGCCGTGGCCCCGTCGTCGTTCCGGCACCATCGTCATCCCGGCACGAGCCCCGAGGAGCACCCATGGCCGAGCACGTCGGACTCTGCGCGGACGCACCGCTGGGCTGCCCCTGCCGGGGCGACGCGACGATCCACGAGGACCGGAGCCGGGCGCTGAGCGAGGCCCGGGCGACCGACGAGGCCGTCGAGTGCCCCGAGTGCGGAGGCCCCGCCACGTCGGTGTCCATCACCTCCTGGGGCAACTGCCGCGCCTGCCGGACCGCGCACTCGCGGTCCACCCACCCGTTGCGCTGGTGAACCGGCCGGGCCGGCGGCCCGGCCCCGGCACCTCTAGCGGTCGGTCGACCGCAGGTGGAGGTCGAAGAAGCGCAGGATGCGCGCCCAGGCGTCCTCGGCCGACGGCTGGTGGTAGCTGAACCCGGTCACCCGCTCGATGACCCCGAACGGCCCGCTCGAGTGCCGGTTGAGGAACGAGTGCCCCGCGTCGGGGTACTCGACGACGTCGTTGGTGACGTCCAGCGAGTCCAGCGCGTCGCGCAGCCGGCCGGCGGCACCGCGCAGCACCGGGTCGCGACGGCCGAAACTCGCCACCACCGGGCAGGCGCCCTCGAGCACGCGCTCGGCGTCCTTCGGCACGAAGCCGTAGTTCGACGCGGCGGCGTCGAACCCCCGCGTCGCCGCCAGCAGCGCGAAACCCCCTCCCATGCAGAAGCCGACGGCGCCGACCCGGCCGGTACAGTCCTGCTGCGCGGCGGCCCACTGCCGTGTCGCCTCGATGTCGCCGAACACCGGCCCGCTGCGGCGCAGCAGCGACCGGAAGGTGCCCTGCAGGCAGCGCAGCGCCCCTCCGGCGGTGAAGAGGTCCGGCGCGACCGCCAGGTATCCGGCGGCGGCCAGGCGGTCGGCCTGCTGGCGGATGTCGTCGGTCAGCCCGAATGCCTCGTGCAGCACGACCACGCCCGGCCACGGCCCCTCGCCGACCGGCGGCCGGCTCAGGTAGGCGCGCAGCTCCGGAGCGCTCGTGGCGCCGGGGATCGAGGTCATGGGCACGGGAGGTCCTTCCGCCGGTGGTCGCGCCGACGCTAACGGGGGTGGCGTCGCCCCGCCCGGTCGGCGGTCACAGGCTCACGGCGACCGTCGCGGCCAGCTCGCGGACCGCCTCCAAATCCGCGGGCGCCGGCGGGCCGGTGAGGTTCAGCGGGGCGGCCACCCGCTTCCAGCCCAGCGCGCCGGTGATGCGTTCGATGCTGGTCAGGGCGCCGGCGGTGTCGTCGTTGCCGTGCACGTACACGCCGTAGGGCAGCCCGGCGGTCGCGTCGAGGCACGGGTAGTAGACGGTGTCGAAGAAGTGCTTGAGGGCTCCCGACATGTACCCGATGTTCGCCGGCGTCCCGAGCAGCACGCCCTCGGCGGCGAGCAGGTCGGCCGGTCCGGCCGAGAGCGCCGGGCGCACCGTCAGCTCGACGTCGTCGACCATCGCCGCGCCCTCCTTCACCGCCTCCAGGACCGCCTGCAGGGCGGGCGAGGGCGTGTGGTGGACGACCAGCAGACGCGGCATCCCGGCATTCTCCCGGACCGGCTCCCCTCCCGGCGGCGGGTGGCACAGTCCTCGGCATGCACCTGGTCCTGGAGTACACGCTGGCCGACGACTACCTGACCCGGCGGGCCGCGCTGCGCGAGGACCACCTCGCCCTCGCCCGCGCGGCCCACGAGCGGGGTGAGCTGCTCCTGGCCGGTGCCCTTCCCGACCCCTACGACCGGGCGCTGCTGGTCTGGACGGCGCCGCGCGAGGTGGTCGAGCGGTTTGCCGCCGAGGACCCCTACGTGCGCGAGGGGCTGGTGACCTCGTGGACGGTCCGCCCGTGGAACGTGGTCATCGGCTGACCGGCCGGAGCCGGCCGTAGACCCGGGCGAGGTCGGGCAGCTGGGCGTGCGCGTTCAGGCCGCTGGGGTTGGGCACCACCCAGGTCACCGCGCCGCCGAGCCGCTCCTCCTGCGGCCCGGCTGCCGCGCGCGGGCGCCCGAACGCCTGCCGCCACGCGGTGATGCCCAGCACCGCCAGCACGCGGGGGCGGTACGCCTCGACGAGCTCGGCCAAGGCCGCGGCACCGTCGGCGAGCTCGTCGGCCGAGAGCTCCGCGGCCGTCCGGGTGGGCCGGTCCACCAGGTTGGTCACCCCCAGGCCGTAGCGCAGCAGCTCCCGGTCCTCCTCCGGGCGCAGCCGCCGAGGCGTGAGGCCGGCCAGGTGCAGCGCGGGCCAGAACCGGTTCCCCGGCCGCGCGAAGTGGTGCCCCCGCTCGGCCGACATCAGCGAGGGGTTGATGCCGCAGAACAGCACGTCCAGGTCCGGGCCGAGGACGTCGGGCAGCGGTTTCGGGCGACGACCCGGCCCGGTCGGCACCGCGTTCACGGGCGGTCGATCTCGGCGGACACGGGGCACCTCACCTCAGGCCGCCTCCTCGGCGATGACCACCGGCGTGCTACCGGTAGCTGAGCAGGTGGCGGCGCGGGCCGGTGACGTGCGCGTGGTCGTTGAACGCGAGGAGCGTGAGGCCGGTGCTCCCGGCCAGCACCGACGTGACGCCGACGTTCACCGCGGCCCGGTTCAGGGCGACGACCGCGTCGGCCGGTGCCCCGAGCAGCGATGCGACCACCGCGGCGATCACACCGCCGGAGCTGACGACGACGGCGTCGCGCCCCTTGTCGAGGTCGGCGGCCAGGTCCTGCACCGCCGCGACCGCGCCCGAGGAGAACGCCGGCCAGCCGTCGGCGTCCCCCGCGGCGATCCAGGACCGCAGGGCGCCGTCCAGGAGCTGCTGGACCTGGCGCGACCCGGACTCCTCCGCGTCGGCCGCACCGGGATAGCGCTCCAGCAGGCCGACGTGGTCGTACTCGTCGAGCCGGGCGTCGGGTGGTCCGGGGGTGGCGAAGCCCGCCGCGTCGGCCAGCAGCGCCGCGGTGTCGCGCTGCCGCAGCAGTGAGCCGGAGACGACGAGCGGGTTCCGCAGCTCGCGCCGGCGCAGCTCCTCCCCCACGCAGCGGGACTGCTCGCGCCCCAGATCGCTGAGGACGTCGTAGTCGTCGGCGCCGAACGAGGCCTGCCCGTGCCGGACCAGGCAGATCAGCGGCATCCGGCCAGCCGCTCGGCGCGCTGGAGCAGGACCGCGGCGGCGATCCCGAAATGGGCGAACCGCGGGTTCGTGGTGGAGCCGGAGCGGAACCGGGCCCAGATCTGCTGGATGATCACCGCGAGCCGGAACAGGCCGAACACCTCGTAGAAGGTCCAGTTCTCGGGGCGCAGCCCGGTGCGGGCCAGGTAGCGCTCGACGATCTGCTCCCGAGTGGGCATCCCGGCCAGGGTGCTCGGCTGGGTGGAGACCAGCCCGAACTCCTCGTCGTCCTCGGCCGTGACCCAGTACGCCAGGGAGGACCCCAGGTCCATCAGCGGGTCGCCGACCGTGGCCATCTCCCAGTCGAGGACGCCGGTGATCCGCGGGGTGCCGGAGAGGTCGAGGACCAGGTTGTCCAGCTTCCAGTCGCCGTGCAGCAGGCTGGCGCCGACGTCGTGCGGCTGGCGCTCGGCGAGCCAGCTCATCAGCTCCTCGACGGGCGGCACGTCGTCGGTGAGCGCGTCGCGGAAGCGGCGCGACCAGCCCTCCACCTGACGGCGGACGTAGCCGGGCCCCCGGCCGAGGTCGCCGAGGCCGGCAGACTCCACGTCGATCGAGTGCAGGTCGGCGAGGGTGTCGTAGGCGGTCTCCCCCAACGCTCGGGCCTGCTCCGGCGACAACTGCACGCCGTCGGGCAGCGTGCGGCCGAGGACGACGCCGCGCAGCCGCTCCATCACGTAGAAGTCGCTGCCGATGATCGAGGGGTCCTCGCAGAACCCGTGGATCAGGGCGACCACGTCCAGGTGTGGACGCAGCCGTTGCTGGACCCGCACCTCCCGACCCATGTCGTGCGCGGAGGCGGCCTTGTGCCCGTGCGGCGGGCGGCGCAGCACCAGGTCCAGGTCGCCGTAGTCCAGCAGGTAGGTCAGGTTGCTGGCTCCACCGGAGAACTGGCGCACCTGTGGCGCGGGGTGTCCGTCGAGAGCCGGCACGCGCGGCTGCAGCCACGCGTGGACGGCGTCGACGTCGAAGGCGTCCTCGGGGCGGACGTCGCGGAGTCGGGTCGCGTTCTCGCTCATCCCGCCCATCCCACCACGAGGTCGGACAGCGCCGCGGAACGGCGTTCGGCCCGGGTGGCATCGCCACCCCGCACGCCGACCGTCGTCGGGCCGTCGCCGAGCGACTCCGCTGGGTTCCGCAACTCCGGTGGCGGAGTCGGAGGGCGCAGCGGGCCGTCGTCGGGGGTCGCTGCACCGGGCGGCTCCGAGTAGCGTCCTGCCAGGTCGAGAACCCGGCCGACGTCACGTGCGGCGTGACCCGACCGGGGCCTCCGGGGAGCCGGCCGAGGGCGGAGACATGCCATGTCAGTACCCGCGAGTGCACCGCTGGAGTTCGATGCCGGTCTCCAGCCGTTCCCCTTCCACATGTTCGTCGACCTGGTCAGCGCGACCGTCGCCGTCGCCGGTGAGCTGGACCGGCAGAACGCCCCCCACGTGCTGGACGGGTTGACGGCGCTGACGTCCACCGGGCACCGGCGGTGGACCGTCGACACCAGCGCCGTGAGCTTCTGCGACGCGGCGGGCCTGCGTGTGCTGGTCACCGGCCACCACCTCGCCCGCCGGCACGGCTGCGAGCTGGTCATCGACCGGCCGAGCCGGTGCGTGCACCGCCTCATGGGTCTGGTCGGTCTGGACCGGGTGCTCGCGGTCCGGAGCGACGAACCGCGCCCGGCACCGGCCGCCGGCGGACAGCGGCCCCTGCCCTCGGCCGGTCCGCTCCGGTCGGCGCGCCGGATCCGGGCCCTGCCGGTCGTCGGTCCGCCGGAGGCCTGACCCGCGCGGCTACTGGACGGGTGCGTCCGGCGGCGGCAGCTGGACGCCGAGCTGCTCGTCGACCGAGACGACGCCGGCGACCGCGGTGAGCGCCCCGGCGGCCCCGGGCGGTACGGACCCGGTGATGATGCCGAGGCCGTCGAGCACCTGGTCCACCTGCATGCCGTGCGCGCGAAGCCCTTGCACGACGCCGTCCAGGGCGGACAGGTGCCCGTCGTCGACCGTGACGCTGACCTGGGTCATGCGCGGCAGGCTACGCGGGCCCGCCTCACTGCGGGGCGATCGCCAGCCCGCTCCCGGCATCGACCGACGGCTGGAGGATGCGCTCGCTCTCCTGCAGCAGCGTCGCCCAGAGCTCCAGCCCCCGCCGGCCGGTGGCCTCCGCCCACAGCGCGGCCAGTCCGGCGACGTGCGGCGTGGCCATGCTCGTGCCGCTGATGGTGTTGTAGCGGGTGGGCATCGGCCAGGCGGAGTACACCTGCCACCCGGGGGCGGCGATGTCGACCTGGCCACCGCGGGCCGGCAGGCTCCGGGCGGAGAAGTACGCCATCTCCAGCGCCTGGTCCAGCGCGCCGACGGCCATGATCTCGACGCTGTTGGCCGGGGCGCCGACGAAGCCGACGTCGCCCGCGCGCCGATCGGCGTTGTTGCCGGCCGCCGCGATGATCAGCGAGCCCTGCTGCAGGGCCCGGCGCCCGGCGGCGGAGTACGGCGGATGGACCTGCACGACGTCGGCGCCCAGGGACATCGAGATCACCGGGCACCCGCTGGTCACGGCCCAGTTGATGCCGGCGAGGATGCCCGCGTCGGTGCCGCTGCCGTCGGTGCCCAGCACCTTTCCCGCATAGATCTCGGCCTCGTGGGCGACTCCGTAGCGCGGGCCGGTGGACGGGCTGCGCGGACCGCACGCGGTGCCGATGCAGTGCGTGCCGTGCCCGTGCCCGTCGTGCGCGTCCTCGCCCGGCACGAACGACCGCGCCGTGACCGAGCGCCCGGTGAAGTCGGGGTGCGCGGCGTCGAACCCGGTGTCGAGCACCGCCACCCGGATGCCCCGGCCCGACCGCGCGGAGACGTCGGCCCGCACGGCCTGCACTCCCCAGGTCGCCTGGGCGGTGTCCTCGAAGCGGGTGGGCGCCGCCGGACGGGCCGCTCCCGGGGCCGCGTCCTCGGACAGCAGGCGGCCGGCGAGATCGGCCACGCCGTCGCGGTAGCCGGCGGTGTAGGAGCGCGACTCGTCGCCGAGCACGTGGTGGACCAGCTCCGGCGAGACCGACAGCACGGGCCGCCCGGCCGCCTCCGCCGATTGCAGCCGGCTCACCTGACCGGGGTCGGCGGTGACGACGGCGATGCCGAGGGCGCTGAAGACCGTGGCCTCGGCGTCCCGCAGCGCCTCGGGAGGCACGTCGCCGTCGGTGAAGTCCCGGGAGTCGGCGACCTGGTGGACGCCCACCCGCCCCCAGTCGACCCGGGCGTCGTCCCCGGTGCCGGCGAGGACGACGACCTGCCGGCCGGTCGTTCGCGGGAGCGGACCCACCGCGCCGCGCCGGACGTCTCCCGGGACGGCCGGGCGCCTCGGATCGATCAACGTTCCCCCTCGGATCGGTGACACCGGCCCAGCCAGCGTCCTCGGGTGCGGGGGTCACCGCCAGCCGGCCCCGCGTGTCGCAGTGTGTCCCTCGCCTACGACGGGACGCAGAGTTCCCGGCGGTTCAGCCCTGCACCGTAGAGGGATCCATCCACATGACCTCCCAGACGTTGCCGTCGGGGTCGGCGAAGCTGGAGCCGTACATGAACCCGTGGTCCTGGGCCGGCATCCACGGCTTCCCGCCGGCGGCGATCGCGGCCGACACCATCTGGTCCACCTCCTCGCGGCTGCCGGCCGACAGGCAGTTGAGCACCGACGTCGCCTGGGCCGGGTCCCCGACCTGGCCGGGAACGAAGTCGGCGAACCGCTCCCGCGTCAGCAGCATCACGAGGATGTTCTCCTCGACGGCGTAGGAGACGGCCAAGGCGTCCGAGAACCGGTCGTTGCGCCGGAAGCCGAGCGCCGCGTAGAAGGCGTCTGTGCGGGCCAGGTCGGTCACGGGCAGGTTGACGAAGATCATGCGCACGGGAGTGCTCCTGGTGCCTCGGGGCGGGCCGCGGGGTGCGGACGGCGGGACATCAGTGCAGACCGCGGGCGTCTCCCGAACTCATCGGCGTCAGCCCCCGGGGTTCGGCGCCGTCTCCCGCGGACGGGCGCGGACGTCGCGCGGACCGGGCACCTCGTGGCCGTCCCCGCAGACCAGGGCGACGCGCACCGGCGCTCCGCAGCCCGCGTGCTCCAGCGCCAGCGGAACCGGGCCGTCGGCCAGGTAGCGGTCGCCCCACTGCATGAGCGCCACGAGCGTCGGATAGAGGTCGCGGCCCTTCTCGGTGAGCCGGTACTCGTGCCGCTGGCGGGCGCCGTCCACGCGGTAGGGCTCCCGGCTCAGCAGCCCCTCCTGCACGAGCGTGGCCAGCCGGTCGGTGAGCACCGCCTTGGGCGCCCCGAGGGCCTGCTGCAGGTCGGCGAAGCGGCGGACGCCGAGGAAGGCCTCCCGCATGACCAGGAGGCTCCACTTCTCCCCTACGACGGCCAGGGTCCCGGCCACCGAGCAGTGGGACCGGTCGTACGAGGCGTCGCTCACAGTGTGATCGTAACCATGCTGGGTTCGCTTGACGAACCTCGCGCGCGAGAGCATGGTTCATGTAGCGAACCCAGAGACGGACGCCCCGCCCGCCCCGCGGCGCTCGCTCCCATCCGCTGCTCCCCGAAGGACCCACCATGTCCCGCCTGCGCACCACCCTCGCTCGCCGGCACGCCGCCCGCACGCACCTCCGCGAGGAGCGGGCCATCGCCCGCGCCCTCGCCTCCGCGCCGACGCTGGAGTCCGCGCACGAGATCGCCGTCCTCGCCGCCCGGCGCTGAACGCGGAGCGACCGCCCTCAGCGCTCCGCGGGAACGGGCCGGAGCCCGGAGAACGTCGTCGCCACCAGGGCATCGGCCAGCGCGCCCGGGGTGAGGTCTCCGTCGGGCCGGTACCACTCGACCAGCGAGTTGACCGTGCCGAACAGCAGCCGGCTGGTCACGGCCGGATCGACGTCGGGCCGCACGTCGCCCTGCGCCAGCGCCTCCCGCACCAGCCCGGTGACCAGCCGGTCGAAGTCCCGGCGCCGTTGCAGCGCAGCCCGCTCGACCTCTGAGTTGCCGCGCAGCCGCAGCAGCAGCCTCACGAACGGCAGCTCGTCCGCGAGCACCCGCACCGAGCGGCGCACCACGTGCTCCAGCCGGTCGATGGCCGGGCCGGTCGTGGCGCCGGCCTCCTCGGTCACCGCGAACAGCGCGTCGAGCGCGCGGTCGAGGGCCAGCCTGAGCAGCTCCACCTTGCTCCGGACGTGGTGGTAGATCGCCGACTTGGTGACGCCGAGCCGCCCGGCCAGCTCCTCCATGCTGGTCGCCTCGTAGCCCCGTTCGTCGAACAGCGCGACGGCGACGGTCAGCAGCGAGTCCAGGGAGTGACCGGGCCGCCCTCGCCGGGCCGGCTCTCCCAGTCCGCCCGACGCGCTCATCGCAGGAACTGTGCCACCCCACCGGCCCTTGTGGTCGTCCGTGTCCTGCGCCACACTATTTCTGACCGCTCGGTCAGTAAAGGTGGCCTGGAGGTGCCCGTGTCCGCGACCGCGCTGGACTCCCCGGACGTCGACGTCGACCCGGGCCTGCAGGAGCAGTTCGACGCGACCATCGCCGCCGAGCGGCGGATCGAACCGCGCGACTGGATGCCCGAGGGCTACCGCCGCACGCTGGTCCGGCAGATCGCCCAGCACGCCCACTCCGAGATCATCGGCATGCAGCCCGAGGGCGACTGGCTGCTCCGCGCGCCGAGCCTGCGCCGCAAGGCCGTCCTGCTGGCCAAGGTCCAGGACGAGGCCGGGCACGGGATGTACCTGTACTCCGCCGCGGAGACGCTGGGCGCCGACCGGGCCGATCTGACCGACCGGCTCATCGACGGCCGGCAGAAGTACAGCTCGATCTTCAACTACCCGACGCTCACCTTCGCCGACGTCGGGGTCATCGGGTGGCTGGTCGACGGCGCGGCGATCTGCAACCAGGTGCCGCTGTGCCGGTCGAGCTACGGGCCCTACGCCCGGGCGATGGTCCGCGTCTGCAAGGAGGAGTCCTTCCACCAGCGACAGGGCTACGAGCTGCTGCTCACGATGATGCGCGGCACCCCGGAGCAGCGGGCGATGGTGCAGGACGCCGTCGACCGCTGGTGGTGGCCCTCGCTGATGATGTTCGGCCCGCCCGACACCGACAGCCCGAACTCGGCGCAGTCGATGGCCTGGGGCATCAAGCGGCACAGCAACGACGAGCTGCGGCAGAGGTTCGTGGACATGACCGTGCCGCAGGCGGCGTTCCTCGGCGTCACGCTGCCCGACCCCGACCTGGCGCTCGACCCGTCGACGGGCCGCTACCGGTTCGGAGCGATCGACTGGGAGGAGCTGAAGCGGGTCATCAGCGGCGCGGGCCCGTGCAACGCCGAGCGGATCGCCCGCCGCCGCGCCGCGCGGGACGACAACGCGTGGGTGACCGAGGCAGCCATCGCGTACGCCCGGAAGCACGAGGCCCGGTCGTGAGCGCACGGGCGGGGTGGCCGCTCTACGAGGTGTTCGTGCGTGGCAAGCGCGGGCTGAACCACGTGCACGTGGGATCGCTGCACGCGCCGGACGACGAGATGGCGGTGCACGCCGCGCGCGACGTCTACACCCGGCGCAACGAGGGCGTGAGCATCTGGGTGGTGCGGGCCGATGCCATCACCGCGTCCAGCCCGGACGAGAAGGACCCGATGTTCGCCCCGAGCGGCGACAAGGTCTACCGGCACCCCACGTTCTACGAGATCCCCGCCGACGTCCCGCACATCTGAAGAAGGACCCCCTCTCCGCCCACGGAGGTTCCCATGCACGAGGAGACCGTGTACGACGCGCTGGACACCACGCACGGCGGCGGTGGGCAGTGGGCATTCGGCACCGGGTTCGACGACCCGCTCGCCGGCGTCGAGCTCACGGTGCCCGACGGCGTGGACCCGGCGGACCTCGGCGCCTACTGCCTGATGCTCGGCGACGACGCCCTGGTGCTCGCGCAGCGGCTGACCGAGTGGATCACCGCGGCGCCCGAGCTCGAGGAGGAGGTGGCGTTCGGCAACACGGCCCTGGACCTGCTCGGCCAGGCCCGGCTGCTGCTGACCCGCGCCGGCTCCGTCGGGGTGCTCGGCCGGTCCCGCTCGACGGCGACCGACTCGATCCCGGACGAGGACGCGCTGGCCTGCTTCCGCGATCCCGACGAGTTCCGCTGCACCGGCCTGGTGGCGGCGGGCAACGGCGACTTCGCGCAGACGATGGTCCGTCTGCTGGCCGCCTCCACCGTCCGGCTGGCGGTGTTCGCGCGCCTGCGCGCCTCCCGCGACCCGGTGCTCGCCGCCGTCGCCGCCAAGGGCGTGCACGAACTCGCCTACCACCGCGACCACGCGGCCCGCTGGGTGCTGCGGCTGGGCGACGGCACGCCGGAGTCGCACCGCCGGGCACAGGCCGGGGTCGACGCCGTCTGGCCGCACCTGGCCGATCTCTTCACCGCCACCGACGTGGAGGCCCGCCTGGCCGCCGCCGGGGTCGCCGTCGATCCGGCCGGCGTGGGCGACGAGGTGCACGACGTGCTGACCACCGTCCTCACCCGCGCGACGCTGCGGGTCCCCGGACGGCCCGCCGACGTCGTCCCCCGCGGCCGGACCGGCGGGCACGGCCCTGAGCTGAGCGCGCTGCTGACCACCCTCCAGGGCCTGGCGCGACGCCACCCGGCGGCGACCTGGTGACCCCGGCGCCGGACCCGAGGGAGGTGGCCGGGACCGTCGTCGACCCCGAGCTGCCCGTGCTGACCCTGGCCGAGCTCGGCGTGCTCCGCGACGTGCGGTTGCACGACGGCACAGTGGTCGTGGACCTCACCCCGACCTACACCGGCTGCCCTGCGATGGGCGTCATGCGCGCGGACCTGCTGAACGCCCTGCACGCGGCCGGCTTCGACGACGTCGAGGTGCGCACCGTCCTCTCCCCCGCCTGGACCAGCGACTGGATCAGCGCCGAGGGCCGCCGCAAGCTCGCCGAAGCGGGCATCGCCCCGCCGGGGCCGGCCCCGGACCGCGCGCCCGGCCCCGTTCCGCTGCGGCTCGGTCCCTCGCGGCGCACCGCTCCCTGCCCGCTGTGCGGCTCGCCCGACACCGAGGAGGTCAGCGAGTTCGGCGCGACGGCGTGCACCGCGCTGCGCCGCTGCCGCAGCTGCCGGGAGCCGTTCGAGCACGTGAAGGAGATCTGATGACCCCGGCTGCCCGGCGGCACCCACGGTTCCACCGGCTGACCGTCGCCGCCGTCGAGCGGCTCACCGACGACGCGGTCGCGGTCACCTTCGCCGTTCCGCCATCACTGGCAGAGGAGTACCGGTTCCGGCCCGGCCAGGCGCTGACGCTGCGGCGGGTCGACGGAGATCGGGACGAACGCCGCTCGTACTCGATCTGCGCCCCGGCGGGCGCGGCACCGCGGGTGGGGGTCCGCGAGGTCCCCGGCGGGCTCTTCTCCTCGTGGCTGGTGCACCAGGTGCGCCCCGGCGACGAGATCGAGGTGCTGCCGCCGTCGGGGACGTTCACCACCGACCTCGACGCGCCGGCCGACCACGTGTTCGTCGTCGCCGGGTCGGGGATCACCCCGGCGCTGTCGCTGGCGGCCACCGTGCTGGGCGACGGCCGGTCCACCGTCACCGTCCTCTACGGCAACCGGCGCACCGACACCGTGATGTTCGCCGACGAGCTGGCCGACCTCAAGGACCGGTACGGGTCGCGCCTGCAGCTGGTGCACGTGCTCTCCCGGGAGCCGCGCGACGCCGAGCTGACCAGCGGGCGGCTGGACGCCGAGCGGCTGCGGGCGCTGGTCGGCGCCCTGGTGGACCCCGCCGGGGTCGACCACTGGTGGCTCTGCGGCCCGCACGGCCTGGTGACCGGCGCACGCGAGGTGCTCGCGGAGCACGGCGTGCCGGCCGAGCGGGTGCACCAGGAACTGTTCTTCGTCGACGACCTCCCACCGCAGCCCGTGCGCGGCGACGACGCGGCCGTCGAGGGGCCGAGCAGCCGGGTCACCGTCGTCCTCGACGGCCGGACGACGACGCTCGCCCTGCCTCGGGACGTCCCGGTGCTGGACGCCGCGCAGCGGGTGCGCGGCGACCTGCCCTTCGCCTGCAGGGGCGGCGTCTGCGGCACCTGCCGGGCCCGGGTCACCGACGGGCGCGTGGAGATGCGCCGCAACTACGCGCTGGAGCCCGAGGAGGTCGCCGCCGGCTACGTCCTCACCTGCCAGGGCCTGCTCGTCACCGACGAGGTGACCGTCGACTTCGACGCGTGACCGGTCAGCCGGGCGTCGGACGGCCGGCTGACGGCTTCGTGTCGATCTCGCGACCAGCGGCATCCTCCGGGACCGGCCGGGCATGCCTCTGGCGATCGAGGCCCAGGACCGACCAGGGGAGGCCGCATGTCCCGCGCCGGCGTCGCGGCCCCGAGAGAGCCGGAGCTCCGCCGATGAGCTCGGTGCCGCTGGTCCCGGAGACGGTGCAGGACGACGGCGGCCCGGTCACCGCCCGCGAGGCGTGGCGCGGGGTGCGCGGCGAAGGCATCGGGACCGTGGCCGGGGAGCTGGCCACGCGTTTCCGGTACGGCGACGGGTTCTCCTCCGCCCGGGCACTGGCCTTCCAGCTCTCCCTCGCCGCGCTCCCGCTGTGCATCGCGGTCATCGGGCTCGCCGGGGCGTGGGAGGCGCTGACCGTCCGGCTGGTGCTGAGCCGCACGATCCTGCAGCTCACCCCGGGTGCCTCCGACGACCTGCTCCGGCGCACCCTGCCCTCCGACGACACCTCCCTGGGCACCGCCGCCCTCGTGCTGGCCGGCACCTCGGCGCTGGTGGCGCTCACCACGGCCATGGCGCAGGTCGAGCGGGGAGCCAACCGCATCTACGGCATCCACCGGGACCGGCCGTCGGCCGCCAAGTACCGCCGGGCCCTCGTCCTGTCGGTCGCCGCGGGGCTCCCGCTCATGGCCGGCTCGCTGCTGATCCTCACCCGCGGCGCGTTCGCCGAGGCCGTGCAGAGCGTCTACGCCGTCGACGACGACGTCGTCGAGGCCTGGACCGGCCCGGCGGCACTGGTGCTGGTGGTGAGTTCGCTGGTCGCCGTGCTGCACCGGGCCCCGGCGCGCACGCAGCCCCACTGGCCGGTGCTGCTCACGGGCAGCCTGCTCGCCATCGGCGCGTGGACCGGGCTCACCCTGCTGCTCGCCGGCTTCCTCGAGCTGTCCACCGGCTTCGGCTCGGTCTACGGCCCGGTGACCGGGGTGATCGCACTGCTGCTCTGGGCGCAGATGTCGGCCACCGCCCTCTTCCTCGGGGTGGCCGTCTCCGCGGAGCTGGAGATGACCGCCCACCGGGCCCGGCGCCGTGCCCGTGACGTCGGCGCCGATCGGACCCCGACCGTGCGAGAGGAGCTCGACATGACCGGCCCGAATCCCACCGTCCTGGCCCGTGACGGGGACCGGACGACGGGCGCCCGCGCTTCGCCGTCCGCGCCGTCCTGGGCCTGACCGCGGTCCTCGCCGGAGCGCTGCCCTTCCTCGTGCTGTGGCTGCTGGTCGGCGGCCGCTGGGACCCGCTCGCCGACCTCGACGGCGACGTCGCGGCCGACCTGAACGCGGCGGTCGCGGACTCCCCCGACTCGGTGTCGGCGTTGCGGCTGGTCACCGATGCCGGCGGAACCGGGACCGCGGTGTGGGTCCTCACGCTGACCGCCGTCGTCCTCGTTCTCCGGGGCCAGCGCCGGCTGGCGTGGTTCGTCGCCGTCACCGGGGCCGGCCTGGCCGTGCTGGTGCCGCTCACCAAGGCCCTCGCCGACCGCGCCCGGCCACTGGTCGCCTACCCCGTCGTGGACACCCCCGGCAACGCCAGCTTTCCCAGTGGCCACGCGATGACCTCGCTGGTCACCTGGGGGGTCCTCGTGCTCCTGACGCTTCCGGCCGTGCCCCGGCGCCGGCGGCCCTGGCTGGTCGTCGGAGCGGCCCTGCTCGTGCTCGCCGTGGGGTTCAGCCGGATTGCGCTCGGCGTGCACTTCGTGTCCGACGTGCTCGCCGGCTACGCCCTCGGCGCGGCCTGGCTGGCGGTCATGACGGCGGCGTTCCGCGGATGGCAGCACGAGACCGTCCCGGTCCCCACCGCACGTCCCTCCGACCCCCTGGAGCTCGGCGCCGCGGGCGCTCCGCGCCTGGCTCCGGAGCCGGAGCCCCGGAGCCGGTCGGCTGCCGGGCTGCGGCTGCTCGCGCTCGCCGGGATCCTGTGGGCCGCCCTCTCCGCCGCGGGTCTCCTGGTGACCGCCACCTTCGGGAACTCCGCCCTCGTCCGGGGCGACCTCGCCGTCGTCCGCTGGTTCGCCGAGCACCGGACGCCGACGTGGACGACGGTCGCCGACCTCGCCGGTGCGCTCGGCGGCACCCGCACGGTCATCGCCGGAGGCGTCTGCCTCGCCGTGCTCGGCGTCGCGGTGGCGCACCGGCGACGGCCCGCGGTGTTCGTCGTCGGGGCCCTGGCCGGTGAGGTGCTGCTCTACCTCGCGATCGCCCAGGTCGTGGAGCGGGCCAGGCCCGGCGTCGCCGACCTCACCGGGGGGCTGCCGGTCGCCGCCAGCTGGCCGTCCGGGCACGTGGCCGCCGCGACCGTCCTCTACGGAGCGCTGGCCGTCCTCGTCCTGCGGCTCGGCCGGCCTCCCTGGCGGTGGCTCGTACTCGCCGTCCCGCTCCTCGCGGTTCCGGCCGTCGCCCTGTCGCGGATCTACGTCGCCGCCCACCACCCCACCGACGTCCTGGCCGGCGTGGTCCTGGGCGTCGCCTGGCTGCTGGCCTGCCGACGCGTGCTGCTCGAGGACCCCGCGAGGGTGGACGGCGAGGCCGCACCCGGGTGATCGACGCACTCCCGGCGGCCCGAGCGCGGGTCGGGAAGGATGCGGGGGTGGGTGTGGAGACCGTGCTGCTGCTCGTGCTGGCCTCCGTCGCGGTGATCGTCACCGTGCACGCCGTCGCGGAGCGGTCGGGCCTCCCGGCCGCCGCGCTGCTCACCCTCGTGGGACTGGGCTACGCCCTGCTCCCGGCGGCCGAGATCGAGCTGGAACCCGAGCTGATCCTCACGCTGGTGCTGCCACCGCTGCTCTACAGCGCGGCGCTGGAGTCCTCGCTGGTGGCGATCCGGCGCAACCTGCGCACCGTCGTCAGCCTCTCGGTGCTGCTGGTGCTCGTCACGGCCCTGGTCATCGGCACCGGCTTCGCGCTGTTCGTGACCGGCGCGACGCTGGCCGCCGGCATCGCGCTGGGCGCCGCCGTCGCACCGCCGGACCCGGTGGCAGCGCTGGCCGTCGGGCGCAAGGTCGGCCTGCCCCCTCGGCTCATCACGCTCATCCAGGGCGAGGGGCTGCTCAACGACGCGACCGCGCTGACGATCCTCACGGTGGCGGTGGCCGCCGCCCAGGGCGACGGCTTCTCCACCCCGGCGGCCGTCGGCCAGTTCCTGGTGGCCGCGGTCGGCGGCGTCCTGGCCGGCCTGGCCGTCGCCCTCGGCGTGCGGCCGTTGCGCCGACTGCGCCGCGACCCGCTCACCTCGAACGCCATCAGCCTGGCCACGCCCTTTCTCGCCTACCTGCTGGGCGAGTCCGTGCACGTCTCCGGGGTCCTCGCCGTCGTCGTGGCCGGGCTGGTGATCGGGCACCACAACCCCAGCTGGGCGTCGGGGGCCAGCCGGCTGCAGACCAACGCCGTGTGGCGGCTGGTGAACTTCCTGCTCGAGGGATTCGTCTTCCTGCTGATCGGTCAGCAGCTGCCGGCCGTCGTCGCCGGCCTGGACGAGTACGACACCGGCACGGTGGTGACCGCGTCGCTGATCACCGTCGGCGGCATGCTGCTGGTACGACCGCTCTGGCTGCTGCTCACCGAGTCGCTGCCGCAGTCGCTGCACACCCGGCTCGGCAGCTCGGGCGAGGCCGGTGACCCCGCCCGACCGGTCCGCCGGCTGAGCGGCCGCGAGATCGTCGTGCTCAGCTGGGCCGGGACCCGGGGCGTGATCAGCCTGGCGGCGATCTTCACGCTGCCCGAGGTGACCGCCGACGGCGAGCCGTTCCCCGACCGCTCCCTGCTGCTCTTCTGCGCCTTCCTCGCCGTCCTGGTGACCCTGGTGGGTCAGGGCGTCACCTTCGCCCCGCTGGTGCGGGCGCTGGGCCTGCGCGCCGACCAGGCCGACCAGGCGCGGCTGCGCAACCACGCCCGCATCGCCTCGGTCGAGGCGGCACTGGCCCGGCTGGACGACCTCGCCACGGAGGAGACCGACGCCGTCGACGGCGAGGCGCTCGACGTGCTCCGCTCCCAGCTGCGCACCCGGCTGGAGGGCTACCGCAAGCGGATGGACATGCTGGCCGGCGCCGAGCCGGGCGCCGTGCCGCTGTCCCCGCAGTACGAGGCGGCCCTGCGGTTCCGCCGGGCCGCGCTGGACGCCCAGCGCGAGGAGTTGCTCCGCTGGCGGGACGCCGGCCGGCTCCCCGACGAGGGGCTGCGCTCCCTCACCCGCGAGCTCGACCACGAGGAGGGCCGGCTGCCCGCGCGGGCCTTCCGATGAATCAGGCGCGCTCGGCCGGCTCCGCGGCCGCCGCCGCGGGCGAGCTGTCCGGCCGGTCGCGCAGGAACAGGTACCAGTAGGACGTCGCCACGAAGACGACGGCGCCGACGAGGTTGCCCGCACCGGCCAGCAGCCAGTTCATCAACGTCTCGCTCCAGCCGATGTCCGGCACCCCGGCGAAGATCGCGGCCGGCAGGAAGAACATGTTGGCGACGACGTGGTCGAAGCCCATCGCGACGAAGGCCATGATCGGGAAGAAGATCGCCAGCACCTTGCCGGAGACGTCCTTGGCGGCCAGCGACATCCAGACCCCGAGGCAGACCAGCCAGTTGCAGCCGACGCCGCGCAGGAAGGTCTGCCACGGCGACTCCCCCAGCGCCTTGCCCTCGGCGATGCCCGCCAGGCGCTCATGGGTCAGGGCGGCGCTGCCGCTCGCGTCCGCGTCGCCGATGACGCCGGTCTGCACCGCCAGGAAGAACGCCACGAACAGCGCGCCCAGCAGATTGCCGATAAGCACCAACGTGAGGTTGCGGGCGACGTCGCCGACGCTCAGCTTGCCGTGCATGGCGCCCAGCGGGACCAGCATCATGTTGCCGGTGGCGAGGTCCGAGCCCGCGATCAGCACCAGGACGAGGCCGAGGGTGAACGCCGCCCCCATGAACAGCGTGGGCAGGGTGCCCCAGGTCGCGGGGTCCAGCCCCGAGGACACGGTGATCGCGACCAGGCCGCCGAAGGCGATGTAGGCCCCGGCCAGGAAGGCGCTCACCAGCACCCGGTCCCAGGTGCGGTGGACCTTCTTCGCCCCTGTCTCGGCCGCTACCTCGGCCATCTCCTGCGGTTCGCGTGCCGACATCGTGGCCTCCCTTGTGGTGCGGTCTGCTCTGCAGCCTCCCGCCGGGCCGGCCCGGCGGCAAACCGGGTCCGACCGCGTAGCCCCGGCGTGCTCGGGTAGGGCCCACCCGGTGGCATGGGCGCCGGTGAGCGGTGTCTACCCGCCGGACATGACCAGCTATCCGATCGGCGCGGCGATGAACCCTCACCGTGAAGATGGGCAACTGCAACCACCGCCGGTACATCCCGCACCTGGTGGACCTGGTGCGCACCGGCGCGATCGACCCCTCGACGGTCCTGACCCAGGTCGAGGACATGCCCTCGGTGCTCGACGCCTACGAGACCTTCGACCGGCGGGAGAGCGGCTGGACCAAGGCCGTGATCGCGCCGGCGTGAGCCGTTCCTGGCCGACGACGCGGCCGGCGACCGCGTCGTCGGTCTCGCCCGGGTATCAGCCGCGGGAAGGCACCCCGTACCGCGGATCGTCCGTACCGGTCCCGCGTTGGGCGGGGCGGTCGTGGCCCAGCCGGTGGCGGCAGTGGCGGCCTCCCCGCGAACCCGTGGGCCACGGTGATGCGGGCGGCATACCGACCTCCAGGCCCGTCTGCGGTGCCCGGACGCGACCCTGACCGGGGCGGCGACGGATCAGCCGGCGCTGCCGTCCGTGGCCCCGTCCTCCGTCGGTTCGGTCGCCGTGCCGGCGTCCGGGTCCGGCTCCGTCGGCGGCGTGCTCGGCTCGGTGCTCTCGCCGCTCGGCTCGGTGCTCTCGCCGCTCGGCGCGGTCGTGCCGTCGCTCGGCGGCGTCGTCGGGGACGTCGTCGGGGACGTCGTGCCGGCCTCCTCCTCGCCGCCGGTGGCCGGCGGTGTGGTCTCCTCCGGCACCGTGCTCTGCGACGGAGGCGTCGTGCCGGGAGCGCTGGACGGCGGAACGGATGACGCGGATGCGGATCCTCCGGCGGCCCGGGTCGGCCCGGGCCCGTCAGCCGGTTCCCCGGCGGACGTGCGGGTCCCTGTCCGCGACGCGTCCCCGGCTCCGCGCCCGGCCTGCGTCGGCGCCGCCGGGTCGTCGGTGACGGCGCGACCGGAGTGCGACGGTGCGGTAGGCGGCACGGCGACGTCGAGCCGCACCCGGTCGCCCACCGACAACGGCGTCCCCGCCGGGTCGAGCGTGACGACGGTGCCAGCCGGCTGGTCGGCGGTGACCACGTCCCGGCGCTCGACGTCGAGCCCGAGCCCGGTCAGTTCGGCGGCGACGTCGTCGGCCGGCCGCCCGACGTGGTCGTCCGCGGCCAGGACGATCGCCCCTTCCGCGGGTGGCGCCGACGCGACCGGGTCCGCGGACGCATCGTTCCCGCCCGGACGACCGACCGTCGCCGCGACCACGCCCGCGCCGAGGAGCAGGGCCAGCAGCGGCGCCAGGATCAGCCAGCGACGGCGCCGATCACGTCGCCGGTGGGCCCGTCGCCCGGCCGGAGTCCCGGTCGTCCGCGCAGCGCCGGACCGTCCCGCCGCCGTGGTGGGGACCACCGCGGCGACCGGGAAGGTGCTGCTGGGCGAGGGGTCCTGGTCCTCACCCAGCAGGGTGGCGTCGATGGCGGCGAGAAAGGCGTCGGCGTCGGGGAACCGGGCGTCGGGGTCCTTGGTCAGTGCACCGTCGATGAGCGTGCGCACCTCCTCCGGAACCTCCGCCGGCAGCGGCTCCGGCTCCTCCTGCACCTGCTTGAGGGCGAGGGCGACCGGGTTGTCACCCTCGAATGCGGCGTGACCGGTCAGCGATTCGTACCCGACCAACCCGAGGGCGTAGACGTCGCTCGCCGGGCGCGGCGACTCGCCCACCGCCTGCTCCGGCGACATGTACTGGGGGGTGCCGATCACCTGGCCGGTCTGCGTCAGCGGCACGCTGGCCGCGGACCAGGCGATGCCGAAGTCGGTGAGCTTCACCTGCCCCGCGCTGTCGATGAGGATGTTGGCCGGCTTCACGTCCCGGTGGACGACGCCGGCGCGGTGCGCCTCCGCCAGGGCCGCGGCGGACTGCCGCAGCACCGACAGCGCGGTGGTGGTGTCCATCGGCCCGTCGTCGCCGAAGCGGGTGGAGAGCGGGGCCCCGTCGACCAGCTCCATCACCAGGTAGGCAATCCGCTCGCCGGTCGCCTCCACCTCGGTCTCCCCGTAGTCGTGGACCGCGGCGATGTTCGGATGGCTGAGGGCCGCGGCATGCGTGGCCTCGGCGCGGAACCGGGCGACGAAACCGGGGTCGTCCGCGTACTCGCTGCGCAAGACCTTGACGGCGACGGGCCGGTTCAGCCGGACGTCCCGCCCGCGCCAGACCTCACCCATGCCGCCGGTGGCGATCAGCTGATCGAGCGCATAGCGGCCGTCCAGGAGCTCGTGTCCGACGCTGGTCACTCCTGGCTCCGTCCCCCGGCGGCGCCGCACCCGGTGGCGCGGCGTTCGATCCACTCCCGGAAGTGCCCGTCGGTCGCCGCGCCTACACCCGGCCACGGCAGCCGGAGCGGCGGGCCGCGCTGGAGCGGCCGGATCCGCCCCGCGGAGTTAGCGTCGGTGCATGACGACACCCGACCCGCCGCAGCCGCCCGCCCCGGACCCCTCGCCGGCCGACCCGGACACGCCCGGCGCTCCCGATCCCTCAGGTCTCCCCGACCCGATCGGTCCGGTCGCTCCGCCGCCGGACGGTGGCCCGGCGCCGATCGTCTGAGCGGCCCACGGGACGCCCCCGTCCGGGCGTCCCGTGCGCGTCAGTCGGGGGTCGGCTCCCCGGCGGTCCGGCGCGCGCCCGCTTCTCCCGCCGACGCCCGCGGCGGCTCTCCAGGGCGGTGTAGAGCACCGGCACCAGCAGCAGGGTGAGCAGCGTGGAGCTGATCAGCCCGCCGATCACCACCAGCGCCAGGGGCTGGGAGATGAAGACCCCGCCGCCGGCGGCCCGAACGCCGTCGCACACCCACCGTCGGTGCGCCCCCCGCCCCGGAGGTCCGGGGCGGGGGGCGCCGATCAGACCTGCCGCTGGAGCACGAAGTCGTACCGCGACTCCAGCCACGGCACGTCGCTGGAACCGCCGTCCGGCGTCCGCCCCGGCTCGCGCTCCTCGAAGGCGGTGACCAGCTCCTGCTTCGTCCCGAAGACGACGTCGCTGTCCAGGTGGTCCGCCCCCTCCCTGGAACAGATGGGTGATCAGCGGCTCGTAGCCGGGCACGTCGATCAGGAAGTGGACGTGCGCTGGCCGGAAGTGGCTGATCCCGGTGCGGCTGATCAGGTCGCCGACGGGGCCGTCCATCGGGATGGCGTAGCCCAGGGGCGCGATGGTGCGGACGCAGTAGGTGCCGTCCTCGCGTGTCGTGTACTTCGCCCGCAGCCGCGCCTCGTCGATGTCGGGGATCTGGGATTCGTAGGCCCCCTCGGTGTCGGCCTGCCAGACGTCGAGCACCGCGTTGGGCACCGGGTTGCCCTCGAGGTCGCGCAGCGTCCTCGGTGACCGGCTGCACGGAGCGTCCTCCAGGTGGTTGCCGTGTCGCCCCCCGGCGCCGCGCGTCGGTTCAGGGTGCCAGGACCACGCGTGCCCCGGTGCCGCCGGCCGCCTCGCCCGCCCACGCGTCCGCCGCCTCCGCCAGCGGCCGCACCCGGTGCGCCACCGACAGCCGCCCCGCGGCCGCGTGCTCGCCCACGGTGCGGATCGCCTCGTTGCGTTGCGCCTGGGTGAGGGCGTTGTTCGTGTAGCCCAGCACGGCGATCGAGCGGCTGCGCACCAGTGCCGAGGAGAATTCGGCGGCGTCACCGGCCGAACCTCCCAGGTTCACCAGGCGGCCCTGCTCCGACAACGCCCGGACGGCTGCGGTCGCCGGGACGCCGAACACCGGGTCGACGACGACGTCGAGCCGACCGCCGGTCGCCTCGGCGAGACGGGCCGCCAGCTCGTCGACGTTCCCGGTCAGCGGGACGACGGCGTCGGCCCCGGCCGCGCGGGCGCGTTCCTGCGCCGCCGCCGACCGACAGGCGGCGACCACCCGGCCGGCGCCGAGCAGCCGGGCGGCCCCGACCGCCGACTGGCCGACCGCGCCACCGCCACCGAGCACGAGCACGTGCTCACCGGGCTGCAGGCCTGCCCGCCAGGTCAACGCCATCCAGGCGGCGACCGCCGACAGCCCGAGCGCTGCCATGTCGTGGTCCTCCACCCCAACGGGGAGCGGGACGACGTCGGGGTCGGGGACCGCGCACAGCTCGGCCAGGCTCCCGTTCCCCGGCGCCATGCCGGCCGCGGTGGCGAACCAGACCCGGGTGCCTTCGGCGAAGCGGCCCGACCGTTCGACGACCCCGACACCCTGCACGCCCGGCACGTACGGCACGGCCGGCCGCCCGAAGTAGGAGGTGCCGGTCGCGCACAACAGGTCCAGCGGGACGATCGGCGCGGCGGTGACCCGCACCAGGGTCCCTTCCGCGGCGGGGACCGGGTCGGGGTGCGTCGTGTACGCCGGGGACAGCCCCGGCTCCGTCAGGACGGCGGCGTGCACGTCAGGTCGCGATGTCGGGGTACGGGAGTCCGATGCCGGCGTCGGCCATCACCCGGCCGTAGGCCTGCTGGTACTCCAGCGGCCCGTGGTCGCGCTCGAACATCGCGATGAACAACGTGAGCGTGAGGAACGGGTGCGCACCCATCCGGAACAGGGTCACGTGATCGTGCTCGCGCAGCGCCCGCCGCTCCTCCTCGGTGAAGGCCAGCCAGGTGCTGCGCTCCGCATCGGTGCAGTTGAGCAGCTTGTTGGCCATCTCCCGCTCCCACCACTCGACCGTGCCGGCGGGGTCGTCGCGGTAGCGCTCCACCAGGCTCGGGTCGCGGTCGACGGTGAACAGGAACTTGTCGAGCAGGTACTTGCTCATGCCGGTGCTCCGTTCGGGTACCAGGTGAAGTAGGCCTCCATCGTGTGGAACAGGTCGAGGGTGTCGACGTGCGCAGCCTTCTGCCCCTCGCCCGCCACGCCCATCATCAGCATGAAGTCCATGAAGCCGTGCGTGGCATTACCCGGCGCGTGCAGGCTCTCGAGGCTGACTTCGCGCAGGCAACCCTCGATGTCGCCGGAGGCGATCCAGTCGACGGCCTTCCGGTCGAACTCCGGGTCGGGGCCGTGCTCGCCGAACTGGCGCGGCCCGCCGAGCTCGAGCGACAGGTGCCCGGTGCCGATGATCGCCACCCGCTTGTCGCTCTCCCAGGACTCCACCATCTCGCGCAGCGCCCTTCCCAGCTGCACGAAGCGCTTCGGCTGGGGCAGCGGCGGCGCGAAGATGTTGGTGTAGACCGGCACGATCGGCAGGTCGGCCTCGGGCCGCAGCGCGATGATCGGGCAGGTGATGCTGTGGTCGATCCGCAGCTCGTTGCTGAACGCCAGGTCGAAGTCGCGGTCCAGGCCGTCGCGCAGCAGGTGCGCAGCGAGGTTCTCCTCGCCCCGCAGCGTCATCCTCGGCAGGCCGAACTCGCGCTCCTCGTTGTACCAGTTGGCGTCGAAGAAGGGCGCCTTGCCGATCAGGAACTGGGGCATGTTGTCCAGCCACAGCTGGTGGAAGTGGTCGCTGCCGACCATCACCAGCACGTCGGGTTCGGTCCGGTTCAGCGTCTCGGCGAAGGCCGCCTGCTTGGCGACCCACTCGTCGGCGAACGGCGGGCGGTCGGCCCCCGTGGACGTCTTCGCCTTGTAGAAGAACGGGTGGTGGGTGGACGCGACGACCGCGACCAGTTCAGCCATGACGACCTCCAGCGGGATCGGGGTCCGGGCGGCTGCCCGGCAGTGGCTCGGGGGTGTAGGGGTCCTTCTTATAAACCTCTCACA
>NZ_POQU01000023.1 GCF_002938425.1 Blastococcus atacamensis | reverse complement strand
TTTATTGTGGTTACGTGTTATGTTGTTGTGTGTCTGTTTTTTTTGCGTATGCGGCGCCCCGCGTAAGTAACACTGTCGTCTTCGTCGGCAGCGTCAGATGGGTATAATGGACAGGTCCGGACGACGTCGCCGTCCACTCGCACCGTCCGGCGGCTGAACAGCCAGCCGCGGGCCCACAGGCGCACGGCGGCGATCCGGTCGTTCGTCACCGGCTCCCACTGGCGCGCGGCGACCGCGTCGGCGAGGGCGTCCAGCACCTCGGGGTCCTCCTCGTACGTGGCGATCGCCAGCAGGGAGGCGGTGTGCGCGCCGAGGCCGTCGGCCACCAGCGCGCACGCGGTCTCCGCACGCTGCGCCGGCGGCAGGTGCCCGATGCGGTAGTCGATCCGGCCGGCCTCGCGGCGGCCGGCCAGCCGGCGGGATGCCCACCGGGGCAGCAGGTAGCGGTACACGTAGCTGGTCAGCGAGGCCCGCCGCTCGCCGCCCGCCGCCTCGACCTCCTCGGCGCGGTAGCCCAGGCCCGGGCGCGCCCAGCTGGTCGGCCGCCCGGCGGTGTGCCGCCCGACGACGTCCTGCTCGGCCCGCCCGGCGCTCGGCAGCGTGAAGTGGACCATCACGAGGAAGCCACCCAGGGTGGCGGCGAGCGTCCACACCGTGCCGACCCAGTCGTGGAAGAGCACCATGGCCGGCTCGCCCCAGTGCACGCCGGCGAGGGCGGAGGCGATCAGCCGGAGGTCGTTGGCGGCCACCACGGCGACCAGGCCGACCGCCAGCCCGAGCACCGCGTGCAGGCGCCGTCCGCGCAGTACCGCGAAGGTGAGCGCGGTGAGGCCGATGACGGTGAGGATGGACGAGCAGGACGTCGTCACCTCGCCGTCGAGCACCTCGCCGTCCCGGAACATCAGGATGTGGCCCGGGAAGACGTCGGAGACCCGGTCCTCGCCGAAGAAGCGCAGGATCGCCACGGTCCAGCTGGCCTCGTGCTCCTTGAACCAGGTCGCGCCGTAGTGATAGCCGAGCAGGCAGATGGCGACGGTGATGCAGAGCTCGACCAGCACCGCCGCGCGGCGCCGGGCACCACCGCGGACGACCACGCGGCCGCGGATCGAGCGGGGCAGGGGCGAGGTGGAGTCGCTCATGCTGATCCACCCGCCGGCGCCGGCGCGACCGTGGAGGTGCCGCCGGACCGGGTGGTCTTCACCCAGGTGTAGGAGCGCCCCAGCATGCCGTCGAGGTAGGCGCGGGTGGTGATCCAGATCGAGAGCGCGAACGCGGGCAGGAACCCCAGTAGGGACCAGGCGGCCCGGCGCTCCACCCGGCCCACCAGCAGGCCGACGGTGAGCTCGGCCAGCGGACCGACGAACAGCAGCATCGACAGCGGCAGCAGGCCGATGATCGGCTCGTCGCCGATGCCGAACGCCCGCAGGACGGTGAGCAGCACGCCGATGCCGCTGAGCACGGGCACGTGGTAGCCGAGCAGGAACAGCAGCGACTCCGCCTTCTCGAGCACCGTGAGGTGCCGCGAGCGGAGCATCGCCCAGGTGTAGTCGCGGAAGCACTTCTGGTGGCCGCGGGCCCAGCGGTAGCGCTGCGTCCAGAAGCGCTGGGCGGTGACCACCGCCTCCTCGTAGTCGATCGCCGAGACGTCGTAGCGGACCCGCTGCCCGGAGAGCAGCACGCGCAGCGTGAGGTCGGTGTCCTCGGTGACCGTCTCGGTGTTCCAGCCGCCGAGCGCGCGCAGGGTGGACATCCGCACGGCACAGTTCGCGCCGCCGTACGCGGGCAGCTCGAACAGCGCCTGCCGGCCGTACTCGTTGACGAGGTAACCGGACAGGAAGTCGACGAAGACCGTGGTGGCCATCGTCGACTCCTGGCCGTTGCGGATCACGCACCGGCCCATGACAGCGCCGACCGAGGGGTCGCGGAAGTGCCGGACCAGGCGGCGGAGCGCGTTGGGATCGGGCTCGTGGTCGGCGTCGAAGACGAGCACCACCTCGGCGTCGACGGTGGCCAGCGCGTCGTTGAGCGCGCCGGACTTGCCGCCACCTGAGTTCGGGGCCCGGTGCAGCACGCGGAGCCGGGGCTCCTTCGCCGCCCAGGCGTCCAGCCGCGCCCCGGTGCCGTCGTCGGAGCCGTCGTCGACCACGACGAGGGTGAGCTTGTCCGGCGGGTACTCGAGGCCGAGGAGTGCGGTGATCATCCCGTCGACGACGAGTTCCTCGTTCTTGCAGCCGACGAAGACGGCGACCTCGGGCGTGTAACCGTCCAGGTCGACGTCGGGGGCCAGCAGGTCGGCCTCGGCCCAGCGCGCGGCCGAGACGGCGAACGCGAGGTGCCGGAAGAAGAAGACGGCGAACACGATGTTCAGGGCGCCGGCGAGCACGCCGAACGTCGAATCGGCCCCGAAGGCGAGGATGGCGGCGGTCACCGCGACGACGTAGCCGGCCAGCACCAGCCGTCGTCCGTCGGGCCGCGCCCCGTGCGCCGACCCGCCCGCCGGCACGGGGCCGGCGGGCGGGGCAGCGGGGGCACGGCCGTCGGGGACGACCGCCTGGGCCGGGCTCATCGCGTGGCAGCCGCCGTGCGGTGAGGTGCCGGGACGACACGGGAGGACACCCGTCGGCGGTCGGCGGGCCGAGGCGCCGGGGCGAGGTCGAGGACCATGCGGGTGGGCTGGAAGGCCTCGGCGAAGCCGATGCGGGCCTGGGCCCCCCAGTGCCGGGCGGAGGCCTGAACCGCGTCGGGCTCCACCATCGGGGAGTTCTCGACTTGCGAGGTGTGGGCGGCCAGCGCCGCGAGCTTGCCCGACAGGTGGGCGGTGACGTCCACGAACACGGTCGGGGTGAAGCTGAGGGTCGAGGGGCTCTGGTAGTGCAGCACGCGGGCGAGCCGGCGGGCGGCGGAGAGCGTGGCCGCGGCGGCGGCACGGTGGTCCTGGTGGCTGTCCTCCGGAGCGTGCACGTAGACCAGGTCGGCCGCGGTCTCGGCCAGCGCCTGCTCGACGACCGCCACGGTGCCGATGTCGGCGACCATCGAGCAGTCGACCAGCCCACCCCATCGCAGGCCTGCGCCGAGCACGGCGGCCGCGGAGCGCTGCTCGAGGTGCCGGTTGGCCGTGCCGGGGCCGCTCTCCCCGCCGGTCATGACGAGCATGGTGACGAGGTCACCGGCGGCGGCGTGCGCGAGCAGCGTCGCACCGCACCCCAGCTCGACGTCGTCGGGATGTGCCCCGACGGCCAGCACAGACTTGCCTGCCATGGTCTCTTCCTGTCGACCAGATGTCCTGGGCGGACTGCCCAGTTCCTCACTCGCTCGGATGATCGACACATCGCGCGGGTTCCTGAAGTGCGAACTTCCCCCTGATCTGCGCGAACGCCCCGCCGCCCGACCCGGCGGTGCCGCGACCAGGGCCAGGGACCAGCATGGAGCCATGACGAGGGCCGGGACGCAGGACGAGAACCTCGCCACCGATCGCCGGCGCCCGGGCTGGCTGCTCGCCCTGCCCGCCGTCGTCCTCGTCCTCGTCGCGCTGTGCCTGCGCGCACCGTTCGCCGCCGTCGGGCCGCTGCTCGGCGAGCTGGGCGACGAGCTGTCGCTGTCCACCGGAGCACTCGCCGTCGTCACCGCGCTGCCTCTGGTGTGCTTCGGCCTGGTGTCGCCGTTCGCGCCGGCGCTCGCCAGCCGCCTGGGGGTCCACCGGGCGGTGCTGCTCGGCGTCGTCGTCCTCGCCGTGGGTGTGCTGCTGCGACTGGCGGGAACACCGGGGCTCTACGTCGGCACGGTGCTGCTGACCGGCGGCATCGCGATTGCCAACGTGCTGCTGCCCGCCGCGGCCCGCGCCGAGTACGGCGCCCGCAGCGCCCTTGTGCTGGGCATGATCACCGCCTCGATGGCGGCGTCGGCGAGCATCGGCGCCGGCTTCGCACAGCCGCTGGCCGACGCCGCCGGCAGCGCCGTCACCGGGCTGCTCCTGTGGGGTGTCCTCGTGCTCGCCGCCCTCGTCGCCATGGCCGCACTGACCCGTGCCCGGCGCGGCGCGCCCCGCCCGCCGGCCGCCCCGAGCGGCGCGCGCACCGCCGTGCTCCGCGACCGCGTGGCGCTGGCGGTCACCCTGTTCTTCGGGCTCCAGTCCCTGTCGTTCTACTCGATGCTCACCTGGCTGGCCGACATCCTCGAGGCGCAGTCCGGCACCTCACCCGTGGCGGCCGGCGCGATCCTGGCGCTCGCCGCCGCGCTCGGGGTGCCGGCGTCGCTCGTCGTCCCCCCGCTGGCGGCCCGCCGGCCGAGCCAGCGCACCTGGATCCTGGTCGGCACCCTGCCCGTCCTCGCCGGGCTCGTGGGCCTGCTGGTCGCCCCCGAGGCGGCACCGGTGCTGTGGGCGCTGCTCTACGGGGTGGGCACCGGGGTGTCGTTCCCGCTGGCGATGACGCTCATCCTGCAGCGCACCCGCGACGTCGGGCAGACCGGACGGCTGTCGGCGTCGGCGCAGAGCGTCGGCTACCTGCTGGCCGCCACCGGGCCGCTCGGCGTCGGCGTGCTGCACGAGGTCACCGGAGGGTGGGAGCCCGGGCTGGTGCTGCTGCTGGTCGTCGTCGCGGGCCAGCTGCTCATCGGCCTCGCCGCCGCGCGTCCCCGGCTGGTCGGCCCGGCCGTCTGAGTTCCGGCTCCCTCGGCCGAGTGAGCACTTGATGCCGAGGGACACGCCGCGCCATGGCATGTCGGCCGACGACAAGTGCACACTCGGCGGCCGTCCGAGCCGCCGCCGGGTTCAGGGCTGCGCGGTGACGCCGTCCGGCGCGGTCGCCGGCGTCCCGACGACGCCGTGCAGGTGGCAGGCCGCGAGCTGACCGGGCGCCCCGGCCGGCTGCAGCGCGGGATCGACGTCGTCGCACGGCTCGAACACGTACGGGCACCGGGTGCGGAACCGGCAGCCGCTCGGGACGGCGGACGGCGACGGGACGTCGCCGCGCAGCACGATCCGCTTCCGCTGCCGTTCCAGGGCCGGGTGCGGCAGCGGCACCGCCGAGAGCAGCGCCTGCGTGTAGGGCATCTGCGGGTCGGTACCGACCGCGGCCGCCGGGCCGATCTCCACGACCCGCCCCAGGTACATCACCGCGATCCGGTCGGAGATGTGCCGGACGGCGGACAGGTCGTGCGAGATGAACAGCAGCGTGAGCCCGAGCTGCCGTTGCAGTCCGCGCAGCAGGTTGAGCACCTGCGCCTGCACGCTCACGTCGAGGGAGGCGATCGCCTCGTCGCAGACCAGGAAGTCCGGCTCCCCCGCGAGCGCCCGCGCGATGCCCACGCGCTGCCGCTGGCCCCCGGAGAACTCGTGCGGGTACCGGCCGGCCACCGCCGGGTCCAGGCCGACCAGCTCCAGCAGCTCGCCGACCCGCTGGGCCCGCTCGCTGCGGCCCGAGCGCAGCCCGTGCACCTCCAGCGGCTCGCTCACCGTCTGGGCGACGGTGCGCCGCGGATCGAGGGAGGCGAACGGGTCCTGGAAGACCATCCCCGCCCGGCGCCGCAGCTCGCGCAGCCCCCGCCCGCTCAACGAGGTGATGTCGGTGCCCGCGAAGTCGATCGTGCCGCCGGTGGAGGGGATCAGCCGCAGCAGCGCGTTGCCCAGCGTCGACTTCCCGCAGCCGGACTCCCCCACCAGCCCGAGCGTCTCGCCGCGCAGGATGTCGAGGTCCACGCCGTCGACGGCGCGCAGCACTCCCGCCTGCTTCCGGCGCAGCCCTTGCCCGCGCACCGGGAAGTGCACCTCGAGCCCGCGGGCCCGCACCAGGACGTCGTCGCTCACCCCGCCCGCCCCCCTTCCGGACCTTCGGTGCACCAGGTGGCCGCGCGGTGCGGCAGCGTCGCGGCCGCGGAGCCGATGACCGCCAGCGGCGGCTGCTCGTGCTCGCAGCGCGCGTCCCCGCGCACCGGGCAGCGCGGCCAGAACACGCAGCCCTTCGGCAGGTCGGTCGGCGGCGGCGGGGTGCCCGGCACGGTCGCCAGGTCGGGGACGACGCCATCCACCGGTTCGGCCAGGTCGGGCAGGGCGCCCAGCAGCCCGCGCGTGTAGGGGTGGGCCGGCCGCTCGAGGACGTCGTCGACCGTGCCGTCCTCCACGCAGCGCCCGCCGTACATCACCAGCACCCGGTCGGCGATGCCCGCGACGACGCCGAGGTCGTGGGTGATCCAGATGACGCCGGTGCCGCGCTCGGCCTGGAGCTTCTCGACCAGGTCGATGATCTGCGCCTGCACGGTGACGTCGAGGGCCGTCGTGGCCTCGTCGGCGATCAGCAGCGCCGGGGAGTTGCTCAGCGCGATCGCGATGACCACCCGCTGCCGCATCCCGCCGGAGAGCTCGTGCGGATAGCGGTCCAGCGCGCGCTCGGGATCGGGCAGGCCCACCTCGCCCAGCAGGTCGGCGGCGCGACGGCGGGCGGCGGCCTTGTCGACGTCGCCGTGCGCGCGGATCCCCTCGATGAGCTGGCGGCCGATGGTGAGCACCGGGTTCAGCGAGGTCATCGGGTCCTGGAACACCATGCCCGCGCCCGGGCCGCGCACCTGGCGCAGCCGCTCCGGCTTCATCGTGAGCAGGTCCTCGCCCTGCAGCAGCGCCCGCCCGCTGACGGTCGCCACCCGCGCCGGCAGCAGGCCCAGCAGGGCCAGCACCGAGACGCTCTTGCCACTGCCGGACTCCCCGACGACCGCGACCGTCTCGCCCGGCCCCACGGTGTAGGACAGCCCGTTGACGACGTCGGCGGGGCCGCGCGGCGTGCGCAGCCGCACCCGCAGGTCCGACACCTCCAGCACCGGTGCGGTCACCGGTCGCCCCCCTCCTCGGAGCCGGCGGGAGCCGCCCCGGATGCCGCGCCCATCAGCGTCCGCTGCCGCGGGTCCAGGACGTCGCGCAGGCCGTCGCCGAGCAGGTTGAAGCAGAGCACCGTCAGGAAGATCGCCATCCCGGGGAAGAAGGCCAGCCACCAGGCGATCTGCAGGTACCCGCGCCCCTCGGCCAGCATCAGGCCCCACGAGGGGTTCGGCGGCTGCGTGCCCAGCCCGAGGAAGGACAGCGCCGCCTCGGCCAGGACGGCGAATGCCAGGCTGATCGAGGCCTGCACGATGATCGGCGGCGCGGCGTTGGGCAGCACGTGCCGGGTGAGGATCCGGAAGTCCGAGGCCCCCACCGAGCGGGAGGCGCGCACGTAGACCTCCTCGCGGACGCCCAGCACGCTGGCGCGGGTCACGCGGGCGAAGATCGGGATGTAGACGATGCCGATCGCCAGCGCGGTGTTGCCCGACCCGGGCCCCCGGACGGCGAGGACGGCGATGGCCAGCAGCACCGCCGGGAAGGCGAAGAGCATGTCCATGAACCGCATCAGGACGTCGTCCACCCACCTGCCGTAGTAGCCGGCGAGCAGACCGATGGCGCTGCCGATCACCAGCGCGATGCCGACGGCGAACAGCCCCACCCGCAGCGACACCGCCGCCCCGAGGATGACCCGGCTGAAGATGTCGCGGCCCAGGTCGTCGGTGCCGAACAGGTGCTCGCCGCTGGGCGGCTGCAGCCGCTCGTCGACGTCGATCTCGTTGGGACCGGTCGGCGCCAGCGTCTCGTCGAGGATCGCCACGAGGATCACGCCGAGGAGCAGGGCCGCCGCGACGGCGGCCGTCGGGTTGCGCAGCAGCAGTCCGAGGGTCTCCCGCCAGCGCGGCCTGGCCGGCTTCAGGGGAGCGGTGGGCTTCGGCGCGCTCGATGCAGCAGGACCCGGCTGGGAGGTCATCGGCGGATCCGCGGGTCGATGGCGGTGTAGAGCAGGTCGACCACCAGGTTGATGACGAGGAAGACCAGCGCGAACAGCAGGATCGCGCCCTGCAGCACCGGGTAGTCGCGGGCCTCGACCGACTGCAGGGCCAGCTGCCCGAGCCCCGGCCAGGAGAAGACGATCTCCACCACGACCACACCGGAGAGCAGGTAGGCCAGCTGGACGCCGGTCACCGTGACCAGGGGCAGCAGCGCGTTGCGCACCACGTGCCAGGTGAACACCTGCCGCGTCGGCAGCCCCTTGGCCTGCGCCGTCCGCACGTGGTCGGCGCCCAGTGCCTCCAGGACGCTGGACCGGACGAACCGGGTGATCACCGACCCGGAGACGACGCCGGTGACGACCGCCGGCATGACCAGGCGGGCCAGCCACCCGCCCGGGTCCTCGGACAGCGGCACGTAGCCGCCCGTCGGCAGCCAGCCCAGCGTTCCGGCGAACACGAGGATCAGCACGATCGCCATCCAGAAGTCCGGCACCGAGATGCCGATCTGGCTGAGCACTGTGGCCACCCGGTCCACGACCGAGCGGGGCCGCAGCGCCGACAGCGTGCCCAGCGGGATCGCGATCACCAGCGCCACCAGGATCGACGCGAAGGCGAGCGTCAGCGTGGCCGGCAACCGCTCGGCGATGAGCGAGGTCACCGTGTCACCGCTGCGGAAGCTCACGCCCAGGTCACCGCCGAGCGCCCGGGCGAACCAGGTGAAGAACTGCTCGACCAGCGGCCGGTCCAGGCCCGACCGCTCGCGCAGGGCGTCGTAGGTCTCCTGGGAGAAGCGGGTACCGAGGGCGAGCCGCACCGGATCGCCCGGTACGAGGTGCACCAGGGCGAACACGATGACGCTCACGCCGGCGAGGACGACCAGCGACTGGCCGACCCGCCGCAGCAGGTAACCGGTCAGGGCAGCTCCACGCCCTCGAAGTTGATGGCCTTGTCGGCCCGGATCTCGTAGCCGGACAGCCCCGGCGCCCAGGCCTGCACCACGTCGGGGTTGTAGAGGTACAGGTAGGAGACGTCGTCGACGATCAGCCGGGTGGCCTGGTCGTAGAGGTCCTTGCGGGACTTCTCGTCGGTCTCGGTCGAGGCGCGGGTGAGCAGGTCGTCGACCTGCGGGTTGCTGTACTTCTGGTAGTTGCTGGCCCCGCCGGTGATGTGCTGGGCGTGGTAGAAGTCGAACGGGTCCACGTTGCCCAGCCAGCCGAGCATGAAGGCGTCGAAGTCGCCCTGGGACTGGCGGTCCAGCCAGGTCGCGAAGTCCGTCGTCTGCACCTCGACCTCGATGCCGATGGGCTCCAGCTGGCTGGCGATGACCTGGGCGGCGGTGACCGTCTCGGGGTACTCGTCGGTGACCATCAGGCCCATCCGGATCGGCGTGGGGACCCCCGACTGCTCGATCAGCTGGCGGGCCGCCTCGACGTCGACGTCGAAGGGCGCGTAGTCGGTGTGGAAGAAGCTGTCCTCCGGAATGGCCGTCTGGTTGGGCTGCGCGGCGTCGAACCGGGCCGCCTGGGTGACCGCCTCCCGGTCGACGGCCGTGGCGATCGCCCTGCGCACCTGTGGGTTGTCGAACGGTGGCCGCGCGAAGTTCATGCTCATGTACCAGTAGTCGACGCTCGGCGTGGTGGCGAGCTCCACGGAGTCGTCACCGCCCAGGGCGTCCACCTGCTGCGGCGGGATGTTGTCGGTCCACTGGACCTCGCCGTTCTGCAGCGCGGTGAGCGCCGCCGCCGGCTCGGTGATGTAGCGGAACTCGACGCCGTCGATGCTCGGCGCCTGCCCCCAGTAGTCCTCGTTCGCGGTGAGCACCGTGCTGCTGGCGCTGGAGCTCTCCAGCCGGAACGGGCCGGTGCCGACGGCCTCGGTGGTGAGGTCGACGTCCTCGGCCGCGCCCTCGGGGATGATCGCCATGCCCTTGAACGAGCCGATCAGCGCCGGCAGGTTCGGAGTGGGCTGGGTGACCCGGATGACGACGGTCTGCGGGCCGTCGGCCTCGACCGACTCGACGGTGGCGAAGCGGTAGGAGTTGCTCAGCTCCTCGTCGATGATCCGGTTGTAGGAGTAGACGACGTCGGCGGAGTCGAACTCACTGCCGTCGTGGAAGGTGACGCCCTCGCGGAGGGTGAACCGCCACTCCAGGTCGTCCTCGCTGGTCGTCCACTCCGTCGCCAGGCTCGGCTCCATCGTGAGGTCCTCGGCGTTGGGGACCACCAGGGTGTCGTAGACGTTCTCCAGCACCTGGAAGCTCGCGTAGGCGTTGGTGACGTGCGGGTCGAACTGGTCGGGCTGGGCGCTGACCGCGGCGATCAGCACGTTGTCACCGCCGCTCCCGCCACCGGTGTCCACGCTGTCACCGCCCCCGCTGCAGGCGGTGAGCGACAGGGCGCCGACGGCGGCGAGGGCGAGCAGGCGGGTGGAACGCACCGGGGAACCTCCGAGGTCGAGGAGACGTCGTCCGTCCTCCGACCCTGGACCCGTCCGCGCTGGTCCGCGACCCGAGACCGGAGCTGCGGCGAATCGTTGCGCGGCTGTGACCGTTCCGTCACACCCGCCCGGCGCATCTCCCCGCGCCGGGGGGGCTCAGTCGACGGTGACGTCGTTGAAGGGCAGGTGCGGCTCCACCCACGGGAAGACGACGAACAGCAGCAGCGCGCACACCGCCGCGACCAGCACGAGCGCCTGCAGCGTCTTCAGCCCCGTCCCGCCGGGCAGGTGACGCCAGATCCAGCCGTACACGTGTGCTCCCCTCAGCCCTCGAACAGCGCCGGCGGGCCGTCGGGCAGGTCCGCCTTGGGCAGCGCCCCGCCCTCCAGCCGCGCGTGGATGATCAGCCGCTCACGGGCGGAGAACCGCGGATGACAGGTGGTCAGGGTCAGGTACGACCCGGTCGGCCCGGATGCCGCCTGGTTCGGCGTCGGGGCGATGACGTCGACGTCGGCCGGCCGGACGATCTGCCGGCCCGGGATGCCGCTGGGATCGGCGGCGAGATCGCCGGTGGCCGGGTCGCCGAGCACCCGGTAGACGAACCAGCTGTCCGCGGTCTCCACCACGATGGGGTCGCCGGGCCGCATCGCGTCCAGCTCGAGGAACGGTGAGCCCTTGCCGACCCGGTGCCCGGCCAGCGCCACGTTCCCGGCCTCACCGGGCATCGCCGTCCCCTCGTAGTGCCCGGGTCCCTGCGACAGCTCGGCCTCGCTGGTGCCCTCGAGGATGACCCGGGCGTAGTCCTCGCCCAGCCGCGGGATGCGCAGGACGCCGAAGGCGTCGCCGATCTCCACCTGGCGCAGCTGCCGGGTCTCACCCGGCGGCTGCTGCCACTGCTCGCGCAGCTCCTGGGTGAGCTCGTCCTGCCGCCGGCCGGTGAGGTAGTCGGTGACGTACAGCTCGTAGACGACGAAGAGCAGCAGCACCAGTCCGCCGGTGATCAGCACCTCGCCGATCCCCCGGACCACGGACCGCCAGCCGCCCGTCCCCTCGCCGTCCACCTGACTCCCCCGCGTCGTCCGTCTCGTCCGTCTCGTCCGTCTCGTCGCGCCGACTCTAGGCGGACCGATCCGCGATCAGCGGATGTGCACGCCGGAGATCGTGCGGGCGATGACCAGGCGCTGAATCTCCGAGGTCCCCTCGAAGATCGTGTAGATCTTCGCGTCGCGCGCCATGCGCTCGACCGGGTACTCGCGGGTGAACCCGTTGCCGCCCAGGATCTGCATGGCCTTCTCGGTGACCCGGACGGCCGTCTCGCCGGCCACCAGCTTGGACATCGACCCCTCGGCGGCGGTGAACTGCTGCCCGTTGCGCGCCATCCACGCCGCCCGCCACACCAGCAGCCGGGCGGCGTCGATCGAGGTCTTCATGTCTGCGAGCAGGAACGCGATCGCCTGGTTCTCGATGATCGGGCGACCGAACTGCACCCGGGTCTTGGCGTACTCCAGCGCGTAGTCGTAGGCGGCGCGGGCCACCCCCACCGCCTGGGCGCCGACCGCGGGGCGGGTGCGCTCGAACGTCGCCATCGAGGGCTGCGTGCGGCCGCTCTTCTGCCCCTCGCGGGCCCGCGCCAGCCGCTGCTCCAGCTTCTCCTTGCCGCCGAGCAGGCAGTCGCCGGGGATGCGGCAGTCCTCGAGCACGACCTCGGCTGTGTGCGAGGCGCGGATGCCGTGCTTGAGGAACTTCTGCCCCTGCGAGATGCCCCTGGTACCCGGCGGGACGACGAAGCTGGCGTGCCCGCGGGCCTTCAGCTCCGGGTCGACGACGGCGTTCACCACGTGGATGTCGGCGATGCCGCCGTTGGTCGCCCACGTCTTGGTGCCGTTGAGCACCCACTCGTCGGTCGTCTCGTCGTAGACGGCGCGGGTGCGCATCGCGCCGACGTCTGACCCGGCGTCGGGCTCCGACGAGCAGAAGGCGGCGACCTTCGGCTCGGACTCGGTGCCGAACATCGCGGGGATCCACTGCCCGACCTGCTCGTCGGTGCCGTTGGCCCGCACGCTGGCGGCGGCCAGCGTCGTCCCCACGATCGCCAGCCCGATGCCGGCGTCACCCCAGAAGAGCTCCTCCATGGTGAGCGGGATGCCGAGCCCGGACTCGTCGAACCACTGGGTGGCGAAGAAGTCCAGGCTGTAGAGCCCGATCTTGGCGGCCTCCTGCAGCACCGGCCACGGGAAGTCCTCCCGCTCGTCGTACTCGCTCGCCGCCGGGCGGACGACGTTCGCGGCGAACTCGTGCACCCACTTCTGCAGCTCTCGCTGGTCCTCGGTGAGGTCGAACGAGACAGGCATGGGAGGAGTCTTCCTTCAGTCCGGCTCGCTCGTCGGCCCCGTGGGAAGGCTCACTGCGAGCTTGCGAGTGGTGAGAGGAACGGGCCTTCTAGAGCGGGCGGACGGTGGCGAGCAGGTGCTCGGTGCCGCTCTTCGCGTTCCGGACCGCGGCGTCCCAGCCGCCGCCGGTCGCCGCCGTCGCCAGGGTGACCGTCGAGGGGAGGAACAGCGGCTTGCGGAAGCCGACGTCGACGGTGAACGCCTCCGGCAGCCGGTTCTCCACCGCCGCGAGCACGCGGGCCTTGACCCACATGCCGTGCGCGATCGCCCGCTTGAAGCCGAACGCCTTGGCGGTGAGGCCCGACAGGTGGATCGGGTTCACGTCGCCGGAGACCTTGGCGTAGCGGCGTCCCGCGTCGTCGGGGATCCGCCAGGTGGCCACCGGGTGGCCCAGGTCGCCGACGTCCACCGTCACATCGGAATCCGGTGCACCGGCCGGTGCCTTCGCGCCGCGCGCCAGGTAGGTGGAGCGGCTCCGCCACACCTCCGCGCCGCCGGCCGAGACCGACGCGCACAGGTCGACGGTCGCGCCGCTGCGGTGGCTCGCGAACCGCTCCGCCCACACCTCCAGGTCGAGGGTCTCGCCCGAGCCGATCGGCCGGACGGCGTCGATGCGGTTGCGCACGTGCACCAGCCCGGGGAGGGCCAGCGGGAACGCGCGGTCGCTCATCAGCGCCATCTGGAGCGGAAAGGTGAGCATGTGCGGATAGGTCGCCGGCAGCGTGTCGCTGAGCGGGAACCGGCACACCCGGGCGTAGTCGGCCAGGCTCCCGGGCTCGACGGTCACGCCGGTGCGGGCCAGCCGCGTGTCGGGCAGGTCCCCGCCGCGGCCGCGCGCGGTGAGCGCGGCCCTGGCGAAGAGCGCCGCCATGTTCGGCGGCGCGTCCAGCACGGTGGTGCCCATCAGGCGCCCAGCATCGACTGGCCGCAGACCCGCACCGTCTGGCCGTTCACGCCCGCGCTGCCCGGCTGCGACAGCCAGGCGATCGTCTCGGCGACGTCGACCGGCAGCCCGCCCTGCTGCAGCGAGTTGATGCGCGAGCCGACTTCACGGGTGCCCAGCGGCATCTTCGCCGTCATCTCGGTGATGATGAAGCCCGGCGCGACGGCGTTGATGGTCGCGTTCCGCTCCGCGAACTGCGGGGCCCAGGCACGCACCATGCCGATGACGCCGGCCTTGGACGCCGCGTAGTTGGTCTGACCGCGGTTGCCCGCGATGCCCGACTGGGAGGAAACGCAGACGATCCGGGCGCCGTCGTTGAGCACGTCGCCGTCGTCCAGCAGTGCCTGCGTGATGTCCAGCTGCGCCTGCAGGTTGACCGCCATCACCGAGTTCCAGCGGGCGGCGTCCATGTTCACCAGCAGCTTGTCGCGGGTGATGCCGGCGTTGTGCACGACGATGTCCACGCCAGGTCCTACGCCCGCGTGATGCCGCTCGCGCAGGTGCTCGACCAGCCGCTGCGGGGCGTCGGAGGCGGTGATGTCGAGCTGCAGCGCCGTTCCGCCGATCTCGTTCGCGACCTTCGCCAGGCTGTCGCCGGCGGCCGGGATGTCGACGGCGACGACGTGGGCGCCGTCGCGGGCCATGACCTGGGCGATGGCCGCGCCGATGCCCCGGGCGGCACCGGTGACGACGGCGACCTTGCCGGCCAGCGGCTTCTCGGCGTCCTCACCGGTGGGCACGTCGGCCGGCGACAGCGTGAGCAGCTGGCCGTCGACGTAGGCGGAGCGGCCGGAGAGGAAGAACTTCAGCGGGCTGGCGACCGACGCCTCGGCGCCCTCGGGCACGTAGACCGCGTTCGCCGTCGAGCCGTTGAGCAGCTCCTTGCCGATCGAGCGCACCAGCCCGTCGATCGCCTGCCGCGCCGCGGCCTGCGCCGGGGAGTCAGCGGCCTGCGGCGGGTCGGCGAGGATCAGCACGCGGCCACTCGGGCGCAGCCGCTTGATCGCCGGGGCCAGGAAGTCGTGCGCGCTGGCGAGGTCACCGGGCGAGGACAGGCCCGTGGCGTCGAGGACGACGGCGCCGAGCTTCTCCCCGTCGGTCGAGCCGTCGGCCGTCACCGGCGACAGCACTGTCACCCCGGCGTCCTTGAGGACGGCGGAGACGGTGTCGCGCAGCCGGCCCTGGCCGGCCGAGCCGATGACCACCGGGCCCGGCAGCAGCGGCTGTCCAGGCTCGTAGCGGCGCAGCACCGCCGGCCGCGGAAGGCCCAGCTGCTTGGTGATCGTGGTGCCGAAGCCGGAGTTCGCGAAGTTCGTGTACCAGTCAGCCACTGGATGTCCTTCCGGTCGAGTTGCGGTCGTCCGGGTCGAGCCGGGCGGCCGTCCGTGGAGCCGCGCCACGGCGCGGCTCCACGTCAGGTGTCGAGGGTTGAGCCGGTCAGCGGCAGGGATCAGGACTCGAGGATGGCGACGACGCCCTGGCCGCCGGCGGCGCAGATGGAGATCAGGCCGCGCTTGCCCGGACCCGCCTGGTGCAGCGTCTTGGCCAGCGAGGCGACGATCCGGCCGCCGGTCGCGGCGAAGGGGTGCCCGGCCGCCAGCGACGAGCCGTAGACGTTGAGCTTGGAGCGGTCGATCGAGCCCAGCGGGGCGTCGAGGCCGAGCTTCTCCTTGCAGTACGCCGGGTCCTCCCAGGCCTTCATCGTCGCGAGCACCGTGGAGGCGAAGGCCTCGTGGATCTCGTAGAAGTCGAAGTCCTGCAGGGTCAGGCCGTTGCGGGCCAGCATCTTGGGCACGGCGTAGACCGGGGCCATGAGCAGGCCCTCGCCGCCGTGCACGTAGTCGACCGCGGCGGTCTGCGCGTCGACGAGGTGGGCCAGCACCGGCAGGCCCTGCTCGGCGGCCCACTCGTCGGAGGCCAGCAGCACCGCGGAGGCGCCGTCGGTCAGCGGCGTGGAGTTGCCGGCGGTCATCGTGCCCTCGGCGCCGTCGGGGAGGGCACGCCCGAAGACCGGCTTGAGCTTGGCCAGCTTCTCCAGCGACGAGTCCGGCCGCAGGTTCTGGTCGCGGGTGAGGCCGAGGAACGGCGTCACCAGGTCGTCGAAGAAGCCGCGCTCGTAGGCGGCGGCCATGTTCTGGTGCGACCGCACGGTGAGCTCGTCCTGCTCCTCCCGGCCGATCTCCCACTCGTGGGCGGTGAGCTGCGCGTGCTCGCCCATCGCCAGGCCGGTGCGCGGCTCGGCGTTGCGCGGGATCTCCGGGGCGATCATGCCGGGGCGGATCCGCGCGATGGCCTTGAGCCGGTCCTGCAGCGTCTTCGCGCTGTTGAGCGAGATGAGGATGCGGCGCAGGTCGTCGCCCACGGCGAGCGGGGCGTCGGACGTGGTGTCCACGCCACCGGCGATGCCGGACTCGATCTGCCCGAGGGCGATCTTGTTGGCGACCAGGATCGCGGCCTCGAGGCCGGTTCCGCAGGCCTGCTGGACGTCGTAGGCCGGGGTGCTGGCGTCGAGCCGGGAGCCCAGCACCGACTCACGGGTCAGGTTGAAGTCGCGCGCGTGCTTGAGGACGGCGCCGGCGACGACCTCGCCCACCTGCTCACCCTGCAGACCGAAGCGGGCGACCAGCCCGTCGATGGTCGCGGTGAGCATGTCCTGGTTGGACGCCTGCCCGTACGTCGAGTTGGACCGCGCGAAGGGGATCCGGTTCCCGCCGACGATGGCGGCCTTGCGAGTCGCCGGCTTCGAGTTGCTCGCCATGGTGACCTCCGTGGTCGGTGGGGTTGGCCGGTACCGAGGGTACGCGGTACTGTGTGTCACATGAAAGCCGAGGCGGTGAGACGTACGTCGCAGGTCGGTGCCTCGCACGACAAGATCGCGCAGGACAGCGACCCGCGCGACTCGAAGCCGGCCGCTACCCGCGATCGACGGAACTCACGTTGGGACGAGCACCGCCGGGCCCGTCGCGAGCAGCTCGTCCACGCTGCTCTGGCGGCCGTCGGACGGCACGGCGCCGGCGTGGGCATGGAGGAGATCGCGGCCGAGGCAGGCACCAGCAAGACCGTCGTCTACCGGCACTTCGCCGACCGATCAGACCTGCACGTCGCCGTCTGCGGCCGGGTCGCCGCACAGCTCCTGCCCCGGCTGCGCGAGGCGATGGAGAGCAGCGACGACCCGCGCCGGATGACCGCCGCGGCGATCGACACCTACCTGACCTTCCTCGAGGCCGATCCGGAGGTCTACCGCTTCGTCGTCACCCCCCAGCCGGGGAGCGACGCGGTGGACCCCGTCGGCAGCCTCGCCGACCTCGTCGGCGACCAAGCGGCGGCGCTCATGGCCGTGGCCCTCGAACGGGCCGGCCGGAACCCGGCGGCCGCCGGCGCCTGGGGGCACGGCCTCGTCGGGCTCGTGCGCTCGGCCGCCGACTGGTGGCTTCGCGCCGGGCGCTCCATGCTCCGCACCGAACTCACCGCACACCTGACCGAACTCGCCTGGGCCGGAGTGTCCGGCGTCGTGACCCAGCAGCCCGGAACCGGGACCACCGCCACCTTGGAGGAACAGTGACGAGCACCCTTCCCGCGTCGGTCGACCCGAAGGTCCTCCAGGGGACCCTGGACGGCCGATGGGCCCACGTCCGGCGGGACGCCCGCGAGAACCTGGGCGACCGCGACTTCCTGCCGGTGTACGGCGAGTCGATGGCCGAGGCCCGCGAGCGGGTGACCCGGGCGGCCAAGAAGCTGGCCGACTCCGGCCGCGTCGGCTTCGGCTTCCCCAAGGAGTTCGGCGGCGAGGCCGACTCCGGCGCATCGGTGACCTCGATCGAGATGCTCGCCTTCGCCGACCTCTCCCTCATGGTCAAGGCCGGCGTCCAGTGGGGCCTGTTCGGCGGTGCGCTGGAGCTGCTCGGCACGCGCGAGCACCACGAGAAGTACCTGCGCGACGTCATGAGCTTCGACCTGCCCGGCTGCTTCGCCATGACCGAGACCGGTCACGGCTCCGACGTCCAGCAGCTGCGGACGACGTGCGTCTACGACCCCGAGACGCAGACCTTCGACCTGCACACCCCGCACCAGGCCGCGCGCAAGGACTACATCGGCAACGCGGCCAAGGACGGGCGGATGGCCGTCGTCTTCGCCCAGCTGGTCACCCGGGGCAAGAACCACGGCGTGCACGCCTGGCTCGTGCCGATCCGCGACGAGCACGGCAACCCGATGCCCGGCGTCACCATCGGCGACGACGGCGCCAAGGCCGGCCTGCTCGGCGTGGACAACGGCCGGCTGTCCTTCGACCACGTCACCGTGCCGCGCGACATGCTGCTCAACCGCTACGGCCAGGTCGCCGAGGACGGCACCTACACGTCGAGCATCGAGAACGAGACCCGCCGCTTCTTCACCATGCTCGGCACGCTGGTGCGTGGCCGCGTCAGCGTCGGTGGCTCCGCCGGGTCGGCCACGAAGCTGGCGCTGGACATCGCCGTCCGCTACGGCGACGTCCGCCGCCAGTTCGCCGCCCCCGGCGAGGACCGCGAGATCGTCATCAACGACTACCTCGTGCACCAGCGCAAGCTGCTCCCCGCGCTGGCCAAGACCTACGCCCTGCACTTCGCCCAGGGCGAGCTCGTCTCGACCATGCACGACGTGCAGACGGCGGTCCACGTGCACGGCCAGGAGATCGACGAGCAGGCCCAGCGCGAGCTGGAGTCCCGCGCCGCCGGGCTCAAGGCCGCCCAGACCGCGCACGCCACGGCCACCATCCAGATGTGCCGCGAGGCGTGCGGCGGCGCCGGCTACCTGCAGGAGAACCGGCTCCCCCACCTCAAGGCCGACACGGACGTCTTCACCACCTTCGAGGGCGACAACACCGTCCTGCTGCAGCTGGTCGCCAAGGGCCTGCTGACCGGCTACCGGGACGCCTTCGGCTCCCTCGACGGCTGGGGCCGGGTGGGCTTCGTCGCCGACATGGTGCGCGAGACCGTCCTCGAGCGGACGGCGGCGCGTGCGCTCATCCAGCGGCTCGTCGACGCCGTCCCCGGTCGGGACGACGAGGTGCCGATGCTGGACCGCGGCTGGCAGCTCAAGATGTTCGAGTTCCGCGAGAAGCACTCGCTCGAGGGCGCGATCCGCCGGCTGCGGAAGAACTCGACCACCGAGGGCATGGCCCCGTTCGACATGTTCAACTCGGTGCAGGACCACGTGCTCAAGTCGGCGCAGACGCACATCGAGCGGATCGTCCTGGAGGCGTTCGTCGCCGGTGTGGACCGCACCGACGACCCGGCCGCCAAGCAGCTCCTCGACACGCTGTGCGACCTGTACGCGCTCTCCACCATCGAGGCGGACAAGGCCTGGTTCCTGGAGCACGGCCAGCTGACGCCGGCCCGCGCGAAGACGCTGACCTCGACGGTGAACCAGCTGCTCCGCGAGCTGCGGCCGCACCTGGTCACGCTGGTCGACGCCTTCGCCATCCCCGCCGACTGGAAGGCCGCGGCGATCCTCGAGGAGGAGGCCGGCCGCCAGGAGGCCATGGCCGCCCGCGACGCCGAGCTCCGGGTGATCAACGGGGAGACCACGCCCGAGGGCACCGCCACCGACGTCGACGTCCCGCCCGGCCAGTAACGGCCCGAGTGGGCAGTTGCGGTCGCGCGACACGCCGTCTACCGGCGTGTCCCGCGGTGGCAACTGCCCACTCGGCGGGGACGCGGAAGGGGACGGCGAGGCGGGACCGGGAGAATGAGCGGTCGTGGAGATCGTCGCTGCGGCCGAAGCCCTGCACGTGCCGGCCGCCGTCGACCTCACGGCGATCGTCATCGGCGCCCTCACCGGCGGTCTGCTGGCCGCCCGTGAGGGGTTCGCCGTGTCCGGGGTGCTGCTGCTCGCCGTCAGCGGCGGGCTCGGCGGCGGGCTGATCCGCGACGTCCTGCTCGCCGAGGGCCCACCGGTCGCCCTGACCAACCAGGCCTACCTGCCGACGGTCGCCATCACCGCGATGGTGACGTTCTACTTCTCCGGCTGGCTCTCCCGGCTCACCGGGCTCCTCGTCGTCCTGGACGCCGTCACGCTCGGCTTCTTCACCGTGATCGGCGCCCAGAAGGCGCAGCTGGCCGGGCTGCCCAGCGCCTCGGTGGTCTTCGTCGGCACGGTGACGGCGGTCGGCGGTGCGGTCATCCGCGACGTGCTGCTGGCCCAGCGGGCGGAGATCGTGCAGCCGGGCCCCTACAACGCCGTGGCGGCGCTGATCGGCGCCACCGCGCTGACCCTGCTCGCCGGCCCCCTCGGGCTCGACCCGCTGCCGGTGGCGGCCCTGGTCATCGCGCTCGTGGCGGGCCTGCGGGTGTTGTCGGTGTGGCGTGGCTGGGAGGCGCCGGTCGCCGTCGACCTGCCCGAACGCGCCCGCGGACGCCTCGTCCGCCGTCGGCAGCAGCAGGGTCCCCGGCGCCGTGCGGGTTCGGCACTGTTCCGCCGCCGCGACTGAAGCCGGTCAGGCCTCGGGGCGCACGCGCACGGCCAGGACGGCGACGTCGTCCTCCGCGCCGGGCAGGAACATCTGCTCCAGCACGCGGTCGCACAGTTCGCCCAACTCCAGCCCGGCGCACCGGCCCAGCACCTCCAGCAGCTGGTCGGTGCCGGCATCGATGTCGCGGTCGCGCCGCTCCACCAGGCCGTCGGTGTACAGCAGCACCGTGGAGCCGGGCGCCAGGACGGCGACGTGGTCCTCGCGGACGGTCTCCGGCGCCACCCCGAGCAGCAGGTCGGCCTGCTTGCCGTCGAGCAGCACCACGCTGCCGTCGGAGGCCAGCAGGACCGGCGGCGGGTGCCCGGCGTTCGCCCAGCGCAGCCGCATCCGGCCGGCGTCGTCGTCGGTGTCGGGCTCCAGCTGTGCGAGCAGCGCCGTCGCCATCGTGTCCAGCGCCAGGCCCTGGACGGCGCGGTCGAGCTCGGACAGCACCTCGGCCGGGGACCCGCCGCTGGAGTAGCTGATGCCGCGCAGGAGGCCGCGCACCTGCCCCATGGCCGCGGCGGCCCGGGTGTCGTGGCCGACGACGTCGCCGATCGCCAGCACCGTCGTGCCGCCGCGCTGGAGGAAGGCGTCGTACCAGTCGCCGCCGATCTCGGCGCCCTCGGCGGCCGGCACGTACCGCACGACGATCTCGCTGTGCTCCGGCTGCGGTGGGTCGGTGAGCATGCTGCGCTGCAGCGCGTCGGCCAGGTCGCGCTGCTGGCTGTAGAGGCGGGCCTGGTGCAGCGCCAGCCCGGCGCGGCGGCCGATCTCGACGGCGGTGTCGACCTCGGCCGGGCCGAGCGGGCCGCGCTCCTCCCCGGCGAACAGGCCCATCGCGCCGAGCGCCTGGCCGCGGGCCACCAGCGGGACCACCACGCTGGAGGCGGCCCCCAGCCGGGCGAACCGCTCGCGCACGGCGGGATCGGGCAGCGCCCGCGTCACGTGGTCCCAGTCGATGTGCGGCATGAGCACGGGACGGCCGGTCGCGGTGACGGTGCGGGCGGCGGCATCCTCGGTCATCCCCGCCACCATGCCCCGCACGTACTCCTCGACCTCGGGACGGCGGGCGGGGTCGCGGTGGCCGGTGGCGACGTCGTGCAGGCGGCCCTGCTCGTCGGTGACGACGATCCAGCACCAGTCGCCCAGATCGGGCACGACCAGCGAGGCCAGTTGCTCGATCTGCTGGTCGATCTCCAGCGTGCCCGACAGCATCCGGCCGGCCTCGGCCAGGAGCCGCAGCCGCTGGTTGGCCTCGGACATGGCCGAGACTGCGGCGTCGCGCTCCGCGTCGGCCTGCAGCCGGGAGACGCTGAGCGCGATCTGCGCCGCCAGCGCCTCCAGCACCTCCACGTCGTCAGGGACGAACTCGTGGTCCACGGTCCAGACCGCCAGGAAGGTGCCCAGCACCCGCCCCTCGACGCGCAGCGGCACCGCCGCCATGGCCCTCGGCCCGAGCAGCTCCACGACCGGCTGCAGCGCGGGGAAGCGTGTGACCGCCGTGGGCATGTCGCTCAGCAGCAGCCGCCGGCCGTGCCGGGCCACGTGCTGGGCGGGGAGGGCGTCGTCCAGGGGAAGGATGACGCCATCGGCCAGGTCGGGGGCGTCCGGGTGCTCCGCGCGCACGACCGCGAGCAGGTTGCCGGTCATGTGCAGGCGGAGCGGCCCGCCCGGCGCGTCGAAGACGGCGAGCGCGCTGGACTTCGCCCCGAGGACCTGTGCGCCACGCAGCACGACGTCGGCCAGGTGCTCCATTCGGGCGGCGTTGGCCAGTTCGGCGGCGACCTCGGCGACGGCAGCGGCACGCTGTACCGCGGTGAGGCGCTGCTCGGCCTGCCCGCGGGCCTCGGTGATGTCGAGCGCCGTCCCCAGCACCCGCGCGGCCGCACCGGTCGCGTCGGCCACCACGCGGCCGCGCGCCAGGACCCAGCGCACCACGCCGTCCTCGCGCAGGGCGCGGAACTCGACGGTGTAGTCGGCGCGCTGCTCGACGGCGACGCGCATGGCCTCGTCGATGGCGGCGTGGTCGTCGGGGTGGACGTGCGTGGCGAGGACGTCGTCGAGCGAGTTCAGCTCGACCGCGGAGTCCAGGCCGAAGATGGCGGCGCACCGGTCGTCCCAGTGGATGACCTCGGTGCGCAGGTCCCGCTCCCAGATGCCGACGGAGCTGGCCTCCAGGGCCACCTCCAGCCAGGCGCGGGAGGTGCCGACCGCCGACTGTGCGGCGGAGAGCTCCAGCTCGGCCACGACGGAGAGGGCCAGCTGCTCGAGGAGCTCGGCGGCGTCGGCGGACCAGTTCCGGGGTTCCGGGTCGTAGACCGCCAGCGCGCCGATGACCTGTCCGGAGGCCGCGACGAGCGGCGCGCCGAGGTAGGACAGGACCTCTCCCGAGGTGACGGCGGGCAGGTCGCGCACCCGCTCGTCCTCGGCCGCCGCCGGGATGACCAGCGGCACACCCTGGCGCACGGTGATGGCCGACAGCGCCCCGGTCAGCAGCGCCGGGCCGCCCACCATGCCTGCCGGGAGACCGTGCCCGCCGACGACGACGTCGTGATCGGTGAAGAGCGTGACCTTCGCGTGCCCGACCCCGAGGACGCGGGCGGTCAGCGCGGAGAGCCGGTCGAACGCCGCGGGTCCGGGGACCTCGAGCAGCAGCCGACGGGCGGCGGCGACGCGGAGGGCATCGGTGAGCGGGTCGACCGCGGGCTCGGGCGTGGACACCGCGCTCCCTCCGCCGGTCGCGCCCCCCAGCGGGGCGTCGGACCCACATGCTGGCACGCCGGGGCAGCCTCCCCCGAACGGTGGGCGTGGAGCGGCAGGTCCCCCCTCCGGGGGAGGGCACGACGGGGGCTCAAGTCCGCCGGCTCATCGCCCGATGACCTGGGCATGATCGGCACGCGGACGGCCCGCCTCCCTGACTGCCGCCCGCTGCTGGCCGACGCCGACGACCTCACCCTCGTCTTCCAGCCGATCGTGGACCTCGCCGCCGCCTCCGTGGCGGGGTACGAGGCGCTGGCTCGTTTCCCCGGCGCCGCCGGTCCGGACGTCTGGTTCGCCGCCGCCGCCGACGCCGGCATCGCCGCCGAGCTCGAGGCGCTGGCGATCCACAAGGCGCTGGCCGTCGTCGACCGGCTGCCGGCCAACACCTTCCTGACGGTCAACGTCAGCCCCCACCTGCTCGGCGCCGACGTCATCCAGCGCGCCCTGGCCAGCCGGGACGACCTGCGGCGCGTCGTCGTCGAGCTCACCGAGCACACCCCGGTCGACGACCTGACGGCCCTGCTCCGGCAGACCGAGGCGCTGCGCGAGCGCGGAGCGCTCATCGCCCTCGACGACACCGGCAGCGGCTACTCCGGGCTCCAGCAGATGGCCGCCCTGCGCCCGCAGCTGGTCAAGCTCGACCGCGCCCTGGTCGCCGACGTCGACTCCGACCCGGTGCGCGTCGCGCTGGCCGAGATGGTGGGCGAGTTCGCCGGCAAGATCGACGCCTGGCTGCTGGCCGAGGGCATCGAGACGCCCGCCGAGCTGGCCGCCTTCAGCCGCCTCGGCGTCCCGCTGGCCCAGGGGTGGCTGCTCGGCCGCCCCTCCCCGGACTTCCTGCCGCTGGCCCCCGAGGTCGAGCGGCTGGTGCGCACCCAGGTGGCCCGCGCGCGGCTGACCGAGAGCGTCGCCAGCCTCCTGCGCCCGGTGCGCCAGTGCGTGATGGGCGTGGACGAGCTCCCCGAGGTGCCCCCCGCCGTGCTCGTCGGCGAGCACGGCGAGCCGACGGCACTGCTGCTCTCCGACCCGCGGACCCTCGAGGTCCACACGGCTCCGGTGTCGCTGCGCGTCCACCCCTCGACCGACATCGGCGACGCGCTGCAGCGGGCCCTGACCCGACCGCCGGCGCAGCGGTTCGACCCCGTCGTCTGCACCGACCCGGCCGGCTCCGTGCTCGGCCTGGTGCGGATCGAGGACCTGGCGACGGCCGTCCTGGCCGCTCGCTGACCCCTGACCCCGGCGACCGCCCGGCCGCCGGCCCAACCCCTGAGGAGACCCATGAAGCGATTCGCCTGCGGCGACGTCATCCCTGGCTGCGACGCCACCTTCACCGCCCCCGACGAGGGCGGCATCTTCGCGCAAGTGGGGCCGCACGCCGCATCCGCGCACGGCGTCACCGATGTGACCCCGGAGCTGCAGTCCGCCGTCCGGAGCCTCATCCGCACGGCCTGAGTGCCCGGTGGCCCGCTCCCCGCCCCCTGACCCGGGCAGGAGGCGGGCTCCGTTCTGTCCGGGCTCGACACCCTTGCCCGAGGCCGGGCCCCGGAGCGCCGCGACCGTCGACCGGCGTGAGACGGGTGTGACCTCCGTGGTGTTCCGCGGCCCCCTGAGCACCCCCCACTGGCCAGATGACCGGGCGACATGGCAGCGTTCCTCCCGATTCGGCCCCGGCGCACGGGGTCGGATGCCCGGCCCCTGGCGCGCCCCGCGCCGACCCGGGCCCCCACCGGCGCTCCGTGCGCCGGGGGGAACGAGCCGGCTGCGTGCCCAACCCGTGGCACCGCCACCGCCTACGAGAGGAAGCACATGAACAAGGCCGAACTGGTCTCCGCCATCGCCAAGCGCGCCGATGTCCCCGCCTCGACGGTGGACTCCGTCCTGGCCGGGCTGCAGGACGAGCTCGTCGACGCCATCACCCGCGGCGAGAAGGTCGCCGTCTCCGGTCTCCTCACCGTCGAGCGCACCCAGCGCTCCGCGCGGACCGGCCGCAACCCGCAGACCGGTGAGTCGATCGACATCCCGGCCGCCAACACCGTGAAGGTGACCGCGGGCTCGAACCTGAAGAAGGCCGCGAGCTCCGTCCCGGTCTGATCCGGACGGCTCTCCCCGCACTCCCGTCGTCCGCCGCCGGGCGGACGCCGCGACCCTGTGTCCGGGCTCACGACGACGTGAGCCAGGATGCCGGTCGAGGCGTCGCCCGGCGGCGGACGGCGTCCGGAGACCCGGAGGTGGACGTGAGCGACGTTCTGCAGGTGGACACAGATCCGGCCGAGGTCGGTATGGATGCCGGCCGGCTGGCCCGCGTCGACCAGCGGATGGCCCGCTACGTCGAGGACGGCCAGCTCCCGGGCTTCCTGCTGACCGTCGCCCGGCACGGGAAGCTCGTGCACGTCGGCTCCGGCGGCTCCCGGGACGTGGAGAACGGCCGCCCGGTGGAGCTCGACACCCGCTGGCGCATCTACTCGATGACCAAGCCGGTCACCTCGGTCGCGGCGATGATGCTCTACGAGGACGGCGCCTTCCAGCTCACCGACCCGATCTCGCGGTGGCTCCCCGAGTTCGCCGAGAGCCGCGTCTACGTGGCCGGGTCCGACCAGAAGCCGATCACCGAGCCCCTGATGGAGCCGATCCGGGTCTGGCACCTGCTCAGCCACATGTCCGGGCTGACCTACGGCTTCCACCGCGCGACCGTGGCGGACGCGATCTACCGCAACAACGGCCACGAGTGGGGCACCCCGCCCGGTGCGGACTCCGCCGAGGTCTGCCGGCAGTGGGCCTCGATGCCGCTGCTGTTCCAGCCGGGCAGCGAGTGGAACTACGGCGTCTCCACCGACGTCCTGGGCCGGCTGGTCGAGGTCGTCTCCGGGCAGCCGCTGGACGAGTTCTTCGCCGAGCGGATCTTCGCCCCGCTCGGCATGACCGACACCTCCTTCGGGCTCCGCCCGGACGACGACGTCGACTCCCTCGCCCGCCTCTACGCCGCCGTGCCCGGTTCACCGGGCGGCGCGGCGACCGGCTTCGTGCCCATCGACGCCATGGGCGAGGCCGCGCACTCCAAGCCCGCGTTCCTCTCCGGCGGAGGCGGCCTGGTCTCCACGGCCGCGGACTACCTGCGCTTCGTGGAGATGCTGCGCCGCGGCGGCTCCTACGACGGCGGTCGGCTGCTGGGTCCCCGCACGCTGGCGCACATGCTGCGCAACCACCTGCCCGGCGGCCTGGACCTGGAGAGCTCCGGGCGGCCGCTGTTCGCCGAGACGCCGCTGCGGGGGGTCGGGTTCGGCCTCGGGTTCTCGATGGTCATCGATCCGGTGCGCTACGGCGTCGTCTCCAGCGTGGGCGACTACAGCTGGGGCGGCGCGGCCTCGACGGCGTTCTACGTGGACCCGGTCGAGGACCTCACCATCACCTTCTACACGCAGCTGCTGCCCTCGAGCACCCTGCCCATCCGCAACTACCTGCGCCAGCTGGTCAACCAGGCGATCGTCATCTGACGGCCCTGGGGCATGGGAAGCGATACACCCGTTCTCGCGCTCGAAACGGGTGTATCGCTTCCCATGCCTAGGGCCCGTTACAGGTAGCGGCGGTAGACGACGGTGGCGACCATCGCCGGCTTGCTGCCGCCCTCGATCTCCACGGTGACGGCGAGGCTCATCTGGATGCCGCCCTCGAAGGGGGTCGCGGCCTCCATCGTCGCGCCCGCACGCACCCGGCTGCCCACGGGCACCGGCGAGGGGAAGCGCACCTTCTCGGTGCCGTAGTTGACGCCCATGCGGAAACCGCTGATCTCCACGATCTGCGGTACCAGAGAGGGCAGCAGCGACAGCGTCAGGTAGCCGTGGGCGATCGGGCCGCCGAACGGGCTCTCCTTCTTCGCGCGCTCCGGGTCCACGTGGATCCACTGGTGGTCACCGGTCGCGTCGGCGAACTGGTTCACCTGCTCCTGGGTCACCGTCACCCAGTCGCTGTGGCCCAGGTGCCTGCCCACCAGGCCCTGGACCCCCTCCACGCCTTCGGCCGTCGTCTGCGCCATCAGCTCTGCCTCCTCGGGTACGACTACGTTGGCGAACTCCACCACACGCCACGATCGGACGGGGAGCGGGTTGCTGCGACTGGGGGCCCTCGACGTGCCCGACGGCCGGTTCGTGGTGATGGCCATCGTCAACCGCACTCCCGACTCGTTCTACGACCGCGGCGCCACCTACGAGCTGTCGGCCGCCGTCGAGCGGGTGGGCCAGGTGGTGGCCGAGGGCGCGGACATGGTCGACGTCGGCGGCGTGAAGGCCGCACCGGGCGAGGACGTCTCCCCCGCCGAGGAGGTGCGCCGCACGGTCGACCTGGTGGCCGCCATCCGCGCCGCGCACCCCGCGCTGCCGATCTCCATCGACACCTGGCGCGCGGAGGTCGCACGGGAGGCGCTGGCCGCCGGCGCCGACGTCGTGAACGACGCCTGGGGCGGGGTGGACCCGGAGCTCGCCGCCGTCGCGGCCGAGGCCGGGGCCGGGATCGTCTGCACGCACGCCGGCGGGCTGCCGCCGCGCACCCGCCCGCACCGGGTCACCTACGACGACGTCGTCGCCGACATCGTGGCCCGCACGACGGCGCTGGCGTCGGCCGCCGTCGAAGCCGGCGTGGACCGCGACCGGGTCATGGTCGACCCGGGGCACGACTTCGGGAAGAACACCCGGCACTCACTGGAGGCCACCCGGCGCCTGGGCGAGCTGGTGGGGACCGGCTGGCCGGTGCTGATGGCCCTGTCGAACAAGGACTTCGTCGGCGAGACCCTCGACGTCCCCCTCGAGGAACGGCTCACCGGCACCCTGGCCGCGACGGCGGTCAGCGCGTGGCTCGGCGCCCGGGTGGTCCGCGTGCACGACGTCGCCGCCACCCGGCAGACCCTGGACATGGTGGCCTCGATCCAGGGGACGCGACCGCCGGCGCGCACCGTCCGCGGGCTGGCGTAGAGCGCTGACGATCAGGTGACCTGATCATCATGGGTCCTGGATCACGGTCGACGGTGATCCAGGACCCCGCACGGTGAGCCAGGATCCAGGCGGACCGGCGGGGCCGACGGCGGCTAGGTTCCCCTTCCATGGCCGCAACCGGGTTCCACACCGCCGACGAGCTCAACGACCTGCTGCCGGGCACCTTCCCCGGCCTGCTCGGCATCGTCGTCGACACCCACGAGCCCGGGCGGCTGACCTCCCACCTCGACATCCGCCCGGAGCTGCTCGCACCCAACGGGTACCTGCACGCGGGCACCGTGGTCACGCTGGCCGACACCAGCTGCGGCCTGCCGACCCGGGCGCTGCTGCCGGAGGGGTCCAGCGGCTTCACCACCATCGAGCTCAAGAGCAACCACCTCGGCACCGCGCGGGAGGGCCGCATCGCCTGCACCGCGACCAACGCGCACGCCGGGCGGACGACGCAGGTGTGGGACGCCGTGGTCACGAACGCCGACTCCGGGAGGACGATCGCGCTGTTCCGCTGCACGCAGTCGGTGCTCTGGCCCCGCTGATCGGGCGAACCCCCTTGTGAGCGGGGACACGGTGGGTGTGAGACTGGCGCCACAAGACCGTTCTCCGAGGAGGTTCCACCTGTGGCCCTGGCCAGCCCTTTTCCCGACGTCGAGATCCCGAACGTCTCGGTCCCGGAGTTCGTCCTGGCCGCCGGCAAGGACCGCCCCGACGCTCCGGCCCTGATCGACGGCCTCAAGGGTGACGTGATCACCCACGGCCAGCTGGCCGCCTACGTCGACCGCGTCGCGGCGAACCTGCACGCCCGCGGGCTGCGCAAGGGCGACGTCGTCGCCGTGTTCTGCCCGAACACCCCCTGGTTCCCGGTGGTCTTCCACGGCATCGCCGCAGCCGGCTGCGTCATGAGCCCGATCAACTCGCTCTACACGCCCGACGAGATCGCGTTCCAGCTCAAGGACTCGGGCGCGAAGATGCTGATCACCATCTCGCTGTTCATGGACCGCGCACAGGCCGCCGTCGAAAAGTCCCCGGTGGACGAGGTGATCGTCCTCGACGGGTTCGAGGGCAAGGCCAACCTCTTCGACCTGCTGGGCGCCGACGCACCGAGCGTGCAGGTCGACATCGACCCGGCCAACGACCTGGTCACCCTGCCCTACTCCAGCGGCACGACCGGCCTGCCCAAGGGCGTCATGCTCACCCACCGCAACCTGGTGGCGAACGTGGCGCAGTGCCGTCCGCTGATCGCCCTCGGCGAGGACGAGCGGATCATCGCCGTCCTGCCGTTCTTCCACATCTACGGGCTGACCGTGCTGATGAACCAGGGCCTGGCCTGGGGCGGCGCCGTCGTCACCCTGCCCCGGTTCGACCTCGAGGACTTCCTGCGCACGATCCAGGACCACAAGATCACCCGCGCCTTCGTCGCGCCGCCCATCCTGCTGGCGATGGCCAAGCACCCGCTGGTCGACCAGTACGACCTGTCGTCGCTGACCTCGATCCTCTCTGGTGCCGCCCCGCTCGACGAGCAGCTGGCCCTCGCCGCCCAGGAGCGCCTGCGCAAGGGCAACCCGGACGGCGTGAGCGTGGCCCAGGGCTACGGCATGACCGAGCTGTCCCCCGTCTCCCACACCACGCCCGACATCGGTCGCGAGCCGGCCGGCGCAGGCCAGCCCCCGAAGGGCTCCGTGGGCTACGCGGTGCCGAACACCGAGTGCCGCCTGGTCGACCCGGCCACCGGCGAGGACGCCGCCACCGGCCAGTCCGGCGAGCTGTGGGTCCGCGGGCCGCAGGTCATGAAGGGCTACCTCAACAACGAGGAAGCGACCCGGAGCACCGTCGACGCCGACGGTTGGCTGCACACCGGTGACGTCGCGATCGTCGACGAGAACGGCGCTTACACGGTCGTCGACCGCGTCAAGGAGCTCATCAAGTACAAGGGCTACCAGGTCGCTCCGGCGGAGCTCGAGGCCGTGCTGATCAACCACCCGGAGATCGCCGACGCCGCGGTCATCGGCGTGCCGGACAAGGACAGCGGCGAGGAGCTGCCCAAGGCCTTCGTCGTCCGCTCGCCCGGTTCGGAGATCACCGAGGACGCCGTCATGGCCTACATGGCCGAGAAGGTGGCCCCGCACAAGAAGATCCGGTTCGTCGAGTTCATCGAGCAGGTGCCGAAGTCCGCCGCCGGCAAGATCCTGCGCAAGGACCTCAAGGCCCGCTGACGAAACGCACTCATCGGCCCGGTCCCCCGCGGGTGCCGGGCCGATGAGTTTCGGGCACCGTCCCGGTCCTTCACCGTGTGCCGCACGGTGCGGCCGGCTGGAGGACGACGATGCCCCATGACCCCCGGACCCCGGGCCCGCTCGACCTGGAGTTCACCGCGCCCCTCGTCCGCAGCCCGGCGAAGGGCGGCTGGACGTACGTGCAGATGCCCGGCTCCGCGGAAGTGTTCGGCACCCGCGGGCTGGTCAAGGTCCGCGGGACGATCGACGGACGCCCCTTCCGCAGCTCGTTCATGGCGCTGGGCGACGGCACGCACAAGCTGCCCATCGCCGCCGACCTGCGGGACGGCAAGGATCCCGGGGACGGAGTGACCGTCCACCTGGAGGAACGCCTCGGCTGACCCGGGTCGGCCCGGCGCGCTTAGGGTCGGCACATGCGTGCGGTGACGATCAGCGAGCCCGGTGGCCCCGAGGTCCTGGCCTGGACCGAGGTCCCCGACCCGGTGTGCGGCCCCGGCGAGGTGATCGTCGACGTCGCCGCTACCGCGGTGAACCGGGCGGACCTGCTGCAGCGGCAGGGCTTCTACCCACCGCCGAGGGGGGCCAGCGAGATCCTCGGGCTGGAGTGCAGCGGGATCGTCAGCGAGATCGGGGACGGCGTTTCCGGCTGGTCGGTCGGCGACGAGGTGTGCGCGCTGCTCTCCGGCGGCGGGTACGCCGAGCGGGTCGCCGTCCCGGCCGGGCAGTTGCTGCCCAAGCCCGCCGGCGTCGAGCTGGCCACCGCTGCGGCGCTGCCCGAGGTGGTCTGCACCGTGTGGTCCAACGTGTTCATGCTCGCGGACCTGCGGGCGGGCGAGACCTTCCTGGTGCACGGCGGTTCCAGCGGCATCGGCACCATGGCGATCCAGCTGGCCAAGCGGGCCGGCGCGCGCGTCGCCACGACCGCCGGCACGCAGGCCAAGCTCGACTTCTGCCGCGAGCTGGGCGCCGACGTGCTGGTCAACTACCGGGACGAGGACTTCGTCGAGCGGGTCCGGACCGAGACCGGCGGGGCCGACGTCGTCCTGGACAACATGGGCGCCAAGTACCTGGGCCGCAACGTCGACGCCCTCGCCGTCGGCGGCCGGCTGGTGGTCATCGGCATGCAGGGCGGCACGAAGGCCGAGCTGGACCTGGGCAAGCTGCTGGGCAAGCGGGGCGCGGTGCATGCCACGACGCTGCGCTCCCGGCCGGCCACGGGACCCGGCGGCAAGGCCGAGATCGTCGCGGCCGTCCTGCACGACGTCTGGCCCGACGTCGAGCGCGGGGTCGTGCGGCCGATCGTGGACCGCCGGCTGCCGATGTCCCGCGCCGCGGAGGCACACCGGGTCGTGGAGTCCAGCGAGCACATCGGCAAGGTCCTGCTGCTCCCCGGCCAGTGAGCGCCGCGCGATGTGCGTGCAGGATGCCTTCCGATCCGCGGGAGGCGCCCCGTCGCACACCGCCGCCGGGCGTCGGCAGTCAGCGGGGGCGCAGGGCCGCCACCGCGTCGATGATGCGGCCGACCTCGTCGCCGGTGTTGTAGTGCATCAGCCCGAGCCGCACCGCTCCCCCGGTCTCGTTGACGCCGAGGGTGTCGAACAGCTCGCGGGCGTAGAAGTCGCCGTCCCACGCGCAGATCCCGGCGCGGGCGAGCTCGGCCGCCACCTGCCGGGGCCGCATGCCGGCGACGGTGAACGACAGCGTCGGGGTGCTGCGCTCGGGGCTGCCGAGCACCTGCACGTGCCGCATCACGCGCAGCGCCTGGTCCATCCACTCGAACAGGTCGCCCTCGTGCCGGGCGACGGCGGCCATCGAGGCGCGTAGCCGCTCGCGGCGGGACCCGGTCGCCTCCCCGCAGAGGGTGGCCAGGTGGTCGACGGCGGCGGTGACCCCCGCGAACAGCTCGAACGGCGGAGTGCCGGTCTCGAAGCGCTCGGGCACCTTGTCCGAGGAGGGCTCCAGCTTGTCCGGGCGCAGGTACTCGAGCAGCTCCGGGTCGGCGACGACGGCGCCGACGTGCGGCCCGCACCACTTGTAGGCCGACACCGCCACGAAGTCCGCGCCCAGGGAGCGCTTGTCCAGGAAGTGGTGCGGGGCTGCGTGGACGGCGTCGACGTAGACCAGCGCGCCCACGGCGTGCGCCTGGGCCGCGATGCCGGCCACGTCGGGCCGGGTGCCCAGGGCATTGCTGGCCGCCGTGACCGCCACCAGCCGGGTCCGGCGGGTGATCAGGTCGGCGTACTGCCAGGCGGGCAGCTCACCGGTCTCGATGTCCACCTCCGCCCAGCGCACCTCGGCGCCCACGGCGGCGGCCAGCTGCACCCACGGCCGCACGTTCGCGTCGTGGTCGAGCCGGCTGACGACGATCTCGTCGCCGGGCCGCCACGTCCGGGCCAGGGCGCGGGCGAGTGCGTAGGTCAGCGTGGTCATGTTCGCGCCGAGGATCACGCCCCCGGACCGCCCGCCCACGAGGTCGGCGACGGCCCCCCGCGCACCGGCGACCAGCGCCTCGGAGCGCCCGGATGCGGGGAACACCCCGCCCCGGTTGGCCACCGGCATCCGCATGGCCGTGCCCACGGCGTGCGCCACGGTCTCCGGGAGCAGCGAACCCGCCGGCCCGTCGGCGTGCACGTAGCCGTCGGCGAGGGCCGGGAAGAGGCCACGGACGCGCGCGACGTCCAGCCCCCCCGGCCCGTTCGACATGCGGGCACCCTAGTTGCTGCGACCGTCCGGAACGCGCGGTGGCCGGTCGGGTCGCGAGCGTCGCCCTCCCGGCGGTTCCCGTCACAGGTACGAGGCAGGATGGGGCGCATGACAGCACCGGAGAACGGCACCGATCACCCGCGCCAGGTCGTCGTGGTCGGGCCCGACGGCCGCCCGTTGGGCGCCGTGCCCATGCCGCAGGCCGGCGAGCAGGACGACGACGGCGCCACGCACGTCGGCGAGCTCGTCGAGCAGCCGGCGAAGGTCATGCGGATCGGCACGATGATCAAGCAGCTGCTCGAGGAGGTCCGGGCGGCCCCGCTGGACGACGCGAGCCGCAACCGCCTGCGTGACATCCACGCCTCGTCGATCCGCGAGCTGGAGCAGGGGCTGGCGCCGGAGCTCCGCGAGGAGCTGGCGCGCATCACGCTGCCCTTCACCGAGGGCGAGACGCCGTCGGACGCCGAGCTGCGCATCGCTCAGGCCCAGCTCGTGGGATGGCTGGAGGGCGTCTTCCACGGCATCCAGACGGCGTTGTTCGCCCAGCAGATGGCCGCCCGCGCCCAGCTGGAGGAAATGCGCCGGAAGGCCCTGCCGGGCGGTTCCCCGCAGGCCGCGCCGGCCCCCGACTACCGCCCGGGCGGCGGCCAGTACCTGTAGGGCGCGATCAGACCGGAACCAACCGGTTCCCCTGTGCGGGTGAACCATGATCATCTGCGACGTCGAAAGGGCACTGACGGGGCTCCGAGGCCGGGACGACCCGGCCCCACCCCCGGGAGGACCCCGTGACCACTCAGCAGTCGACCACCCCGTCCGTGAAGAGCGGCCAGAACGGCCTCGCGATCGCCTCTCTCATCACGGGCATCGTCGGCGTCGTCTTCGCGATCCTGTTCGCGATCATCGGCCTGGCGTTCGGCATCGTGAGCGTCGCGCTGGGCGCCGTCGCGCGCCGCAACGGCACCCGGACCGGCCAGGCGACGGCCGGCCTCTGGTTCGGCGTGGTGGCGATCGTCGTCGCGATCGTGAACATGGTGATCGCCTACAACATCCTCACCTGAGCCTCCGCTCCAGCACGACGACGGCGCCGCCCCCCCGATCCGGGGGACGGCGCCGATCGTGACGTGATGGAACGGCCTCGCTGCAGGGTCCCGGTGCGAGCCTGCGAGCGCCGGGGGGCAGCGAGGTCCTTGCTCAGATCCGGAAGCGGCCGACCGCCTCCTGGAGCTCCCCGCTCATCCTGGCCAGCTCCGAGGCCGCGCGCTGCGCCTCCTCGACCCGCTGGTTGGTCTCCGCGGTGCCCGCGGCCAGCCCGGTGATCGCCGCGGCGATGCCCTGGGAGCCACTGGCCGCCTCGGCGACGTTGCGGTTCATCTCGTTCGTGGTCGCGGTCTGCTCCTCGACCGCCGCGGCGATGGTCGCCTGGAAGTCGTTGATCTCGCCGATGACCGTGCTGATCCGGCTGATCGCGTCGACCGCCCCGGCGGTGTCGGCCTGGATCGCCTCCACCCGCTGGGAGATGTCCTCGGTCGCCCGCGCGGTCTCCTGCGCGAGCTCCTTGACCTCGCTCGCGACGACGGCGAAGCCCTTGCCCGCCTCGCCCGCCCGCGCCGCCTCGATCGTGGCGTTCAGGGCCAGCAGGTTGGTCTGCTCGGCGATGCCGTTGATCAGCTTGATGACCGTGGCGATCTCCGCCGACGAGTCGCCGAGCTTGCCGACCGTGCGGGTGGTGTCCTCGGCGACGTCCACGGCCTGACCGGCCACGCGCGACGCCTGCGACGCGTTCTGCGAGATCTCCCGGATCGCGGACTCCATCTGCGAGGAACCCGTCGCCACCGTGTCGACGCTCGAGGCGACGGCACCGGCCGAGGCCACGACCTCGTCGGCCTGACCCGCGGCGGTCTGCGCGTTCTGGCGCATGCCCTCGGCGGCACCGTTGAGCTGTTGGGACGCAGCGGCCAGACGCGTCGAGGAGTCGCTGACCAGCAGCAGGACGCTGCCGATCGAGTCCAGCGTCTCATCCAGCGACGCGGCCATGTCACCGAGCTCGGCGCCACCGGTCCGGCCGGCGCGCACGCTGAGGTCACCCTCGGCGACCTGCCCGAGCACCTCGCGGATGCGCTGCACCGGGCGGGTCACGCCGCGGGCGACGACGAGTGCGAGGACGACGGCGATGGCCAGGCCGGCCACGATCATCGTCAGCGTGAGCGTCCGCGCCGTCTCGTAGGCGTCCTGCGCCTCCACGGTCGTGGCCTCGGCGGTCGAAGTGGCCGACGCCGTGGCCGCCAGGAGGGACTCCCCGATCGTCGCCTCGAACTCGTTCATCGGCGTGATGATCGCCATCTGCTGGGCGGGCGTCAGCTTGCCCGTGCCCGCGACGAGCTGGCCCAGGAGAGCCAGGTACTGCTCCGCGGCGCCCGAGAACTCCTCGAACGCGGCGCGGGTCTCCTCGGACATGGGCAGCTCAGCAGCGGCAGCCGTGTTCGCCGAGAGCTGCTCGGCCACCACGCCGGCCTTCTGCTGGGACGAGGCCCGGCTCTCGGGCGGCAGGGTCGCGATGTTGGCCCGCGCGGTGCTGGCCGAGAACTCCCACCAGTTGACCTGGAGCTCACGCAGGGCGTCCACCGGGACGGTGCCCTCGTCGTAGACGTTCTTCGCCTGGTCGCTCAGCACCGACATGCGCTGGATGCCGAACGCGCCGACGCCGATCGTGGTCAGCGCGACGACCAGGATCGCGCCGAGGAGCCGGCTGCGGAGCCCCACGCCGGACAACCCGCGGCCCGGCCCGGCCTCGTCCGCGCGGTCCTCCGACCGCGCACCTCCCTGGTACGCCTGCTCCATCGACTGCCTGCTCTCCTCAAACCGGTGGTGCTACTACCGGTCTTTCTCGGCAGGCCGGGTCCGATGTTGACCCGGGTCAGCTCCGCAGCGAGGCCAGGAAGGCGGCGACGCCGTCCTCGTCGTTGCCGCCGGTGACGTCGGTGGCCACGGCCATCAGGTCAGGGTGCGCGTGGGCCATGGCCACCGCTCGCCCGCCCCCCTCGCGGACCCACTCGAAGGCGGCGATGTCGTTGGGCATGTCCCCGAAGACGACGACGTCCTCCGGCCCGATCCCGTGCCGGGCCGCGACTTTCGCCAGGCCGCTGGCCTTGGTGACCCCGGGCCCGGAGATCTCCGCGAGCGCATCGGTGGAGGAGTTGGTGACCGTGCCGCGGTCGCCGACGACCTCCTCGACCAGCCGCACGAAGGCGTCCCGGCCCATCGACTCGTGGCGGGCGAGCAGCTTCGCCACCGGCACGGCGGTCATCTCGTCGAGGCCGGCCGGGGCCACGCCCGGCGCGTCGACGTCCCACCGCGGCCGGTAGACCGGCTCGTGGCGGAACTCCCAGCCGTACTCGACGGCGAACCAGGTCGTCGGCTGGCGGGCCCGGAGCCCCGCGGTGATCGACTCCAGCGCGTCGGGATGCAGCGGGGCCTCGTCGATGATCTCCATCGGCTCCAGGTCCAGCAGCACCGCGCCGTTGCAGCAGACGGCGGTCCCGGAGCGGAGCACCTCGCGGACGCCGTGCATCCAGCGCGGCGGCCGGCCGGTGGCCAGCACGAGCGGGACGCCGTCGGAGCGCCAGCCGTCGAGCTCGGCGACCGTTGCGGAGCTGACCGACTCGTCGGAGCGCAGCAGCGTGCCGTCCATGTCGCTGGCGATCAGCCGGGGCAGCCAGTCAGACATCGTGGCTCCGGTCAGGCATCGAGCAGGGCCTCCAGGTAACGGGCGACGCCGTCGACGCGGTGTCCGCTGGTGACGCCCTGCACGACGGCGCGCACCTCGGGGTGGGCGTTGGCCATCGCGATCGCCCGCCCGCCCGCTCCGGCCACGGCGGTCAGCATGGGCAGGTCGTTGGGCATGTCGCCGAAGACGAGGACGCTCCCGAGGTCCACGCCGTACCGCTCCAGCGCGATCCCCAGTCCCGAGGCCTTGGTGATGCCGGGCGGCAGCACCTCGATGAACCCCAGCCCGGCGTGGGTGACCTCGGCATCGGCCGGGTCGAGGGCGGCGCGGGCGCGGGCCAGGAGTTCGTCCTGCCCCAGCTGCGGGGAGCGCAGGAAGACCTTGAGGACGGCGCCCGGCGGCAGCACCTCGCCCCGGGTCAGCACCTGGGCCGGCTCGGGATAGGGCCACTCGAAGCCGTGCTGCACGCGCAGCGCCCCACGCACCTCGCCCTGCTCGGCGGCCTCCTCGACGGCGACGAGCAGGTCGCCGGTGGCGGCCTCGATCCGCTCGACGGCGGCCACGGCCTGCTCGCGGGGCAGGGCGACGGCACGGAGCACCTCGTCGCGCTCCAGGTCGACGACGAAGCCGCCCTGGGAGAGCACCGCGATGCCCCGGCCGTCGAGGGCGTCCCGGACGCTGTCGAGCAGCCGGGGACCGCGGCCGGTGACGCCGACCACCGGGATGCCGGCGTCCCAGCAGGCGGTCAGCGCCGCCCGGGTGCGCGGGGTGACCTCGCCGGCCTCGTCGAGCAGCGTGCCGTCGAGATCGGTGGCCACCAGCTTGGGACGCCAGGGACCCAGGTCCGGCAGCTCGACGACGGTGTCGGCACCCGGTAGGACGCCGTATGCCTGCAGGGACTCCGGGCTCATGCGGGAACCGGGGGGACCGGGGCCGCCAGCGTCATGCCCGGGGTGATGGCCTCGACGCCACCGAGCCAGGGACGCAGCGCCACGGGCACGTGCACCGAGCCGTCCGCTCGCTGGTGGACCTCCAGCAGGCAGGCGATGGTGCGGGCGATCGCGCACAGCGTGCCGTTGAGCGTGGCCGCCGTCTGCGTCCTCCCGTCCTCGTCGCGATACCGGATGTTGAGCCGGCGCGCCTGGAAGGTGGTGCAGTCCGAGGTCGAGGTGAGCTCGCGGTAGGTGCCCTGCGTGGGGAACCAGGCCTGGATGTCGTACTTGCGGGTGGCGCTGGTGCCCAGGTCGCCGGCGGCGATGTCGACGACCCGGTAGGGCAGCTCGAGCGCGGAGAGGAACTCCTCCTCCCACGCCAGCAGCCGCAGGTGCTCGGCCTCGGTGTCCTCGGGCCGGGCGAAGCTGAACATCTCGACCTTGTCGAACCAGTGCACCCGGATGATGCCGCGGGTGTCCTTGCCGTAGGAGCCGGCCTCGCGGCGGAAGCAGGAGGACCAGCCGGCGTAGCGCTTCGGCCCCGCCGAGAGGTCCAGGACCTCGCCCGCGTGCATGCCCGCCAGCGCGACCTCCGACGTCCCCACCAGGTACAGGTCGTCGCGCTCGACGCGGTAGACCTCCTCGTCGTGCTCGCCGAGGAAGCCGGTGCCCTCCATCGCCTCGGGGCGGACGAGCGCCGGCGCGATGACCGGGGTGAACCCGGCGGCCACGGCGCGGCTGATGGCCAGCTGGGCGAGGGCGAACTCGAGCAGCGCGCCGGGACCGGTGAGGAAGTAGAAGCGGGAGCCCGAGACCTTGGCGCCGCGCTCCATGTCGATCGCGCCGAGCAGCTCGCCGATCTCGATGTGGTCGCGGACCTCGAAGTCGTAGGAGGGCACCTCGCCGACGGTGCGGATGGTGACCGCGTCGTCCTCCCCGCCCGGGGGCACCTCGTCGGCGACGACGTTCGGAATCCTCGTGTGCGCCGCCCGGAGGGCGGCGTCGGCGGCACGCTGCGCCTCCTCGGCCTCCCTCACCTCGGCGGCGAGCGCCTTGGCCCGCTCCAGGACGGCCGGCCGCTCCTCGGGAGTGGCCTTCTTGACCGCCTGGGAGGCGTTCTTCTGCTCCGCCCGCAGGTCGTCGGCCCGGCGGACCGCCTCCCGGCGCGCGGTGTCCGCGGCGAGCAGCTCGTCCACCAACGACTCGTCGGCACCCCGGGCCCGCTGGCTGGCACGGACGAGGTCGGGGTTCTCGCGCAGGAGCCGGAGGTCGATCACGCCGTCGATCGTACGGACGCGCCGCCGCGGCATCCTCCGCAGCGCGGGCTCCCGTGCCCCGACCGGGTCAACCCGCGCCGCCGGCTGTCGAGCCGGGCCGTGCCACGGCTCCCCGTCGTGCCGATCGGGTCGACCCGCCGCACGGTGGGGGCCGGGTCGGGGACAATGGCGGCCATGCGGTTTCTCGAGGGTTCGCGTCCGGCGCACGACCTGACGTACTCCGACGTCTTCATGGTGCCGGCGCACTCCACGGTCGGATCCCGGCTCGAGGTGGACCTGACGACGCCGGACCGGGTGGGGACCACCATCCCGATCGTCGTCGCCAACATGACGGCGATCTCCGGACGGCGCATGGCCGAGACCGTCGCGCGCCGGGGCGGCCTGGCCGTCCTGCCGCAGGACATCCCGGTCGACGTCGTCTCCGAGGTCGTCTCCTGGGTCAAGACCCGGCACCCGGTCTACGACACCCCGATCACCCTCTCCCCCACCTCCACGGTGGGCGAGGCGCTGTCACTGCTCACCAAGCGGGCGCACGGGATCGTCGTCGTCGTCGAGGGCGGCTCCCCCGTCGGCGTCGTCACCGACGGCCAGTGCCAGGGCGTCGACCGGTTCACCCAGCTCTCGGAGGTCATGACCCGTGAACCGCTCACCCTCCCGGCCGGCACCGACCTCCCGAAGATGTTCGACGTGCTCTCCGACGAGCGGGTGAGCGCGGCCCCCGTCGTCGAGGGCGACCGGCTGGTCGGCGTCATCACGAAGAAGGGTGCGCTGCGCTCGGCGATCTACACCCCGGCGGTGGACGACTCCGGCCATCTGCTCACCTCGGCCGCCGTCGGCATCAACGGGGACGTCGCCGGCAAGGCCGCGGCCTTGCTGGCTGCCGGTGTGGACGTGCTCGTCGTCGACACCGCGCACGGACACCAGGACAAGGCGATCGAGGCGCTGCGCGCGGTGCGCTCGGTGGCAGGCTCGGGTGGGCGGGCCAAGCCGGTCGTGGCCGGCAACGTGGTGACCGCCCAGGGCACCCGCGACCTGATCGAGGCCGGGGCCGACGTCGTCAAGGTCGGTGTGGGCCCGGGCGCCATGTGCACCACCCGGATGATGACCGGCGTCGGCCGCCCGCAGTTCTCCGCCGTCGAGGAGTGCGCCGCCGAGGCCCGCTCGCTGGGCAAGCACGTGTGGGCCGACGGCGGCGTGCGGCACCCGCGCGACATCGCCCTCGCGCTGGCCGCCGGTGCGGCGAACGTGATGGTCGGCTCCTGGTTCGCCGGCACGTACGAGTCGGCCGGCGACGTGCACGAGGACGGCACCGGCCGGCTCTACAAGGAGTCCTTCGGCATGGCGTCGGCACGCGCGGTCAAGGCGCGCACGGCCACCCAGAGCGGGTTCGAGCGGGCGCGGGCGGGGCTGTTCGAGGAGGGCATCTCGTCGTCCCGCATGTACCTGGACCCCGCGCGCCCGGGTGTGGAGGACCTGATCGACCAGATCGTGGCCGGCGTGCGGTCGTCCTGCACCTACGCGGGCGCGCGCACGGTCGACGAGCTGCACGAGCGCGCGGTGCTCGGGGTGCAGAGCTCGGCGGGCTACGAAGAGGGCCGGCCGCTGCCGACCAGCTGGTGACGCCTCGCGTGCTCACGGCCGATTGCGCCCGGAAGGACCGCTCACGAGGCGTCCAGGGGTACTTCTGGGCGCAACGGCGCGGGAGTGCCGGGTGAAGCCGCTGCCCCTGCCGGTGTTCGAAGGGCTCGTCGCCGACGCCCTGGACGAGGTGCCCGAAGAGCTGATGGCGCTGCTGGACAACGTCGTCGTCCTGGTGGAGGACCGGAACCCCGACGAGCCCGAGCTGCTGGGGCTCTACGAGGGCTACGCGCTGACCGAGCGCGGCTGGGAGTACGGCGGGGCGCTGCCGGACCGGATCATGATCTACCGCGAGGCGATCTGTGACATCTGCGAGACGGCCGACGACGTGGTCGAAGAGGTCACGATCACCGTGGTGCACGAGATCGCGCACCACTTCGGCATCGAGGAGGACCGCCTCCACGAGCTCGGCTGGGCATGAGGACCCGCTCCTCCCCACCACTCGCAAGCTCGCGGCGGGCCCCGGGAGCGGGCCGTTCCAGCGCGTCACCTGCGGGTAACGTCGCGGGACGTGCCTGAGGACAACGCCGGCAAGCTGCCGATCAAGATGCTGCACGACCGCATCCTCGTGGCGCTGCGCAAGGAGGACGGCGACCGTCGCTCCAGCGGCGGCATCCTCATCCCCGCGACCGCCCAGGTGGCCAAGCGGCTGGTGTGGGGCGAGGCGAAGGGCGTCGGCCCGAGCGTCCGTCAGGTGAAGCTCGGCGACCAGGTGCTCTTCTCCCCCGAGGACCAGCACGAGGTCGAGGTGCACGGCGAGGACCTGATCATCCTGCGCGAGCGCGACGTGCACGCCGTCGCCGCCGAGCGCATCGAGGAATCGACCGGCCTCTACCTCTGACCCGCCCCGGCGACTGTGCGCAGATCGGGCTCATGACGCCGGCATCACCACGATCCGCGCACACTCACGGCGCCGGTGAGTCCGAGTCACGGTTGTGCCGGGTGATGACGGCGGTCATGTCCTCGAGCCAGCGGCGGACGACGGCGAGCTCCTCGCCGGTGTAGCCCTCCATCGCGGCGGTGAGGTCGCGGGCGAGGCCGCCGAAGTGCTCGGCGCCGGCTCCCATCGCCGACTCGGAGGCGGCCGGGCAGGTGGACGGCGTCGGCGACGTCGCCCCCCTCACCGGCAGCAGGCAACGGGTGCACCGGGGCCCCGGTCGAGGTGGACGGACTCGTCCGTCTCGACGCCACGCTCACCGACGCCCCCGCCGTGTGAGCAGCTGCGGTCCCCGACACGCGCCGGCGCGCCGGGGCGAACGGCGACAACTGCTCACTCGGCTCACCCGCCCGGGTGGCAGGCTGCCTCCGTGACCTTCCTGCGGATCGCCGTGCTCGGACCTGGTGGCGTCGGCGGGCTGCTGGCCGTGCTGCTCGCCCGGCAGGGGCACACCGTCACCTGCCTGGCGCGCCCGGAGACCGCGGAGCACCTGGACCGTTCCGGTCTGCGGCTGACCAGCGACCGGTTCGGCGAGCTCTCCGCGGAAGTCCGCGGTGCCGAGCAGCTGACCGACGCGGTCGACGTCCTCCTCGTGACGACCAAGGCCACGCACCTGGACGCCGCCCTCGACCGCGTTCCGGCCGAGGTGCTGGGCGACGCCGTCGTGGTGCCGCTGCTCAACGGCGTGGAGCACATGGCGGTGCTGCGCGAGCGCTATCCGAGTGCCCGCGTCGTGGCCGGCACCATCCGGGTGTTCGCCTCCCGCCCCGCGCCGGGCGTGATCCGGCACGACGGCCAGCTGGTCGCCGTCCAGCTGGCGCCGGGAGCCGAGAGCCTGGCCGACGCCCTGTCCGCGGCCGGCGTGGACGCCACCGTCCGTCCCGACGAGGCCGGGCTGCTCTGGGACAAGCTGTGCTTCCTGGCGCCCATGGCCCTGATGACCACCCGGGCCGGCTCGCCCCTGGGCCCGGTGCGGTCACCCGGTTCGTGGTGGTCGAGCGTACCGGCCCGCTGCCCGCACCCACCGGCAACGACAAGACCTCGCTGGTCGACGTGGTCGGCGACCGGACCGGCGCGCTGCTGGACCTGCTG
>NZ_POQU01000022.1 GCF_002938425.1 Blastococcus atacamensis | reverse complement strand
GGCGCGCACCGCCAGGCCGAGGGCCAGCAGCAGCGCCGTGCCGGCGCCCACCAGCAGCGGCGCCCGCACGCCCGCCCGCCCCCCGGCGACCATCGCGACCGCCGCGACGACCAGCACCAGCACGGCGCGGAGGGCGTCGGACGTGGCGATCGCGAGCGCCGTGGACGGGGCTGCCGCGACCACCAGCCCCGGCCCCCACGTGGGCCACGACGCGTAGCGCACCAGCCCTCGCCCCGCGGCCAGCAGCAGGCCCGCCGCCGCGGGCAGGGTGTAGGCCTCCACCGCGCCCAGGCCGGCCAGCGCGGCGGTGATCCAGCCGGCGACCACCAACTGGAGCGCACCCACCCGCCAGGCGGCCGTCGCGTCCACGTCGTCGTCCGGTGCGGCGCCGGCACGACCGGCGGTCCACCAGGCCCAGACCACGGTGGCGACGCCCTGGACGGCGAGGTGCGTGGCCACGAGCCCGTGGTCCCCCCGCGCCGCGGCCAGGACGAGGGCGACGGCGGCGACCCCGGCAGCCGCTGTGGCGGTGGCGCGGCGGGAGTCGCGGTCGAGGCGGGCGGTGGTCACGAGCGCGAGCGCGTAGAGCGCGGTGAGCAGGCCGGCGACGGCGGCGGGGGAGGCCCAGCCGTCCGGCAGGCCGAGCAGCGCCGCTCCCGCCAGGCAGCCGACGGCGGTGGGTGCCGCCACCGGCCGGTCGTCGCGGCGCAGCACGGCGACCCACACGGTCGGGACGGCGGTGAGGAGCAGCAGCAGCGCGATCTCCGACCAGTGGCGCCCGTCGACCAGCCGGGCGACGGAGAGCACGGCGCCCAGCACCCCGCCGGTCAGCGCGACCGGGAGCAGCAGCCCTCGGCGCCAGCCGGAGAGCTCGGCGGCAGCCGTGGCAGCGACCAGGACCCCGACGAAGCCGGCCACCGCGACGGCGACCGGCCCGCCGGCCGAGCACGCCCCGGTGACGGCGACCGCGGGAACGGCGCCGGCGGCGACCGGCACCAGGCGCGGTGGGCCCAGCAGCACGTCGAGCGGGCGGCGCAGCCGGGCCAGCAGCAGTCCGGCGGCCGCCGCCGTCACGAAGCCCGCGGCGAGCCACCGCTCCAGCCCGGGTGCCGTCCACGCCTCGCGCGAGACGCCGACGACGCCCGCCGCCCACCACGGGGCGGTGGTGGCCATCGTCAGGCGGGCCACCAGCGGGCGGGCCCACAGGGCGATGCCGAGCCCGACCAGGGAGACCCCGAGGAAGAACTCCGGGCGCAGGCCCTCCGGCAGCGCGTCCAGCGATCGCAGGACGGCGACCTGGCCCGCCGCCCACGCGGCGAGGGGCCAGGCGGCGGGGGAGGAGGAGATCCGCTGGAGGGCGACGAAGGCGCCGGCGAGGACCACCGGGAGCAGCGGATCGCCGGTGACGGGGGAGCCGCCGACGTCGCTCCCAGCCAGCCCGAGGCCGGCGGCGGTGGCGGCGAAGGTCTCCGCGGAACTCCGCAGCCCGGCCCGATCGGCCCGCACCGAGACGGCGGCGGCGACGGCGGCGAGCGCGAGCACGACGGTGCGCACCAGCGGGCCCCCGAAGGCCGACGCCAGGGTCGCGCCGGCGCTGACCAGCAGGACCGCGCCCACGACCAGGAGCACCTGCGGGGGCCGGGTCCGGTAGGGGAACGGGGGGACCGTGACGGGCTGACCCATGACCACCCCCTCCCGTGCGCCTGCGACGTCCCACCGTAGGGCGGGTCACCGGCAGGCGCCGCCCGCGGATGCCGCCGATGTCACCCCGGGAGCGTTCGTGATATCGGGTCCGGAGCGCCTACCCTGGGATCGGTGATCACGACGACCGGTCTGGAGCTGCGCGCCGGGGCCCGCATCCTCATCAGCGAGGCCACGCTCCGCGTCCAGCCCGGCGACCGGATCGGGCTCGTGGGCCGCAACGGCGCCGGCAAGACCACGACCCTGACCACGCTGGCCGGTGAGCGGCTGCCGCACGCAGGCAAGGTCGAGGTGTCCGGCGAGATCGGCTACCTCCCGCAGGACCCGCGCAGCGGCGACCTCGACATCACCGCCAGCGACCGCGTCCTGTCCGGCCGCGGTCTCGACGAGCTGCGCAACCAGATGGTCAAGGCCCAGATCGCCATGGCCGAGCCCGCCGACGACGCCGAGCGGGACAAGGCGGTGCGCCGGTACGGCCGGATCGAGGACCAGTTCGCCGCCCTCGGCGGGTACGCCGCGGAGAGCGACGCCGCCCGCATCTGCACCAACCTGGGCCTGCCCGACCGCGTGCTCGCCCAGCCGCTGCGCACGCTCTCCGGTGGCCAGCGCCGCCGCGTCGAGCTGGCCCGCATCCTCTTCTCCGACGCCGAGACCCTGCTGCTCGACGAGCCGACCAACCACCTCGACGGCGACTCGATCACCTGGCTCAAGGGGTTCCTCTCCAGCCACCGCGGCGGGCTCATCGTCATCAGCCACGACGTCGAGCTGCTCGACGCCGTGGTGAACAAGGTCTGGCACCTCGACGCCAACCGGGCCACGGTCGACGTCTACAACCTCGGCTGGAAGTCCTACCTGGCCCAGCGGGAGACCGACGAGCGCCGCCGCAAGCAGGAGCGGGCGAACACCGAGCGGAAGATCGACACGCTCACCGCCCAGGCCGACAAGATGCGCGCCAAGGCCACCAAGGCCAAGGCCGCCAAGAGCATGGACAAGCGGGCTGAGCGGCTGGCCTCTGGCCTGGCCGAGGTGCGGGTCCAGGACAAGGTCGCCAAGCTGCGGTTCCCCACGCCGGTGGCCTGCGGCAAGACGCCGCTCACCGCCGAGGGGCTGAGCAAGAGCTACGGCTCGCTGGAGATCTTCACCGACGTCGACCTCGCCGTGGACCGGGGCGCACGCGTCGTCGTCCTCGGCCTCAACGGCGCCGGGAAGACGACGCTGCTGCGGATGCTGGCCGGCACCGAGCGGCCCGACACCGGCGAGGTGAAGGCCGGCCACGGCCTGCGCGTCGGCTACTACGCCCAGGAGCACGAGACCCTGGACATGGACCGCTCTCTGCTGGAGAACATGCGCTCGGCCGCGCCGGACAGCACCGACACCGAGCTGCGCCGGATCCTGGGCGCCTTCCTCTTCTCCGGCGAGACGGTCGACCAGCGCACCGGCACCCTCTCCGGCGGTGAGCGCACCCGCCTGGCGATGGCCACGCTGGTGATCTCCGGGGCGAACGTGCTGCTGCTCGACGAGCCGACCAACAACCTCGACCCGGCCAGCCGCGAGCAGGTGCTCGAGGCGCTGCGCACCTACGCGGGCGCGATCGTCCTGGTCACCCACGACGAGGGGGCCGTCCGCGCGCTCGACCCGGACAAGGTCATCCTGCTGCCCGACGGCACCGAGGACGCCTGGAGCGAGGAGCTCGCCGACCTCGTCGAGCTGGCCTGAGGTCTTCGTGATCCGTCGGCCTCCGGCCGACACCGCGGCCAGGTGCCGTCCCTGCTGGCGCTGATCCGCTGCACGTGTACCGGTCGGGAGGCCTCCGGCCCCCGCGACCGATCCGCACCCGTTTCACCTGGCCGACCCCAGGTGACTGGGTGATCATGGGGTCGCGGGAGCCGTGGTCACCCGGACGGCGGCACCAGGGCGACAGCACTGACCGGCGCGCCGCGCGGGCCGGTGGCTGACACGGAGGGGAGCCATGGCCGACTCGAGCACTGCGGACCTCGGCAAGGGCAAGCGCGTCACCGGTGGCGACCGGTCGACGCTCGCCGACGACCTGCGCAAGCGGTACGACGAGGGCGAGAGCATCCGCTCGCTGGCCGAGTCCACCAAGCGGTCCTACGGCTTCGTGCACCGTCTCCTGTCGGAGTCCGGGGCATCGCTGCGCAGCCGCGGTGGGGCCAACCGGAACAGCAAGAAGAGTGAGTGAGCTCGCGAACGAACCAGGAGACGGAGCACCGGGTACTTCCCCGGGGTCCACGAGTTCCCTCTCCGGATCCGGCTGGGTGCGGACGCGCCGCGACGGCGCCGTCCTCACCGTCACCCTGGATCGCCCTGACCGGCTGAACGCCCAGACCCCGGCCACCTGGTCCGCACTGGCCGAGATCGGCGCCTCCCTCGACGACGACGTCCGCGTGGTCGTGCTCACGGGGGAGGGCCGCTCCTTCTCGGCCGGCCTGGACCGCAGCATGTTCGACCCCGCGTCGTCCACCGGTGGTGGATTCGGCGAGCTGGTCGGCATGCCGGTGGAGGACGCCCAGGAGCGGATCCGCGCCTACCAGGCCGGCTTCCGCTGGCTGCGGTCGCCGGGGATCGTCTCGGTCGCCGCGGTGCAGGGCCACGCCATCGGAGCGGGGGCGCAGCTGGCGCTCGCCTGCGACCTGCGGGTGTTCGCCGACGACGCGCAGCTGCGGCTGCCGGAGGTGACGCTGGGGCTGGTGCCCGATCTGACCGGCACCAGCACCCTGGTGGAGCTGGTCGGCTACTCCCGCGCGCTGGAGATGTGTCTGACCGGACGCGCCGTGGGTGCCGCCGAGGCGCAGGCGATCGGCCTGGCCTCGCTGGTGGTCCCCGACGCCGAGCTGGAGGCCGCCGTCGCCGATCTGGTGCAGGCGCTGCTCGCCCCACCGGTCGCGGCCAGCCGCGCCACCGCCGCACTGGTGCGCTCCGCCGTCCGTAACGACTTCCCCACCCAGGACGCCGCCGAGCGCGCCGCCCAGGTGCGGCGGCTGCACGATCTCGTCAGGGGTCGCTGAGAGGCTCTCCCGGAACAAGGGCGGTCGCGGCCCGGTTGCAGGAGCCGCCGGCACGTGACCGGCCGGATGAGGGAGGTGCGGTGGACGCGAGCTCATCCATGACCTCCATGGCGGCCATGCGGTCGTTCCGGCGTGATCCGTCGGTGACGTCGCGGCAGCTGCCCAAGGGCACGGTGCGGCGGATCCTCGGCATCGCCCGGCCCTACCGTCGCGAGCTGACCTTCTTCCTGCTGCTGGTGGTCGGGTCCTCGGTCATCGGGGTCATCACCCCGCTGCTGGCCGGCGACATCATCAACCGGATCGCCGGGCTCGAGGGGTCTGCCGGCGACATCGTCCGGATCGCGTTGGTCATCGGTGGCCTGGCCGTGGTCGACGCGGCGATCTCCCTCGGCACGCGCTGGTTCTCCGCGCGCATCGGGGAAGGAGTCATCTACGACCTGCGCAGCAAGGTCTTCGCGCACGTGCAGCGCATGCCGGTCGCCTTCTTCACCCGCACGCAGACCGGCGCGCTGGTCAGCCGGCTGAACAACGACGTCGTCGGCGCGCAGCAGGCGTTCACCTCGACGCTGTCCGGCGTCGTCTCCAACGTGATCGGGCTGGTGCTCACCGCGGGCGTGATGCTCACGCTGTCCTGGCAGATCACCCTGCTGTCGCTGGTGCTCGTCCCGCTGTTCGTCCTGCCCGCGCGCCGTATCGGCCGTCGGCTGCAGGAGATCACCCGGGAGTCCTACGAGCTCAACGCCTCGATGAACGCGACGATGACCGAGCGGTTCAACGTGGCCGGCGCGCTGCTGGTGAAGCTGTTCGGCCGGCCCGCGGTCGAGGCGGAGTCCTTCCGCGGCCGTGCGGCCCGGGTCCGCGACATCGGCGTCCTGTCGGCCATGTACGGCCGCACCTTCTTCACCGCCCTCACGCTGGTCGCGGCGCTGGCCACCGCGCTGGTCTACGGCCTGGGCGGTTACCTCGCCTTCTCCGGCTCGCTGAGCCCCGGGGACGTCGTCGCCCTCGCGCTGCTGCTGTCCCGGCTCTACGGACCGCTGACCGCGCTGGCCAACGTCCGCGTCGACGTGATGAGCGCGATGGTCAGCTTCGACCGCGTCTTCGAGGTGCTGGACCTGCCGCCGATGATCCGTGAGGTCCCCGACGCGGTCCCGGTGCCGGCCGACGACCGGTCGATCGAGTTCGACTCGGTGTCCTTCAGCTATCCGGCGGGGTCGGACGTCTCGTTGCCGTCACTGGAAGAAGTGTCGTTGCCCGAGCACGGCGGCCCGGTGGACGTCCTGCACGACGTGTCCTTCCGGGTGACACCGGGGCAGCTGGTCGCCCTGGTGGGGCACTCCGGGGCCGGCAAGTCGACGATCGCCCACCTGGTGCCGCGGCTGTACGACGCGACCGGTGGCACGGTCCGGGTGGGCGGGCTCGACGTCCGCGAGGCGACGCTCGCCTCCCTGCGCGACGCGATCGGCGTCGTCAGCCAGGACGCCCACCTCTTCCACGACACGATGCGCGCCAATCTGCTGTACGCCCGGCCCGATGCCACCGACGAGCAGGTGTGGGAGGCGCTGATCGGGGCGCGGATCGCCGACCTGGTGCGCTCTCTGCCCGAAGGACTGGACACCGTGGTCGGCGACCGCGGGTACCGGCTCTCCGGTGGCGAGAAGCAGCGGCTGGCCATCGCGCGGGTGCTGCTCAAGGCGCCGGGCATCGTCATCCTCGACGAGGCCACCGCCCACCTCGACAGCGAGTCCGAGGCGGCCGTGCAGCACGCGCTGGACACCGCCCTGGCCGGGCGCACCTCGCTGGTGATCGCACACCGGCTCTCCACCATCCGCAGCGCCGACCAGATCCTGGTGATCGACGACGGGCGGATCGTCGAGTCGGGCACCCACGACGAGCTGCTCGCCGCCGACGGGCGCTACGCCGACCTCTACCGCACCCAGTTCGCCGAGGAGGATCGCGGACGCGCCGTCGTCGCCTGACCCCGCCGGTCGGTGCCGCTGCGCGCACGACCGGGCACGGTGCGTCGCAGGCGCTCGGAGAGGCGCGACGTGGGCGGATCGCGCCGGGTGCGACACCGGCGAGCGTCGAACGGTCGTTCCCCGCAGAGCACTACCGTCACACCTGTCCCAGGCGGCCGCAGCCGGGACGCGGAACCGGGCTGGCGCGGTTCCGAAGGAAGATCGCACCGTCGGGAGTGACCGACGAACGCCAGCGAGGAGGAGACGTGACCGCAGCCCACCCGCAGGACGCCCTGATCCGCGCGCTCTACGCGGACTTCGTCGACGGCTGGAACCGGCGCAGCGGCGCGGCGGTCGCGGCCGGGTTCGCCGACGACGGCGACATCATCGGTTTCGACGGCAGCCACCACCGGGGCCGACTGTCCATCGCCGCGGACCTGCGGCAGGTGTTCGCCAGCCACGAGACGCCCGCCTACGTCGCGGTGGTCCGCTCGGTGCGCCCGGTCGCCGACGGCGTGGCGGTGCTGATCGCGCACGCGGGGATGATCCCGCCGGGCGCGAGCGACCTGGACCCCCGGTTCAACGCCGTGCACACCCTGGTCGCCGTCGACGAGGGCCGGGGGCGCTGGCGCATCTCGCTGTTCCAGACCACGCCGGCATCCTGGCGCCAGCACCCCGAGGCCCGCGAGGCGCTCACCGCGGAGCTGCGGGGACTGCTCATCCCGCAGTGAGCCCGGTGGTCAGTCGACGAGGGCGTCGACGACCACCAGGTCGGCCTGTTCCACGCGCGCGGTCCCGCCGACGCGGCTGACGTCGGCGACGAAGCCGCCGGCCACGTTGAGGGCGACCTCCATGGCGTCGGTTGGCCCGACGGCGCGGACGTCGTAGGGGGCGGTGAGCGGGACGCCGTCGATCCGCAGCGACCCGGGCGAGCCGGTGATCGCACTGGACACGATGACCCGCACACCGTCGACCTGGATGGCCTCGGCACCGGCTCCGCGCAGCTCCTGGACGGCGTCGAGCAGGACCGAGACGGGCACCGCGCCGTCGCGGTCCTGGATGGTGACGCGCAGACCCGGACCACGGGCGGGCAGCGTGCCGTTGAGGATGCCGATGGCCTCGGCGCGCGACTGCGCCTCCTCGACGGCGGTGTCGGACTTCTGCTGGCCGGTGCTGAGGTCCTCGATGGTCTGCCGGGTCTCGTTGATCTGGCTGCGCAGGACCTCCTCGCGGGCGTTCAGCTCGTCGAGGATGAGGACCAGGTCCTCCTCTCGCGTGGCACCCACCTGGGCGTCGGGCTCTGCGGTGTTGCGGATCTGCACGGTGAGCGCGAAGCCGAGGACGACGGCCAGCAGCGAGCTGGCCGCGATCGAGGCCGGCCGGCTCCAGGGGCGCCGAGGGGCTGAAGCTGAACCCGAGGTGGAGACTTCGGTGGGAGGACCGGACTGGTCAGGGGCGTCCGCGGGCTCCTCGACCGGGTCCGGCCCGGCGGGGGCTTCGGCCTCGGGCGCGGCCGCCTCCACGGGCGGGACCGGCGCGCCCCCGCCTTCCGCGGGGGTGGGGACCCCCGTCCCGTCAGTCGCCGGCTCGTCGTCCATCGCCGTCCACAGTAGGTGCTCCGACCGGAGCGCGGACGGTGTGACGCGGCGCGGACGAAGCCCGCTGGGCGCTGGCCGCCGCCATACTCGCGGGATGCGCCAGCCCCCAACGGTCGCCTCGGCCGGGCCGATCGTCGTCGGGATCCTTGCCGGCGCCGCCCACCTGCTCGTGGGCTACTTCTACCTGGTCAGCGGGCTCGTGGTGCCCGGGCCGGTGCTGATCGTTCTGTGGCTCGTCTGGCTCGCCATGGCCGCGTTCCTGGCCCGCTGGATGCTGCGCGGGTCGTGGTGGACGCCGGTGGTTCCGGTCGCGGCGGCGGCGCTGCTGGTGGCCGTGCTCGTGGTGGGGGACCGGCTGTTGGGCTGGCAGGCGTGAGTCAGCCGGCCGCGGCGTCGTAGCGGTCGAGCAGGACGGCGGCGATCCGCTCGTCGGGCAGCAGGGGAGCGGTGACGACGTCGGCGCCCGCGCCGGCGAGCTTGTCGTGGAAGTGCCCGGGCGCGAGCAGGTAGGAGGCGATGACGACCCGCCGGGCGCCGGCGGCGCGCGCCGCGGCGACCGCGTCGGGCACGGGTGGCCGCGCGGCCGAGCCGTAGCCGGTGGTGACCGGGCCGGTCCAGCTCTCCTGCAGCAGTGCGGCGGTGTTCTCCACGTCGGCCACCGACCGCGGGTCGCTGGAGCCGGCCGCGGCCAGGACGACGGCGGTGCCCCCGTCGTGCGGATCGGCGCCTGCCTCGCGCAGGCGGTCGAGCAGCACCGCGGCCAGGCGCGGGTCGGGGCCCAGCGGCCGGGCGGCCACCGTGCCCGGAGCGGCGGCCACGGCCCCGGCGATGTCGACGTGTACGTGGTACCCGCCGCTCAGCAGCAGCGGGACGACGACCGCGGGCCGGCCCTGCCCCGACAGCTCGGCGACGACGTCGACGACGGTGGGTGGCTGGACGTCGACGAACGCGGCGGTGGTGACCAGGCCGGGACGGAGGCGACGTGCGGCCAGGGCGAGCTCGGCGATGAGCCGGCGGCCGGTCGGGTTGCGGGTCCCGTGCGCGCAGGCGACGAGGACCTGGCCCGCTCGCAGGGGCCCGCCGCCAGCGTGCGAGCGGAGGGGGGTGAGGGGGTCCTTCATGGGGTGCGCAGCCGGCCGCCGTCGACGGCGACCATGGTGCCACTGACGTAGGACGCGGCGGGGGAGAGCAGGAACGCCGCGACCCGGCCGAACTCCGCAGGCTCTCCGATGCGGCCCAGGGGGATCTCCGCCTCGGTGCGGGCCCGGGCGGCCGCCGGGTCGCCCGACGCGGCCTCGATCTCGGCGATGCGGTCGGTGGCGATGGTGCCGGGCATCAGCCCGACGACGCGGATGCCGCGCGGCCCCAGCTCGTCGGCCAGGCCCTTCGCGGTCATGGCCAGTCCGGGTCGGAGGCCGTTGGAGATGGCCAGCCCGTCGAGCGGCTGGCGCACCGAGGTGGAGAGGACCAGGCCGATGGCCGCGCCCTCGTCCAGGTGCGGGACGAGTGCCTTGACCAGCCGGAGCGGGCCGAACAGCACGCTCTCGACGCCGGACCGCCAGTCCTCCTCGGCGGTGCCCAGGACGGTGCCCGGGGCGGGGCCGCCGACGCTGATCAGCGCACCGTCCAGGCGACCCAGCCGCCGGCGGGCCTCCTCGACCAGCCGGTCGGCCGCGCCGGCGTCGGCGAGGTCGGCGGCCAGCCCGAAGGCCGACGGCGCCCCGCCGAGCTCCTCGACCGCCCGCGTGACACCGTCGGGAGACCGGGAGCTGACCAGCACGTGGGCCCCCTCATCGACGAGGGCCCGGGCGGTCGCGAATCCCAGCCCCCGGCTCGCGCCGGTGAGCAGGAATCCACGACCACCCAGGCCCAGGTCCATCAGCGGGTCCCGGCGGTCAGGCGGCCGTGCCGCGGAGCGAGCGCAGGACGTACTGCATGATCCCGCCGTTGCGGTAGTAGTTCGCCTCACCGGGGGTGTCGATGCGGACGCGGGCGTCGAACTCGACGTCCCCGGCCTTCACCTTGACCGTGCGCGGCACGGAGCCGTCGTTCAGCGCGGTGATCCCGGTGATCGTGAACTCCTCGTCACCGGTCAGGCCGAGCGACTCGCGGTCCTGGCCCTCGGGGAACTGCAGCGGCAGGACGCCCATGCCGATGAGGTTGGAGCGGTGGATCCGCTCGTAGCTCTCGGCGATGACGGCCTTGACGCCCAGCAGCGCAGTGCCCTTGGCGGCCCAGTCGCGCGACGAGCCCGAGCCGTACTCCTTGCCGGCCAGCACGACCAGCGGGATGCCGGCGTCGATGTAGGCGCGCGAGGCGTCGTAGATCGTCGTCGTCTCGCCGGTCAGGTGGTTCTTGGTGACGCCACCCTCGGTGCCGGGCACCAGCTGGTTGCGCAGCCGGATGTTGGCGAAGGTGCCGCGGATCATGACCTCGTGGTTCCCGCGGCGCGAGCCGTAGGAGTTGAAGTCACGACGGTCCACACCGTGCTCGCGCAGGTACTGACCCGCCGGGCTGTCGGCCTTGATCGAACCGGCCGGCGAGATGTGGTCGGTGGTCACCGAGTCGCCGAGCACCGCGAGGGTGCGGGCGCCGGTGATGTCCTCGACCGGGGCCGGCTCGGCCGGCATGCCCTCGAAGTACGGAGGACGCCGCACGTAGGTGCTGTCCTCGGCCCACTCGAAGGTGTCGCCGGTGGGCGTGGGCAGGTTCTGCCACTGCTCCGTGCCGGCGAACACGTCCTCGTAGCTGCGGCCGAACTGCTCGGCGGAGACGGCGTGGTCGATGACCCGCTGGACCTCCTGAGGGGAGGGCCAGATGTCGCGCAGGAAGACGTCGTTGCCGTCGGTGTCCTGACCCAGCGGGTCGTTGTTCAGGTCGACGTCCATGGAGCCGGCGAGCGCGTAGGCGATGACCAGCGGCGGGGAGGCCAGGTAGTTCATCTTGACGTCGGGGTTGATCCGGCCCTCGAAGTTGCGGTTTCCCGACAGCACCGAGACGACGGCGAGGTCGGCCTCGTTCACCGCGTTGGACACCGGCTCGGGAAGCGGCCCGGAGTTGCCGATGCAGGTGGTGCAGCCGTAGCCGACCAGGTAGAAGCCCAGCTTCTCCAGGTACGGGGTGAGCTCGGCCTTCTCGTAGTAGTCCATGACGACCTTGGACCCGGGAGCCAGCGTCGTCTTGACCCACGGCTTGGTGGCCAGGCCGCGCTCGACGGCGTTCTTGGCCAGCAGGGCCGCACCGATCATCACCTGCGGGTTCGAGGTGTTGGTGCAGGAGGTGATGGCCGCGATGACCACGTGGCCGTGGTCGACCTCGGTCTCGGTGCCGTCCTCCATCACCACGCGGGTCGGCTTGGAGGGCCGCTCGGAGACGGTGCCCGTCTCGGCGTGGTGCGGCTTGCCCGCCTCGCCGTTGCCGTGGCCACCGCCCGGGGTCGGGGTGGCGGGGTCGGACGCGGGGAAGGACTCCGCCGAGGCCTCGTCCTGGGCGGACTCGACACCGTACGGCTGCTCCTGCTGCGGGACGCCGGGCTTGCGGTCCTCGCCACCGGTCTCGTCGGCCTGCACGTAGTCGGCGAGCGCCACGCGGAAGGACGCCTTGGCGTCGGTGATCGCGACCCGGTCCTGCGGGCGCTTCGGGCCGGCGATCGACGGGACGACGCTGCCGAGGTCGAGCTCCAGGTACTCGGAGAACGCCGGCTCGCGTGACGGGTCGTGCCAGAGGCCCTGCTCCTTGGCGTAGGCCTCGACCAGCGCCACCTGCTCGGCCGAGCGGCCGGTGAGCTGCAGGTAGGTGATGGTCTCCTCGTCGATGGGGAACATCGCCGCGGTGGAGCCGAACTCCGGGCTCATGTTGCCGATCGTGGCGCGGTTGGCCAGGGGCACCGCCGAGACGCCCTCGCCGTAGAACTCGACGAACTTCCCGACGACGCCGTGCTGGCGCAGCATCTCGGTGATGGTGAGGACCAGGTCGGTCGCGGTGGCGCCGTCAGGGAGCTGGCCGAAGAGCTTGAAGCCGACGACGCGGGGGATCAGCATGGAGACCGGCTGGCCGAGCATCGCGGCCTCGGCCTCGATGCCGCCGACGCCCCAGCCCAGCACGCCCAGGCCGTTGACCATGGTGGTGTGGCTGTCGGTGCCCACGCAGGTGTCGGGGTAGGCGACCACACGGTCACCCTCCTGCCGCGGGAAGATCACGCGGGCCAGGTGCTCGATGTTGACCTGGTGGACGATGCCGGTGCCCGGGGGGACGACCTTGAAGTCGCTGAAGGCGCCCTGGCCCCAGCGGAGGAACTGGTAGCGCTCGCCGTTGCGCTCGTACTCGATCTCGACGTTGCGCTGGAACGAGTCCTCGGTGCCGAAGATGTCGGCGATCACCGAGTGGTCGATGACCAGCTCGGCCGGGGCGAGCGGGTTGATCTTCTGCGGGTCGCCGCCGAGCTCGGCCATGGCCTCGCGCATCGTGGCGAGGTCGACGATGCAGGGCACGCCGGTGAAGTCCTGCATGACCACGCGGGCCGGGGTGAACTGGATCTCCTGGTCGGGCTCGGCCGACGGGTCCCAGTTGGCGATCGCCCGGATGTGGTCGGCGGTGATGTCGGCGCCGTCCTCGGTGCGCAGCAGGTTCTCGAGGAGGACCTTGAGGCTGAAGGGCAGCTTCTCGGAGCCCTCCACCGCGTCGAGCCGGTAGATGTCGTAGTCGGTTCCGTCGACGGAGAGCGTCGATCGTGCTCCGAAGCTGTCCTTGCTGGCTGCCACTCTTCTGCGCCTACCCCTCGCTGGTTCGTCGCGGCTGGTTCGTCGCGCTCGTGTCCACCCCCGATCATCCCAGTTCAGCGACGGGCATGACTGGTCAGGCGACCCTTCCCTCACCCGGTGACCTGTGTCACGTCCGGTGAAACGCGCTGGGCGGTGCCGAACCGGCGGCCCGGGACCGTCACATCCGTCCACGACGGCTCTCCTGTCACTCGTGCGGCGGAATCGACGGCGTGCCGCCGTGAGGCGGCCCACAGCGGCTCCGGGCGCCGATACCGTCCCGCGCCATGACCGCGGTCGAGCTCCCGGGACCCGTCGTGGCCCCGGCGGCCCCCGTCGTCGACGCGACGGCTGCGCCGGCCGCGCGCCGGGGCCGACGCGTCCTGGCGCTGACCGCCGTCCTCTGGGCCGGGCTGGCCGTCGCTTTCGCGGCGACCTGCGCGGTCCACGGCCTGCCCACCGACCGAGTGGTGCTGCTCGGCTGGGTGATCGCCGGCCTCGGCGCGCACGCCGCCACCCAGGGGCCGCGCCGCCTGGGCCGGCTGCTGCTGGACTGGCTGCCGCTGGTCGCGGTGCTGCTGGCCTACGACGCCAGCCGTGGGCTGGCCGACGGCCTCGGCATGCCGGTGCACGTCGAGGAGCTCGCGGACGCCGACCGCTGGCTCGGCGGGGGACTGCTGCCCACCGTCTGGCTCCAGGAGCACGTGCAGGCCGACTGGTGGAGGGCCGCGGCGACGCTGGTCTACAGCAGCCACTTCGTCGTCACACCGCTGGTGCTCGGGGTGCTGTGGGTGCGCAACCGCCGACGCTGGGCCCGCTGCGCCCGCCTCGTCGTGGGCCTCTCCGTCGCGGGGCTGGCCACCTACGTGCTCTACCCGGCGGCGCCGCCCTGGCTGGCCGCCCGCGAGGACGTCATCGAGCCCGTCGACCGGATCAGCGGATCGGGCTGGGAGGTCCTCGGGCTGCCGCGGGCCGGCGTCCTGCTCGACGCCGGGCAGGGGCAGGTCAACCTGGTGGCGGCCGTGCCGTCGCTGCACACCGCGTTCGCCGTGCTCATGTGCGCGGTGCTCCTGCCGGTGGCCCGCCGCACGTGGCAGCGGGTCGCACTGATCGCCTACGCCGTCCTCATGCCGGTGGTCCTCGTGTGGGGCGGCGAGCACTACGTCGTCGACACGCTGCTGGGTGCGGCCTACGCGATCGGCATCTTCCTGGCGATGCCGTCGATGGAGCGGGCCGGCCGTGCCGCTCTGCGGCGGGTCGGTCGCGCTGCCGACGGGAACCCGACCGGCGCCGGATGACCTGAGGTGCGCGGTGTGGCAGCCGGGCACGCGGGAGACCGCGTACCTCGCTGCCGCACGGCGCACCTCGTCGGAGCGCCGAACGCCTGGCATCCGCCCTACCGTGGCGGGCGTGACCGGCGTCCCCGAATCCCTGCCCGACTGGCTGACCGCCGCCTCGCGGATCACCGTGCTCACCGGCGCGGGCATCTCGACCGACAGCGGCATCCCCGACTACCGCGGTCCGAAGGGCGTCTGGACCCGTGACCCCGACGCCGAGAAGCTCGTCACCCTCTCGTACTACCTGGCCGATCCGGACATCCGGCGCCGGTCCTGGCTGATGCGCCGGGACCTGCAGGTCGCCGATCCGCAGCCGAACGCCGGCCACGCCGCCCTGGTCGACCTCGAGCGGCAGGGCCGGCTGCGGGCGCTGGTCACGCAGAACATCGATGGGCTGCACCAGGCGGCCGGGTCCGACCCGGACCGGGTGCTGGAGATCCACGGCACCGTCAACGAGGTCCGCTGCACCTCTTGCGGGGACCGGACGCCGATGAGCGCCGCGCTGGACCGGGTCGAGGCGGGCGAGCCGGACCCGGCCTGCCGGGTCTGCGGCGGCATCCTCAAGTCGGCGACCATCTACTTCGGCGAGATGCTGGAGGAGCGGGTCGTCGAGGCGGCGGTCGCCGCGGCCACCGACTGCGACGTGTTCCTCACCGTGGGCACCTCGTTGACGGTCCACCCCGCGGCCGGCCTGGTCGACCTGGCGGTCGGCTCGGGCGCCCGCGTCGTCGTCGTCAACGCCGAGCCCACCCCGTACGACGACGTCGCCGACCTGGTCGTGGACGAGCCGATCGGGACCGCGCTGCCGCGGCTCATCGCCCTCGCCTGAGGCGCTTCCTGGCTCACCGTCCGGGGTCCTGGCTCACTGCCGACCGTGAGCCAGGACCCCTGGTGATCAGGTCGCCTGATCATCGACACCGACCGGCTCGTCGGCGGTCGCGTCGGCGGATAGCGTGACGACGACCACCTCGACGGCCGGATCGTGCCGGCCCCGAAACACCGGGAGCCGGCATGCGCGTGCCCCTCACCACCCGCGATTTCCTGGACCGTGCCGAGCTGGTCTACGGCGACCGCGTCGGCGTCGTCGACGAGCTCACGCAGCCTGCCCCGACCCTCGGCGAGGTCTCCTACCGGGAGATGGCCCGGCGTGGCCGCGCGCTGCAGGCCGGTCTCGACGAGCTCGGCATCGCCGAGGGGGAGCGGGTGGCGATCGTCAGCCACAACTCCGCCCGGCTCCTCGAGCTGCTGTTGTCGGTGCCGTCCTCGGGCCGGGTGGCCGTGCCGATCAACTTCCGGCTGCAGCCCGAGGAGGTCGAGTACATCGTCGGGCACTCCGGCGCCCGGGTGCTGCTGGTCGACCCCGAGCTGGAGACCTCGCTCAAGGCCGTGCGGGCCGAGCACCGGTTCGGGACGGGTGAGGAGTACGAGCAGCTGCTGCGGTTCGACACCGAGCCGCGACCCTGGAGCGAGCCGGACGAGGACGCCACGGCGACGATCAACTACACCAGCGGCACCACCGCGCGGCCCAAGGGCGTGCAGATGACCCACCGCAACATCTGGGTCGACGCGGTGACGTTCGGGATGCACATGCAGATCAGCGATCGCGACGTCTACATGCACACCCTGCCGATGTTCCACGTCAACGGCTGGGGCCTGCCCTACGCGATGGCCGGGGTGGGCGCCCGGCAGGTGGTGATCCGCAAGATCGACGGCGCCGAGATCCTGCGCCGCGTCGAGCAGCACGGCGTCACGATGATGGCCGGCGCGCCCGCGGTCTGGAACGCCGTCCTGGACGCCGCGGTCGACTGGGACGGCGAGATCCCCGGCCGCGACCGCGTGCGAGTGGTCGTCGCCGGCGCCCCGCCGCCCTCGCGCACCATCGCCCGCATCGAGGCCGAACTGGGCTGGGAGTTCAACCAGATCTACGGCCTCACCGAGACCGCTCCGCTGCTCACCATCAACCGGGGGCGCGAGGAGTACGACGGGATGGACGCCGAGGAGCGGGCCAAGCGGCTGTCCCGGGCCGGCGTCCCGACGCTGGGCACCCGCCTGTCGGTGAGCGAGACCGGCGAGGTGCTGGCCCGCAGCAACACGGTGCTCGCCGGCTACTGGGCGAACCCGGACGCCTCGGCCGAGGCCCTCGAGGACGACTGGTTCCACACCGGCGACGGCGGCACGATCGACGACGCCGGATACCTCACGATCTCCGACCGCAAGAAGGACGTGATCATCACCGGCGGCGAGAACGTCTCCTCGATCGAGGTCGAGGACGTCGTCTTCAGCCACCCGGCCGTCGCCGAGGTCGCGGTCATCGGCATCCCCGACGAGAAGTGGGGCGAGCTGGTGACCGCGGTCGTCGTCCTCGCCGAGGGGGAGCAGGCCACCGAAGCCGAGATCATCGCGCACTGCAGAGCGCGGCTGGCCGGCTACAAGGCGCCGAAGAAGGTCGAGTTCCGCGACGAGCTGGCCCGCACCGCCACCGGGAAGATCCAGAAGTTCAAGCTCCGGCAGGACTTCTGGTCCGGCGCGGAGCGCCAGGTCAACTGAGGCCCCGTCCCGGGGCCCGCCGCGAGCCTGCGAGGGGTGGGGAGGACGGGGTCCTTCCAGCTTTCCCCCACGCCTCGCACGCTCGGCGCGGGCCCCTCGAGCGTGGCCGTTCCATCCCGTCACCTGGCGCGGGCCCCCGAAGGGTGTCCGCTCCGGCACCTCACCCGTGAGTGGCGTCTCCCCCCTCGGGGGGAGGCGGCGCTGCAACCCCTCTCCTCTCCACCCTTTCTGGTCGATCCCGGACTGGTGCGCCCCGACGGGTGCACGACACCAGTCGAGACCGGCGCCCCTCCCGGGTGGCGCCGGGCAACGGAGGAGTCGGGTTCGTGGGCGAGCAGGACGAGGCACGGTTCGGTACGGAGCGCAGGGAGGCCCGCTGGGCGGCCCGCGTGGTCGGGATCGGCGTCGCCGGAGCCCTCTGCCTGGGCGCCGCCCCGGGGATCGCCGCCGCGGCACCCCGGAACCCCAGTGACTCCCAGCTCTCCGCGGCGCAGCAGGCGCGGGCGGATGCTGCCGCCCGCGTCGGCGAGATCACCGCACAGCTGGCCTCGGCCCGGGCCGGCGCGGACGCCGCGCACCAGGCCGCGCTGGTCGCCCTGCAGGACTACGAGGACAAGCAGGCCGCGTACGAGACGGCGAAGGCGGCCGCCGAGGCCGCCGCCGCGGCGGCCGCTCAGGCGGAGGCCGACCTGCTGGAGGGCCGGGACGACGTCGCCGCCTTCGCGCGGGCCAGCTACATGCGCGGAACCACCGCCCCCGGCATGACCGCGATGCTCAGCGCGGGCGGCCCGGCCGACCTCGTGGAGCGCGCCGCGCTGCTCGACGCCGCCGGCACCCACCGGGTCGACGTCCTCGCTCAGCTGACCGTGCTCGAGGTGCAGGCCGAGGACGCCGAGGAGGTGGCTTCCCGCACGCTCGGCGAAGCCGACCAGCTGCAGGCGCAGGCCGCGGACCTGCTCGCCGGTGCCCAGGCGCAGGAGATCGCGGCCCGTGCGCAGGCCGACGCGATCGACGCCCAGGAGGACGCTCTGCAGGGCGAGCTCCAGCAGGCGCAGCAGGTGGTCAGCGGGCTGGAGGGCGCACGAGCCGCCGCGCAGCAGGAAGCGGCGCGGCAGACCAGTGCCCAGCAGGAGGCGGCGCGGCAGGCCGCGACGGCCCGCCCGTCCACACCGGCTCCGGCGCCGGCACCGGCCCCGGCTCCCGCGCCGTCGCGTCCCCGTCCCCTCCCGGGCGGTGGCCAGGCCGGGCCTCCGTCGGTCTCGGCCGCGCAGACCGCCATCGCGGCCGCCCGCACGCAGCTCGGCGTCGCCTACTCGTGGGGCGGTGGGGGAACCAACGGCCCGAGCTACGGCATCGCCCCCGACACGGAGGTGTTCGGCTTCGACTGCTCCGGGCTCACCCAGTACGCCTACGCCCGCGCCGGCATCGCCATCGGCGGGACCAGCCGGGACCAGTGGTGGCTCAACCGCAACCAGCAGGTGGCCGTCGGCGCCCTGCAGCCGGGGGACCTGCTGTTCTGGGGCAGCGACCGGTACGACTACATGTCGATCACCCACGTGGCGATCTACATCGGCGACGGCCAGATGATCGAGGCCCCGGACCGCGGGAAGCACGTGACCATCTCGTCCGCGCGGACGTCGAGCTCGACGTACTTCGGCGCGGTACGGCCCTCGGCCTGACGAAGCCCGGTCCTCGGAGCGGAACCGGGACGGGCCGGCGATGAGGCGTCGGGCAGCCACGGGGGGAGCTGCCCGACGCACCCGAGAGGCTAGCAGTTCCGGCCGCCCCGGGGCAGGGGAAGGATGTTCGCTGTGGACGGAAAGGGCGTCGGCGCCGGTGCCCGCGACGACTCGTCCAACGCGGCGAGTGGCTCCCGTCCGAAGGTGTAGGACACTGGACGAGGGGCCGGGACGACACCGCCCTGTCGACGGCCTTCCCGGATCCGGGCGGCCGCGGCCCGGGACGACCAGGGAGCCCCGTGAGCGAGTCCGCGCGCGAGCCGATCAGCACCGCACCGTCGGGAACGTCGATGACCTCCGTCCCCGCCGGGATCCTCGCGTGACCGCCGCCGGCACCCCGGTCGGCCACGCCTCGGCCCCCGTGCCGCCGTCGGCCGACGCGGCGCGGCTGGAGCGGGTCCTCTTCGAGATCAAGCGCGTCATCGTCGGCCAGGACCGGCTCGTCGAGCGGATGCTCGTCGCGCTCCTCGCCCGCGGCCACGTGCTCCTCGAGGGCGTGCCGGGCGTGGCCAAGACCCTTGCGGTGGAGACCCTCGCCACGGTCGTGGGTGGGAAGTTCGCCCGGCTGCAGTTCACCCCGGATCTGGTGCCCGCCGACATCATCGGCACCCGCATCTACAAGTCCGGGCAGGACGCCTTCGACACCGAGCTCGGTCCGGTCTTCGCCAACTTCCTGCTCACCGACGAGATCAACCGCGCCCCGGCCAAGGTGCAGTCGGCGCTGCTGGAGGTCATGGCCGAGCGGCAGGTCTCCATCGGCGGGATCACCTATCCGCTGCCCGACCCGTTCCTGGTGCTCGCCACCCAGAACCCGATCGAGTCCGAGGGCGTCTACCCGCTCCCCGAGGCGCAGCGCGACCGTTTCCTCATGAAGGTGCTCGTCGACTACCCGACCGCCGAGGAGGAGCGCGAGATCATCTACCGAATGGGCTCCGAGCCGCCGGTGGCCGAGACCGTGCTGGCGCCCGACGAGTTGCGCCGGCTGCAGAGGACCGCCTCGCAGGTCTTCGTGCACCACGCGCTGGTCGACTACGTCGTCCGCCTCGTGGTGGCCACGCGCTCGCCGCGCGAGCACGGCATGGACGACGTCGCGAACTGGGTCTCCTACGGCGCCAGCCCCCGTGCCTCCCTCGGCCTGATCGCCGCCGCCCGCGCTCTCGCACTGGTCCGGGGACGCGACTACGTACTGCCGCAGGACGTGCTCGACGTGACCGCCGACGTGCTGCGCCACCGGCTGGTCCTCTCCTACGACGCGCTGGCCGACGGCGTGCCGGCGGACCACATCGTGAAGCGGATCGTGCAGACGGTCCCGCTGCCGCAGGTCGCGCCGCGCCAGCAGGCCACCGGCGGCGGCCCCGGTGGTCCCTCGGTGCCGGCGCCGTTCTACGGCCCGCCGCAGGGGATGCCCAACGGCGCCCCGTCGTGGCCCGGCGCCCAGCAGCCTGCTCACCAGCAGCCCGGTCCGCACCACCCCGGTGGGTACGGCCCCGGTGCTCAGGGCAACGGCGCCCCCGGTGGATCCACCGCCTCGGGCGCGCACGGCAACGGCAACGGCGCCTCACCCGGATCGCAGCCGGCGTGATCGGTCGCCGTCGCCGGGAGGGGACGCTCCCGGACGCACCCGAGCATCCCGGGCTGCTCCTGCACCCCGCGACGCCCGGTTCGGCCGCCGCGACCAGCGGCAGCGACGGCGCTCCGCCCCGGTTCACCGACGGCCCGGCCGACGTCCTGCTCCGCCGCCTCGAGCTCACCGTCCGGCGGCGGTTGGACGGGCTGCTGCAGGGCGACCACCTGGGGCTCGTCCCCGGATCGGGCAGCGAGGCCGGCGACTCCCGCACATACCACCCGGGCGACGACGTCCGGCGGATGGACTGGCCGGTCACCGCCCGCACCCAGGTGCCGCACGTCCGCGAGACCATCGCCGACCGCGAGCTGGAGACCTGGGCCGTCGTGGACCTGTCCGCCAGCCTGGACTTCGGCACGGCCAACTGCCAGAAGCGGGATCTGGCGATCGCCGGGCTCGCCGCCGTCGGGCACCTCACCGTGCACGGCGGCAACCGGCTCGGCGCCGTCGTCACCACCGGTGAGCGGGTCGACCGCTACCCGGCCCAGCCCGGCCGGCTGAACGCCGAGCGGCTGCTGCGCTCGGTGGTGGCCACGCCGCGGGCAGCCGGCGGCCGGCGCGGCGACCTGGCCCAGGCGCTGGAGGCGCTTCGGCGTCCGGAGCGCCGGCGAGGACTGGTCGTGGTGATCTCGGACTTCCTCGGCGACAGCGACTGGGAACGGCCGCTGCGCGGACTGGGTACCCGGCACGAACTGCTCGCCGTCGAGGTGGTCGACCCGCGGGAGCTGGAACTGCCCGACGTCGGCCTGCTCACCGTCGTCGACCCCGAGACCGGGCAGACCCTCGAGGTGCCCACGGGCGACGCCGAGTTCCGTGCCCGCTACGCCGAGGGCGCCGCCGCCCAGCGCGAGCGGGTCGCCGCCGCGCTGCGCCGCGCCGGTGCCGGGCACCTGCAGCTGCGGACCGACCGCGACTGGCTCATGGACGTCGTCCGATTCGTCGCCGAGCGCCGGCGTGCCGGCAACGGAGGGGCCTCCCGATGACCTTCCAGTCCCCGTGGTGGCTGCTGGCGCTGCTGGTGGTTGCCGCCCTCGTGGGCGTGTACGTGCTGCTGCAGCTGCGCCGGAAGGCGTACGCGGCGCGCTTCACCAACGTCGCGCTGCTCGGCACCCTGGTGCCCAAGCGGCCGGGTTGGAAGCGGCACCTGGCCTTCGGCATCGTCGCGGCCGGCCTGGCGACGCTGGTCGTGTCGCTCGCGGTGCCCAGCACCGAGGTGCGGGTGCCCCGGGAGAAGGCGACCGTGGTCATGGCCGTCGACGTCTCGCTCTCCATGCAGGCACAAGACGTCGAGCCGACCCGCTTCGAGGTCATGCAGCGCGCGGCCACGGACTTCGTCGACGTGCTGCCCGAGCGGATCAACCTCGGTCTGGTGTCCTTCGCGGGCACGGCGACGACGGTGGTGCCGCCGACCACCGACCGCGGGCAGGTGGCGCTCGCCATCGAGAACCTGGACCTGGCCGAGGCGACGGCGATCGGCGAGGCGATCTTCACCTCCCTCGCGGCGATCGAGAACTTCCAGGCGTCGCTGGAGGGCTCGGGGGAGGAGCTGCCCCCGTCGCGGATCGTGCTGCTCTCGGACGGCTCGAACACCGTGGGCCGGGACAACGCCCAGGCCATCGACGCCGCTCGCGCCGCCGGGGTGCCGGTCTCCACGATCGCGTTCGGCACCGACTACGGCACCCTCGACATCGACGGGGAGAACGTCCCCGTGCCGGTCGACCGGACGGCGCTGGAGGAGATCGCCGACCAGACGGGCGGCAGCTTCAGCGAGGCGGCCAGTGCCAGCGAGCTGGAGCAGGTCTACAGCGACCTGGGCAGCCAGATCGGCTACACGACCGAGCCGCAGGACATCAGCCCGTGGTTCGTGCGGGCCGGCGTCCTCGTGGTGCTGATCGGCGCCGTCCTCAGCCTTCTCTGGACCAACCGCCTCGTCTGACGGACTTTCGGTACCGAAAGTCCCGGGGGCGACGGGACTTCCGGTACCGGCAGTCCGTCAGCGGCTGGGGTCGAGGACGAGCTTGCCGGTGGTGCGGCGGGCGAGCAGGTCGCCGTGCGCCTCGGCCACCGCGGACAGCGGATAGCGGCCGCCCACGACGGGCTTCAGCTCACCGGCGGCCACCAGAGCCAGCAGGTCGGTCATGGCGGCGTCCATCATCTGCGGGCGCGCCATGCAGTGGGCCAGCCAGAAGCCGATGACCGCGCGGCTCTTCTGCATGAGCATGCCCGGCGGCACCGCGCGGGTCTCCTGCCGCGCGGCCATGCCGTAGGCGACCAGCCGGCCGAACGGCGCCAGCGCGCTCAGCGAGCCGGCGAAGACGTTGCCGCCGGTCATCTCCAGCACGATGTCGACCGGCTTGCCGCCGTTGGCCTCGCGGAGCGCGGAGGTGAACGCCTTGGGGTCGGAGTCGGCCAGCGCCGGGTCGACGGTGGCGTGCGCGCCGAGCTCCTCGGCGAGCGTCCGCTTCTCGGGGGAGGAGGCGGTGGCGATGACGCGGCCGGCGCCCCAGCGGCGGGCCAGCTGCACGGCCAGCGAGCCGACCCCGCCGGCTCCGGCGATGACGACGACGGTCTCGCCCTCGGCGAGGTGCGCGCTGGTGCGCAGCAGGTGCCAGGCGGTCGAGCCCTGCAGGACGACGGCGAGGGCCTGCTCGTCGCTCACGCCGTCGGGGACGGCCCAGGTGAGTGCGTCGTGCGCAACGACCTTCTCGGCATAGCCGCCGCCGTCGAGGAGGCCGACGACCCGCTGACCGCCACCGACCGGGGTGCCCACGAACTCCGCGCCCGGCACGAGCGGAAGTTTCTGCTCGGCGAGGTAGCTGTTCTCGATCTGGTGGGTGTCTGCAAAGTTAACTCCTGCGGCACTCACCTCGTAGAGCGTCTGACCTGGTCCTGGAGTGGGGTCGGGAAGGTCGACGACGTCGAGGACCTCGGGTCCTCCGAAGCGGGTGATCTGCACGGCACGCATGCACCTCAACCTACGAGCCGCGTGTTCTCGCCGGTACGGGCTCCGGTCCAGCCTCGTTGTGAGGGCTTCTCCCGGAACTCCACCGCGACGGCGTGGATGGGCTCATCCTTCACCTCTATCCGTGAGCGAGGGCGCGCTCGTATGGTCGACGGATGTTGCTGGCCGGGAGCGTGGGCTTGGACGCCGTGCTCGCCCGGCTCGCGGCGCTCCGTCCGGTGTTCCACTCCGAGGCGGACTTCCAGCAGGCGTTCGCCTGGGAGGTCCGGATGCAGGACCCAACCGTGCGCGTCAGGCTGGAGACCCGGCCTGCGCCTGGGATGCGGCTCGACCTCCTCCTGACAAGCGATGACGGACTGCAGCGCAGTGCGGTCGAGCTGAAGTACCTCACGCGCCTCTGGACCGGCGAATCCGCCGGGGAGCGGTTCGAGCTGAAGGACCAAGGCGCGCAGGACATCCGGGCGCACGACGTTGTGAAGGACATCGTGCGGGTCGAGAAGTTCGTCGCGGCGATGCCGGGCAGCAACGGCGCGGTGATCTGCGTCGGCAATGACCCGTCCTATTGGAACGCCCCCACGCACGGCCGTCCCACCAACGCCGACGCGTTCCGCCTCCACGAGGGAGTGGTCCTGCAGGGGACGCGGGCGTGGGGCCCGCTGACCGGCCTGGGCACTAGCCGGGGACGGGCGAAGCCTCTGACGCTGGTCGGGACGTACCGGATGGCGTGGTCGGACTACTCGGCGTTGCCTGGCCCGCGCGGGGTGTTCAGGACGCTCGTCGTCGAGGTCGCCGGATGCTGAGCTCCGAGCGCGTCGAGGACGTCCCTGACGGCTGACGTGACATCGACGGCGCCTGGCTGCCCCAGCAGTGGGGTCTTGGTGGTGACTCGAAAGCCTTTCACCCAGACGCTCTCCCGGGCGAGGGACTGAACCGTCGCCACGGGAAGCTCGACAGCACGCAGGACCTCGTACGTGTGTGCGTCCATCAGCAGGAACACGCACGCGTCGAAGCCCCAGGACCGGAAGGGGCTGTAGACGTGCGACTTCTTGTCGTCGGACGCGATGACCCGAGCCTTCACCTGGAGGAGTCGCCCGTCGGCGCGGACGTCCCAGCTCTTCTCCGACGGCGGGGCGAGCTCGCCGCGGTACGCCGTCGCGACGAGGTGCTCAGCCAAGTCGCCCGCCGGCGCGTTCCGCGACCGCACCACCCCCGGTCAACCAGCTCGGTCAGGATGTCGGCGTAGAGCCGCAGAAGCTCGCGGGCGCTGAGAAGACCGAGGTCGACGGCTTGCGGCATGACTCGTTTTACCGGAAAGCGGCGGTCACGGCGCAGCCGGCCGACGCGTCGAAGATGGGAGTCTGGCGCTTCGCAGGCGGGCAGCAGTCCCGGCCGCCGAAGCGGGTGATCTGCACAGCTCGCATGCCGGCAGGTTAGGGCTGGCCATGGCAGCTGACAGCTGTGGCGCGAGTGCCTGTCGACTGGCCGACCGGCGGCGTCTCGCACGTCGCCTCCACACACTCGGCGGTGAGAGCAGGTGTGGGTTCCGGGCGTCGGCTCGGCCGGGTGGCGGCCCAGCCGTGCGGAACGGCTCCAGTTGCTTTGGGCGGGCGGCTATGCACGTACCGCGGTCATCAACTCGGCGGCGCCGTTGATCCGGAGGGAAGGGTCGCCGCGGTGCTCGGGGTGCTACTTGCCGTTGTGTCGCACGGCTGGTGACCTGTCCCGTCGTGAGGGCGGGTGGCGTCGATGAGCCAAAGCCCGTTTCTCTGCGCCAGCACGTAATCCAGAGACCAATGGGTGCACGTTTCCTGGGGACGGCCGGACGGACCCCTGCCAGCGTTCTGATGGCTGGTGAATGTGACCCACAGGACGAGTTCCTCCCCGTCGACTCGGTAGGTCCGGTAGGCGATGTCCGTGTCGACGGCGCTTGCGACAGCTGCCTGGAAATCCTCCAGAGAGCCTGGCGCCGTCAGCTGAGCCAGTGCGGTGGCGTAATCGCCGCTGTTGATTCCTTCGAAGTAGAGGTCGAGCGTTCTCGCCGCCTGCACGATGTCCCGCCGTGGAGATGCTTCCTCCGGGTCGGTTACGCCATCAGGGTCGATCGCCGCGCTGCAGTCGGGGAGCGGGACCGCCTGTGGATCGGCGCTCCACTGCGCGATCAGCGGTTGCGCCGTCGCGCTGGAGACGGCTAGACGGCGCCCCTGCTCGGATTCGCCGGTCTCTGGGTCCACCTTGTGAGCGTCGACCAGACCCACGACCGAACCGTCAGGACGAATGACGGGTCCACCGCTGCTGCCGGGGTGCGTAGCAGCGTCCAGTTCCAGCAAGTCGTAGCGAAGAAAGTCGTCAATGGTCGCCTTCCGGCCGAGGCCGTTGATCGTCCCGGGGGTGAAGGCCAGCGGGTCTCGTCTCGGGAAGCCCAGCGCGGCAACCTCGTCCCCGACGCGGGGATCGGTGTCGGAGAAGGAAAGCGTGTACCCGTTGAGTGGGGAGGCGGTCCGTACCAGCGCCACGTCAGTGCCCTGGTCGATCCCCACGACGGTGCCCGCGGAGGACATGGTCCCTTGGATGACTCGAATGACCTGGCCGTCGTGGACCACGTGCGCCACTGTGGCGACCAGCGTGGGGGATATCTGGAACCCCGACCCTGTCGAGTGCCCCTCGCAGGTCGCCACCTCCAAGCGCGTGACGCCCGACTTGACCGTCTCGAACGCGGACTGCAGTGACGGCGGGGGCGCGGAACTGCTCGACGTCCACGTCTCCGTGGGCGAGGAGGGGGCCGGTACCGGCGTTACGGAGGGAAGTGAAGCGCCGGGTGGAGCCGGATCCTCGGCGCGGGGCGTGTCATCCAGTGAGCCACAAGAGGTCGCCGCGCATACCAGCGAGACCATCAAGAATGCCCGTCGCATGTGCCTCCCATCGGGACCGGCTGGGCGCACAGGATGCGACCACGCCGCGCGAAAGGGGGTTGCCCGCCAGCCCGGCTGCGACAGTCAGCGGTCGGCTAGGCGTGTCATCACGCGCGGCGCTGCCGCAAGCGCTGTAGGCGACGCTCGATGCCGCGGCTGGCGCGGGTCAACAGTCAGCCGACTCCTTCTTGAGTCGGCTTTCCTCCGGGGCCGAAGGTCGACCTCTGGAGGGGCGCACGAACGGGAATGGGGTGCTGCCGCTTCGGTGTCTGAGCGGCGATTCGACGGGCCGTGCCGGCGCGGCGACCGGGAGCAGTACGAGCCGCACCTGATCTACCTCCTACTACGCGGGGTGGTGGGTGTCGGCGTAGTTGATGCCGGCGGTGGAGACCTCGAACAGCTGCTCGCCGTCCCCGGGGGTGGGGTCGGGCAGGTCGACGATGTTCAGGACCTCGGGTCCGCCGAATTCGGTGATCTGGACAGCGCGCATGCGCCGAGGCTATGGCGTCACTTTGCACTCGGGGCATCAGTCGTTGGCAGTGAGCTCGGTGGACTCAATCGAACCGGAGGCAGTCTCAGCGCCACCCAGGCCACCGTAGGGCCCGGCTGGGGGCGCGTGTTGATGATCGGTGAGCCCACGTGAAAGTGCGGAGCACGTGCCAGCGACGGGCGAGGTGAGTTCGTTCGCGGCTGCGCCGAGCGCGGCCCCGACGATGACCGCGCGGGTCAGCCGGCTGTGCCGCTCTGGCGGGGGTGGTCGGTCCACTCGGCGCTGAACACCTCCACGTTCTCAGCGGGCGTCTGCGCGGCCGTTCCCTCCCGCAGCGGGAGGACCTGGCGGGGTCGTGGGGGCGCGGTCAGGCACGGTGACCACTCGTCTCGCCGTCCGGAGCGTCGGCCGAAGCCCTTGACCGAGCACGAAGACGATCTCTACCGACACCCCCCGGCGACTACCGTGGCCGGGTCAGCTCCGAGCCCCCACTGAGCCCGGCAGGGAACGCTCCGTCCAGCCGACGAGGCGGTGCCCCGCCGCCGGGCCAAGGGCCTGTGCTGCGTCGGGCGCCGCGTGTCCGCGGGGTTGGACGACGCGGTTCGGCAGGGGTCCAACCGGCTACTCGTCGGGGATGACCGCACCGAGGGATGTCGCTTGATGCACGCCACGAAGGAGGACGGCGCAGGTACGGGCGACGCCGTGCGCATCGTCCTGCGGCCGCTGGGCAGCGCTCTGCCGTTGGGGTTCTTGGTCTTCGGCACGGGGATGGCGGTGCTCGGCGGCATCCAGCTGCACCTCATCCCTCTGCCGATGACCCACCAGGCGGCAGTCCTGCTGCTTACTTTCGTCGCCCCGTTGGAGTTCGTCGCCTCGCTGTTGGCCTTCGTGTCCCGTGACGGCCTGGCCGGCACGGGGCTCGGACTGTTCGCGGGGTCATGGGCCACGATCGGCGTCCAGTACCTGCTTGCGCAGCCGGGGGCGCGGTCGCCGGTGCAGGCCATCTACTTCTTCACCTTCGCGGTCGCGGTGGTGCTGCTCGGCGTCGTCGCCCTCAAAGGCCAGCTCCTGCTGGCCGTCATCCTGCTGTCCGCCGCGGTACGGACGGCGCTCTCCGCGCTCTACGAGCTGCTCGGCATCGGCGCGCTGCAGACCACCAGCGGGATCATCTCGCTGGCGATCACCGCCCTCGCCCTCTACGGCGGCCTCGCCCTGCTACTCGAGGACACCACCCACGGGACCGTCCTGCCACTGGCGCGGCGGGGGCAGTCGCGGACCGCTCTGGAGGGCTCGCTCGGTGACCAGCTCGGGGATCTGCAGCAGGAGGCGGGCATTCGCCGCAATCTCTGAAACGGTCAGCCACGTCGACAACTGAACTCCGTGTCGGGTCGTTGCAGCGCCGGGGCTTCCGCGTCCGACCCCGAGCTGTCCTGAGGTAGGCCTCAGGACAGCCGGTGGTGGGTGTCGGCAAAGTTGACTCCTGAGGAGCTCACCTCATGGAGCTGCTGGCCGGGCCCTGGGATGCGGTCGGGCAGGTCGACGACGTCCATGACTTCCGGGCCGCCGAAGCGGGTGATCTGCACAGCTCGCATCGGGGGAGGCTATGGCCTGCTCGGTGTGGAACGTGCCTGGCGGTAGGCCGAGTTGCAGGCGCCTGGAGCGATGTCCGTCTCGTTGGTACCGGCCGCTCGTGCTCAGGTCCGGGCGCGCGGAGGTCGCGTCAGCACGTCCGGGTCTTCGGACGGGGCGTCGTAGGAACTCATCCTCGGCGCCCTCGACCTCTACCGGGCTGCCGATGCGCGGGCCGACGCCACCGCCTGAACTCTGATGAGCCATGTAAGTAGGCTCTGGTCCTCGCGTGGACGGCGGGAGTTCCTCGGATCTTTCCGCCGCAGTACACGATCAGCAGCCAGGCCGACCGCATCGTGACGCCGATCTCGCGGAGGCGGGCAGTGGCTCCGGTGCGCGCCGCAGGAAGAGGAGCAGCATGACGCTCTCCGCGGGCGGCCGGGTCGGCCTGGCCGGAGCGGCGGTGGTCGGGGTCGCCTTCGGCATGGCCCGGTACGCCTACGGTCTGACGCTGCCCGGCATCCGTCGGGACCTCGGGCTCTCCGAACTGGTGCTCGGCTTCGTCGCCAGCGCCACGTTCGTCGGCTACCTGGCCGGCCTGCTGCTCGCGGGCCCGCTCGCCGCTCGTCGCGGTTCACGTGCCCCGACGACCGTGGGCGGGGCCTGCGGCGCTCTGGGGGCGGTGGTCGTGACGGTCGCGCAGTCCCCCTGGCTGCTCGCCGTCGGTGTCGTCCTGGCCGGCAGCGCGGGTGGCTGGGTCTGGGCGCCCTACTCCGACATCGTGTCCCGGACGGTGTCCCAGCGGGAGCAGCCCAGGGCGCTGGCGATCATCACCACCGGCACCAGCGGCGGACTGGTTGCGCTGGGTGGCCTGGCGGTCCTCGCCGCACTGGGATCTTGGCGCCTGGTCTGGGGCGGCATCGCCCTTGCCGCCGTGACCGCCGCCATCGTCAACCTCCGCCTGGTGCCGCGAACCAAGCCGGACACACACCCGGACGGACGACGCGGTGCCTCGTCGCTGGGGAGAGCGTTGCGGGTGCCGGCCGCCTACTCCGTCGTCTACTTCGCGGTCGTCGTCATCTACTTCACCTATGCCGGGGACGTCGTCGACCGCGGTGCCCTTCCGGTGGCAGCCGTTCCGGTGCTCTACGCGGCCATCGGCGTCACCGGCGTGGTGGGCGTGGCGACCGGGGCCGTCGCGCAGCGACTGGGTAGTACAAGGGTCGCGGCGCTGTCCCTGGCGACGGTGGCTGCAGCGTTGGCGCTCCTCGGGCTGGGCAGCGACTCCATGGCCGCAACGGCGGCCTCGGCGTGCATCTTCGGCGTGGGGTACATGGCCGGGTCTGCGGTGCTCGCGGTCTGGACCGCGGAGCTGGTGCCCGACCGCGCAGGCGCGGCGTTCACCGGCTGCCTGGTCGTGGGGGCCGTCAGCTCGGTAGCAGCGCCAGTTCTCGCCGGTGCGGTGATCCCTGGCCTGGGACTGGGCGCGCTGCTCGTCCTCACCGCCGCGGTGTCGCTGCTCAGCGCGCTGGCGCTGATGCTGCAGGGGCGGTCGGGAGGGGCGGCCGTCGCCGAAACCAGCCCGTGAACACGACAAACCCGCCGGTCATCGACGCGCACACTCCGCATCGTGATGAGCCGGTCATCGCTCGGTGGAAAGCCCCGCTCCGGAAGGCGACTCGGGGTTTGCCCACCCGCCGCACAAGCGATGCAATCGGGACCGCCGGCGCAGCGCTGGCGCTCGGTCTGCGTGCAGCCGCGCCGCCGAACACGAAGGCTGCATGCGGCCGGCGGATGACTCGTCGGCGGCCTCATCGACGCTTCGGCTTCCGGCCCACGCGCCGCTGCACCGGGCGGAACCGGCCGCCGCTGGGGTGGCGGTCCGAGGGAGTGAGCGGTGATCCGGTGCCTCTCCGTTCCGTCTTCTTCGCGACTGGGCTGTGTACGGACTGGCCCGGCAGTCGATTCGAGCTTCACCTCGTCTGCGTCCGAGGCCTCGTACGCGTCGCGCTCGCTGGGGCGTCCCGCTGTCGACTGCCGGGCGCCTGTTCACCACGTCCTGATGCTGCCCTCCTCCCGGTGGTGGGTGTCGGCGAAGTTGATACCGGCGGCCGAGACGTTGTAAAGCTTCTGCACCTGACCCGCCTTCGGCTCGGATGTCGACAACATCAGGGCTCTGGCCCGCCGGAGCGGGTGCCTGCACAGCGCCCATGCAAGGGACGCCGAGGGTTGACCGGGTCGGGAAGGTGAGCGGCACTCAGACGTCGCCTGTTCTGGCTAGAACGCAGAGCCGGCGCACGTGCTTGAGCGCCTGACCGGTTAGTCGCCTGGGTCGCTGTCCCGGCTGTACGTCTGACCAGGACATCTATGCGCAGAGGTGCTCGGAGTCGGCTCGGCAGGCTCGGTGCCTTCTTGCCGAGACCGCGGTCCCGGGCTTGCTTAGTCGCCAGAAGCCCCGAGGCGGGCGGAGATTCCAAGAAGCCGGTTCCTTGCCACTAGAATCTGCTCGCCCACGCGGATGATGTCGTCCACGGAGACCCGGTTGCCGTTGACTTGGGAGAGCAGGGCCTGCACGTTATCCGTCTCCGCCATAACTGCCGATGCCAGCGGATGCGTTCCGCCCCATGGGCGCACCGCCTCGATTGCCTTCTCGGCACTTGTCAGAAACTGCCCGGCCAGTTCTTCGACATACTGCTGGGATATTTTCGCTGCTTCCTGATCTAGCTGAAAGTGATTCGGCGTCGAGGGGGTGTTCGCGGCTCGCCGTTCGGTGAGGTGACTAGCGACCGCATTGACTGGTGTGACGTCCCCGGATTCGGTGTATCGAAGTAGCGCGACGCTGGCAGAATCTGCGAAGGCTACGGCCGACGTCGTGAAACCGGAAAGGGCATAGAAAAGTGCCCACTGATGGCCGATGGCTGCGCCTCGGAGTTGCTGGACAGCAGGCGACCCAACGGGTGATGTTGAATAGTGTTTGACTTGTGCGGCGCCTTCTGCCGCAACGACGTCCAGTCCGCCGTCTACGCCAGCTTGTGTCACCTCGGCATCCCGGAATCCGATCGTACGCATGTGCCAGGCTGCTAAGGCTTCAGCCATCTGCCAGGACGTCACAACAGGCGTCGGTTGGAGTTCCGTTCGGGGCTCACTGTCCCATGCCAGCAGGGAAGGCGAGTGCCGCGGCTGTGGTGAAGTCTCGACTCTGTCGGGGGAGGGGGGAGGGGCAACGCCGCCTTGTGTGTCGATGTCGAAGTCTGACCGTGGCCACGTAAGAGTGTACTTGTAGGTGCGGTCAGCAAAGACGTACAACTTCACGGGGACGATGTGGCCGACTAAGGATCGGGTGTCGTGATTGAATTCTTGCAAGAACTGTCGAACGCGAACTCCGTGTTGGCCGAGGCCGAGACCCACTGTCAGTGGTCTTCCCTCGCCGATTGGCGGGCGCACTGGAGAGCTTTCATTTGCCTCGCCTGCCTGGAGAGCCAGATCCAGGATGGCCACGCAAGCTGGTCGAGATGGCATGCAGCAACAGCTCCTAGCCGGATTCGGAGGTCAGTAAGCGGACGGTAGTCGTCGAGTTCCCGGCGATCCCCGTGTGGTCGAGTCCCGAGGATCCCGGTGTGCGTGGAGTCGTCTGCCACTCCTGCTGAGGGTGATGTCTGTCCGCATAGTTGATGCCCGCGGTCGTCACGGCGTACAGCTTCTGGCCATCACCCGCCTCAGGCTCGGGGAGGTCGACGACCTTGAGGACCTCGGGACCGCCGAAGCGAGTGATCTGCACGGCACGCATGCAGGAAGGGTAGGCGGTGGACGCTGAGTAGGTGCTTTGCCCGCTCACTGCATGAGAGGAGTGATGTCCGGCTGCCTAGTCCGAGTAGGCGGCGGCGCTCCTCCGGTGCTATATCTGACCGTCCGTCTGGAGACGCATCGTGGCGATTCCCTCAACTCGCCCAGTCGTGGACAGGCGGAAGGTCTTGGTCTGGCCGCCAAGGAGGCCATTGATCGAGCCGCTCGCGGTCCCAACGATGCCGCCGGTCGCGCCGTAGAGCGTCGCGGACAACATCACTAACTGGAAGTCCCGATTGGACTCGTTGGTCAGCTCGCCGAGCACATCAGTGCTGTAGGCAGCGTCGAGTCTCGTGATGTTGTGCGCCACCAAATCCGGAGACAGTCGCTGCTGGTCGTCCTGGCCGACGACCGAGTCTGTGGGCGTGCGGCGGACTGCATTGGCGAGGCTGCCTGGCCGCTTGCGGCGTCGACTGCGGCCAGTGCTTGAGGGAGGTCGCGCTTGAAGTCTCGTACGGCGGGGTTCCAAACCGCGGCCTGCACAGTGACTCCGAGGTGCTCAAAGAGTCGACCGTGCAACTCGTCGAAGAGTTCGTCGAGTTCCTCCTCCGTGCCCAAGCGGGGGAGGTGGACATCGCCGATCTGAGCGATGAGCTCAGTCCGGGACAGTGGTGGCACGACTACGGGAAAGGTGGGCACTTCCATGACCCAGGCAGCACCGAGCTCCATGAGACACATCGGCCGCGTCATGAAGGTGTTGCTGATGACCTCAATGACGAAGGGGTCATCGCGGAGCATCTCCTTGAGGACCTCGCGGGATCCACGCCCCGCGGGCACTCCGGTGGCGCGGTCCGAGGAGTAGAAGACGCGGTCCCGTGGAACGCCACTCATAAGCAACAGCCGTTGTATCAAACCCGCGAGGGCCTTGTCGCCTGCTGCGTGACTGATGAAGACGCGTTGTGCCATCTATCCCCCTGCGTCGTGACGACTCCCGCCTGTCGGACGTCGTACGTTAAACGGCGTAGGCGTTGCCGCAGACCAGGCAGTGCAGTGGGCCGTCGACGTCATCGGGCACCTTGACCGGCTCGTAGTCGTGGCAGGGCGAGGCCACGATCCGCATGTCGTCGCGCTCGGTCAACGCGCTTGGTGGATCGGGGACGTCCCGTCCGTCACCCGGCTTGAAGGTCAGGTGCTTATTGCCGCGCAGCGCGTTCCCGATCTCGTCACTGAGCTGACGGATGATCATGGGCGTGGCCGCCTCTTCCATATAGTCCAATTGCGCTGTGGTCCACCAGTGGTCCGGCGGCGCAGGCTCGCCACACAGCGGGCAGTAGTAGGTGACCGGGACTTCAGCGTGCTCGGCTTCTTCGTTGGCAGGTCCGTGGTGCCACTTGAATTCTCTCTCGCAGTGTGGGCACTCACGCCGAAGGAAGCCGTCGTTGTCTAGGGGTAGAGACACAGACATGCTCACGTCGTACTCACAAACAGCTCCTCGTCAATCGGGGCCCCGTCGATGGTCTTTCCAGTCACGCGCACGTTGAAGTAGGAGCCAGCGCCAGAACCTAGGGTCAGTGTTCGCATGACCCGGATGCTCTTGCCGGCTGGCAGCTTGGGGATCGGGAAGTCGCCATTTCGATCGATGCGCAGACCCTCATCTCGATCCGTGCTGAAGTCGAGTTCGTAGACGTCGCCCGGTCCATTATTGATGATCTCGACATATCCGCTGCTCTTCGGGCCATCGTGGTAGCGGGCGTCCAGACGAGGGAGGCCTGATGTTTGGGTCGACGGCAGCTTCCGCCCGAGGGGAAGTCCACCGCCAGGCGGCGCTGGCGGTGTGAGGTCTCCAGCGTCATGCCAGTCACGGCCGCTGAGGTCGACGGCGCAGCCAGCTGCCTCTAGGCGGGCCGCCAGGTCTTGACGCTTGCTCACAGAGTTGTCGAGGCGGATTACGTGACGGCCGTGAATGTCACTGAAGACTCGGACTCGTCCCAGCTCAACGATCACTGTCCGGCGAGGGTCCCGGCCCATCGCCATGCCCGCTTCGAACAGCACGTTGGGTCGAGGCTGCGGCTGCGCGTCGCACTCCGGGTCACCGGGATAAGTCAGGCTGGGGTGGAGGTAGGCAATGTCGTCGGGGGTCTCCAGCACGACGATTGCCTGAGCAGCGTTGAACGCTGCGTCAAGGACCTCGCCTATGTACGGCGATGCCGTTCCCGTCATACCGATCGCTTGGGACCACTCGATTGGCTTCAGACCGATCGAGCGCAAGAAGGTGAACAGTGCAGCGCGGGCTGGCTCATTCCGGCCGTGGATGACGAAGACGTCCCGCGTGCTGGGCATGGGCCCGCTCATCGGCTGCGCCGACGACTCGAGTCAGTCATGGGAAGAAATGTAGCGCGCCGGTAAGACAGTGCTTGGAGGACTGAACGTCGGTGTTCGACTCGCCTCGACAGCGGCGAGCGGTGGAACGGCTTTCGACCTGGCCGGCCTGGTTGTGCTTCAGATTCTGGGCGGGTGCTTCACGTGGGCAGCATGCGCCGTCGCTGGGGAACGACGGATGAGCGTGGCCGCCCTTGCTCATGTCAGTTCGACGACAGCTGGTGGTGGGTGTCGGCGTAGTTCACCCCGCCGTCGAGACGTCGTAAACCTTCTGGCCGGGCCCGGCCTCCGGCTCGGGGATGTCGACGACGTCGAGGACCTCGGGCCCGCCGAAGCGGGTGATCTCCACGGGTCGCATGCCGGTGAGCTAGGGCTCGGCTGAAACGGCAGGTCATCCGAGTCGACGGCAGGAGGTGACCTCGTCGATCACAGGTCCAGGGCGTCGAGCGCGGTCAGGTATCCCTCGCTGTAGGTAGGGAACTGGGCGACCTGATCGAGGAGCGTCTCGACCGGGATGCGGGCGCGGATCGCCAGTGAGGCCTGGTGGATCCACTCGCCGGCCTGAGGACCGATCGCCCAGGCCCCGATGAGGACGCGGTGCTCCGTGTCGGCGAGGAGCCCCAGATGCCCACGCGGGTCGCGCTCGTAGGTCCACGGGCGGGCCAGGGACTGCGCCAGGTCGATCACGGCGGCCGACGTGGTCAGGCCCCGCTCGTCGGCCTGAGCTTGGGTCAGCCCGGCCGCGGCGATCTCGGGGTCCGAGAAGACCACCCGCGGGATGCCGTCGTAGTTCGCGGGGTGCGGCCGACCGAGAATGGCGTCCGCCGCGATCCGGCCCTGGTACTTGGCGACGTGGGTGAACGGCATCACGGCCGTGACGTCACCGAGTGCCCAGACGCCGTCCGCGGCTCGGCAGTGGTCGTCGACGAGGACCTCGCCGCGCTCGCCGAGTTGCACCCCGACGCGGTCGAGCCCCAGTCCGTCGGTCCGGGGCGTGCGGCCGGTGGCGAGGATGACGACGTCGCCCCGTACCTCGCTGCCGTCGGCCAGGTCGAGCACGCTCGCGGTGCCGTCGCGACGCGCCCGGGTCGGGTCCGTGCCGAGGCGGACGTCGACGCCGATGTCCCGCAGGTGCTTCTCCGCCAGCTCCCCGACACGGGGCTCCTCCCGGCCGAGGAGCCTCTTGCCCCGCTGCACCAGGATGACGTGCACGCCGAAGCGGGTGAGGAACTGGGCGGTCTCCACTCCTACGGCGCTGCCTCCGACGATGACGGCCCGCTCGGGCAGGTCCTGGGCGGTGTAGGTCTCCCGGTTCGTCCAGGTCGTGACGTTCTCGAGGCCGTCGATGGGCGGGATGACGGCATCCGACCCCGTGGCGACGACGACGTGGTCGCACGTGAGCTCACGGCCGCCGACGTCGAGACGACCCGGTGCGAGCAGCCGGGCCCCGCCCCTGAGGACAAGAGCCCCTTGGTCGGTGTAGCCGCGGACCTGGCCGGAGTCGTCGAGGTGGCGGGCCATGTAGTCGCGGTAGTCCCGGGCCTGTGACCAGTCCAGACGGGCTCCGGCTGCTCCCTCGACCCGGTCGACCCCTCCGGCGGCCTCCGGAGGGCGCAACACGGTCTTGGACGGGATGCACGCCCAGTAGGCGCATTCGCCGCCGATCAGTTCCCGCTCGATCACCGCCATGCGCCGGCCGGCGGCCAGCAGCCTGCTGGCGGCGACCTCGCCACCCGGTCCCATGCCTATCACTGCGACGTCGACGTGCTCGCTCATGCCGCTCCCTCGTTCGGTCCGTGGCCGATCAGGTCACTCGAGCTGTCCTCCGCGCAGGTGGCGGGCCTCCCGTCGTCCGGCCCATCGGCCTCGGCGCGCGCCATCACCTGACGGCGGGGGAGAGCAAGCGGTCGTAGATGGCCGACGTCGCGGCGATGTGCACGACCTTGTCGAGGACGTCGATGGTGGCCTCCTTGCGCGACCACGTCCACGGCTTGCCGAGCCCGAGCGCGGTGATCATGACCAGGTCCTGGGAGTAGATGGCGCCGAAGGTTGCCGCGGTGCCGCGCAGGCCGCGCAGGCCCCGGTGAGCGGCCACACCGTAGGCGGCACCCCACATGGCGCCCAGAGCGGTGTGGGTCACGTAGTTCAGCCGCTTCCTGCCCGCATCGGTGGCCGGCCGGACGGGCAGGAGCTTCTGGGCCAGGTCAGCAGGGCCGTAGCTGTCCTCACGCTCCGAGATGGGCATCTCGACGAACTTCTGGAACGCGGTCATCACGACGCTGCCGGCCACACCGGCCAGCACCCCCCGTCCGACGTTCGCCAGGAGTGAGGAACGTGCGGTTGAAGGCTCTACGGGTTTCATCGGACTCAGCTACCCGGCCGGACCATGTCCATGCCGCGAGGGACGGACCGGACCTCCGCGTTCTGATTCACAGCGGATCCCCCGCCGACCCGTTTCGTGATCGACCTCGAGATCGACCCTGCCCTCGACGAGGCAGAGCAGCCCTCGGACGGCTTCGGCGTCGTAGGAGGGCCCGAGTAGGTCCACAGCAAACTCTTCTCGTACCGCTCGCCCAGTCGGAGGGACCCGTGGTGGGCGATGCCCTCGTAGGGCAACGAGTCGTGGTGGAACTCGGTTCGAGCAGCTCGGTGCGCACGTCCTCCTCGGATGGGAGTGCCCAGGGCTGCGTCGGTGCCTGGCGCTACAGTCCGCGGGAAAGAGCGGGAGCTCGGGCACACCGGGCTGAGAGGGCGGCAGGACGCGCCGCCGACCGCAGGAACCTGCCCGGGTAATGCCGGCGAAGGGACTCGACATGGTGGGCATCCCCCTGACCGTGGTGGCCGTGGCTGCCGTCTTGCTGCTGTTCGCCGTGGTCGGTTTGGCGGTCGGTCGCGACCGCGACCTCGAGGAGTTCGCGGTGGCCCGTGGCACCCAGAGCGGCGGCGCGCTCGGCCTGTCGTTCTTCGCCTCCGGCGTGGGGGCGTGGGTGCTCTTCGCGCCTCCGGAGGTGGGGGCCCAGATCGGGCTGGCCGGGGTGGTCGGGTACGCGGTGGCGATCACCCTCCCGCTGGCGGCACTGGCCCTGGTCGGCCGGCGGTTGCGGCAGCTGGTGCCGGCCGGGCACAACCTCGTCGAATTCGTGCGCGTCCGTTTCGGACGGGTGATGCACCTGTACGTGCTGGGGATCTCGCTGGTCTACATGCTGGTGGCCCTGGCCGCCGAGTTGACGGCCACCCAGGCCGTGCTGGGCCGGCTGTCCGACCTCGATCCCCGGATCGGCGTCGCCGCCGTCGCCGCGGTGACCACCCTCTACACCGCGTACGGCGGGCTGCGTGCATCCATCCGCACCGACGTGTGGCAGGGCTGGCTGCTCCTGTTGCTGCTGGGTGTGGTGGGGGTCGTCGTCGTCCGGGCACTGGCGGACGGCGGCCTGCAGGGCGGTGAGCAGCTGTTCCGCGTGGACGCAGCCGGCCTGGAGGGCGCCGCGACGCTGGTGGTCGCTGTCGTGGCCACGAGCCTGTTCCACAACGGATACTGGCAGCGCGTGTGGTCCGCGCGGGACCAGCGGGCCCTGGCGCGCGGCGCGGTGATCGGCGCCGCGACGCGGTTCCTCGTGGTGCTGCCGGCGGGTCTGGTCGGGCTCCTGGCCGCCGCTGCGGCGGTCGACCTGGGCTCCCCGCCGGCGCCGTTCTTCGCGCTCCTGACCGGCAGCTCGCAATGGGTGCTCGTCGTCGTCCTGCTGTTCACCATCGCGCTGGTCACCTCCACCGTGGACACCCTGCAGGGCGGGCTGGCCGCGGCGGTCGTCACCGAGGCGCCGCGGATGGGGCTGCGGGGCGCGCGGGTGCTGGTGGTGCTGCTCACCGCGCTCCCCACGGTCGTCGCGTTCCAGGGCTTCTCGGTGCTGCGGCTGTTCCTGATCGCCGACCTGCTGTGCGCCGCGACCATCGCACCCGCCTTCCTGGGGTTGTGGCGCCGCGCGACTCCTGGCGCCGCGATCGCCGGAGCCGTGGCAGGCCTGGCCGGCGCGCTGTCCTACGGACTCGCCGCCGGTGGTTCGCTGGGCGCAGCCCTCGACCTGGCCACCTTCGCCGACGGCCTGTCGCTCCCGCCGTTCGCGGCGGCGTTGGCCTCCTCCACCGCGGTGACCGTCGCTGTCTCGCTCCTCGGCCGGCGCGACACCGACCTGCAGGCCCTGTCCGACGAGGTCGCGCCGCTGACCTCGTCCGTGGCGCGGACGGAGACGCGATGAACCCCGACCTCCCCGACCTGGACGCCCGGCTGCTGGCCTGGATGGAGCAGGCGGCGCAGCGGTGGGACGACGGCGGCCCCGGCGAGGCCGCGGAGGCGGAGTTCGACCGCCTGGCGCGGGAGCTGTTCGCCGACCAGTACGAGCGCAACATTCCCTACCGGCGCTTCTGCCGTGCCCGAGGAGCCCAGCCGGGGCGGATACCGGGGTGGGAGGAGATCCCGCCGGTGCCGCTGAGCGCCTTCAAGGAGCTCACCCTGTCGTGCGACCCCCCGGAGTCCGCCGCCGCCGTGTTCATGACCAGCGGCAGCACCGACCCGAGCCGGCGCGGGCGCAACCACCACCCGCACCTGCGGCTTTATGACGCCTCGCTGCAGGCGAGCTTCCGGCACTGGTTTCTGCCCGACCGGGAGCGAATCCGCCTGCTGGTGCTCAACCCCCCGCCCGCGCAGCAGCCGCATTCCTCGCTCGCCTACTTCCTCGGTCGCCTGGTCGACTCCTTCGGGGCGCCGGGCAGCGCCTTCTTCCTCGACGAGGACGGCCTCCAGGTCGACCGGCTCTCGGCGGCGCTGGCGGAAGCCGAACGCGACGGGGTGGCGGTCGGCCTGCTCGGCACGTCGTTCGCCTACGTCCACCTGCTGGATGCCCTGGAGGCCTCCGGTGCCTCATTCGCACTCCCCGCCGGGAGCCGGTTGCTGGACACCGGCGGGTTCAAGGGGCGCTCCCGGGAGGTCTCGGCCGAGACCCTGCGCGCCGCCTTCGGAGACCGGCTGGGCATCCCCGACCCGTGGTGCGTCAACTACTACGGGATGACCGAGATCAGCACCCAGTACTACGACACCAGCCTGCGGCGGGTCTGGCTCGGGGAGGACCCCGGTCCCCGGGTCAAGGCCGTGCCGCCGTGGGCCCGGATCCGCGTGGTCGACCCCGGCACCGGCCGGCCGGTGCCGGCCGGGGAGCGCGGCCTGCTCGTCCACGTCGACCTGGCGAACCGGGGCTCCTGCCTCGCCGTGCTGGCCGAGGACGTCGGCCACCTCACCGCGGACGGGTTCGTGCTGCTGGGGCGCGCGCAGGGCAGCGAGGCCCGCGGGTGCTCCATCGCCCTGGACGAGCTGCTCGCGGCCAACGGGGGACGCCGACGGTGACCCCGCCCTCCTCCGACGTGGTGGACGCGTTCTTCCTCCCTCAGCTGGACCCCGCGGAGCTGGCCGCCCTGGAGTGGACGACGCGGCAGGTGGGCACGGTGCCGCTGCGCTTCCCTGTGGTGACGCCGCCGCTGGTCGAGCAGCTGTGCGACCGCCTCCTGCAGGCCCAGGCCGAGGAGCTCGCCGAACGCCCCGTGATGGAGGTGCTCGAGGTCCTGGGCAGAGCGGTGGCCCGGTGGTTCGACCCCCGCTGCCCGCAACGGGTCCTGGCCGAGGAGCTGCTGCCGCAGATCACCGGCTACGCCCCCGAGATGGTGCGCCGGGGCCTGAAGGAACACCTGCGGACCTTCCGGCGCGACCGGCTCCTCCGGTTCCTCGCCCAGGACTTCGACAACCCGCTGGTGCTCGACGGGTTCCACCCAAACCGGGCCGGCGGCCGCTCCCGCGCCTACGGCCCACGCCTGACGACCCAGTTCTTCGCCGGGAACGTCCCGGGGCTGCCGGCCTGGAACCTGGTCTGCGCCCTGCTGGTGAAGTCGGCGACCCTGGGCAAGTCCGCCGGCGCCGAGCCGCTGTTCCCGGTCCTGTTCGCCGGCACGATCGCCGAGGAGGACCCTGGCCTGGCGCGATGCCTGGCCGTCCTGCACTGGCCCGGCGGGCAGGAGGACGTCGAGGAGACCGCCTTCACCCGCTCGGACGCGGTGATGGCGACCGCGGGCCTGCGGGCGACCGAGAGCCTGGCCCGGCGGGTGCCCGTGGGCATGCCCTTCGTCCCCTACGGCCACAAGGTCAGCTTCGCCGTGGTGGGGCACGAGGCGCTGGCCCTGAACCGGTACGCCGACACCGCTCGCCGGGTGGCGCGCGACGTGTCGCAGTACGACCAGCAGGGCTGCCTGTCCCCGCATGCGGTGTTCGTCGAGCGAGGGGGAGGAGTGGATCCCCGGGCCTTCGCCGCGGCCCTGGCCGCGGAGATGGAGCGCTACGAGCGGTCCCGGCCCCGGGCCGCCATCGGCCTGGAGGAGAGCGCTGCCATCGCCGGGGTGCGCGCCCGGTACGAGTTCCGCTCCTACGATGCCGACTCGGGGGTGCAGGTCCTCACCAGCCCGCACGGCAACGCGTGGACCGTCCTGTTCGAGGAGCGACCCGAGCGGTTCGAGCCCTCCGTCCTCAACCGGCTGGTGCGGGTGCACCCGGTGGACGGCATCGAGGACGTCGTCGCGCAGCTGCAGCCCCTGCGCCGCTATCTGCAGACCGCCGGAATCGCCTGCGCTCCGGAGCGACTGGATGCCTGGGCGTCCCTCCTCGGCCGCTGTGGCGCGGACCGCATCTGTGCGGTCGGGCAGATGCCGCAGCCGGCGGCGGGCTGGCATCACGACGGCCTGGGCAGCCTCGCCTCCCTGGTGCGGTGGACCGACGTCGAAGGCGCGGCCGAGGCCGCGGTCGAGCGGTACGACCCCGAGTGGACCCAGCCTGCGAGCAGGCCGGACAGGAGTCGGCGTTGAGCGCCCTCCACGGGTCTCCGAGCGGGCTGGGCCGCAGCGATCTCCTCGCCGGGCGGGTGGCGGTGGTCACCGGCGCCGGACGCGGCATCGGCGCCGCCATCGCCCGAGCGTTGGGTGCCCACGGCGCTGCCGTCGCCGTGAACTACCTCCGCGATGCAGCGTCCGCCGAAGGCGTGGCCGCGACCATCGAAGCCTCCGGAGGGCGGGCCCGGGCAATTCGCGCCGACGTCACCGACCCCGCTGCCGTTCAGCAGATGGTCGCCGAGGTCGACGACTTCTTCGGGCCTGCAGACATCGTGGTCAACAACGCGCTACGCAGCTACACCTTCGACCCGCTGGCCCGCCGGACGGCGTGGGAAACCACCTGGGCGGACTACCAGCTCCAACTGGAGGGCAGCCTCGGCGGGGCGGTGAACGTCTGCCGGGCAGCGCTGCCCGGCATGCAGGCCCGTGGAGGCGGCCGGATCATCAACCTGGTCACCGACCTCGTCGAGCGCCCCAGCGTGCCGTACCACGACTACACGACGGCCAAGGCCGCCCTGCTCGGCTTCTCCCGGAACCTGGCCGCCGAGCTCGGACCCTTCGGGATCACGGTCAACTGCGTCGCGCCGGGACTGGTGCACCCCACGGACTCGAGCCGGACCGCGACGGACGAGCAACGGGACGCCCTGGAGGAGGCCACACCGCTGCGGCGCCTGGCCACCCCGGACGACGTCGCCGGCGCGGTGCTCTTCTTCTCCAGTGAGTGGGCCCGCTTCGTCACAGGCGCCTGCCTCTTCGTCGACGGTGGCCTCGTCATGCGCTGAGGGGCCTGAACAGTGAAGGCGAGCCCTGTCCTGGCGGGTTGGAGGCGTGGTGGTTTGCCGCGCCGGCGTGCGCCGCGCTCCATATCGCGGTGTCGGGGTCGGTGGCGGTGATGTCGAACGGGGTTCTGCTGCCCGCCTCCCTGCTCCACCCAGCGTTCCACCGGGGGTAGGTTTCCAGCCTCCGACCGAGCACTGGGAAGGCTGTCGGGACTGCTCATGCCCAGTTGCGAGGTGCGGGCTCGGGCGTCGGGGAGCGGGTTGTCGGCGGGGCCGGTGAGGTGGGCGTGCCGGTCGGCGAGGACGGGATCCGCTGCAGCGCTGCCCAGCGGCTCGCCCGGCTGCGGTGCGCCGGAGCGATCGGCGCCGGCCGGTGGGTGATCGATCGGACGCGACGGCGCGGGCTGACCAGCCCTGATGATCGTGATGGTGGAGGCCGTGACCGCGCTCGACGACCTCGACACCCTCCGTGCTGCAGACGGATTGGACGGTGTGCACGTCGGTCCGGACTACCTCCCTGTCGATCGCGACCCGCCCCGAAGCTGCCACAAGGCCGCAGCGATCTCCGGAGGCTCCACCTGAGAACGCTTCAACTGGAACCGACCCACATGAGTGCCCGAGAGGGTTGCACGCCACGCGAACCCGCTCAACAGTGGCAGCCGGTACCTCGAGGGCGCTGATCTGCCTTGCGAGACAGCAGGTGGTGGGTGTCGGTGAAGTTGACTCCTGCGGCGCTCACCTCGTAGCGCTGCTGGCCTGGCCCCGGGGTGGGTGGGTT
>NZ_POQU01000021.1 GCF_002938425.1 Blastococcus atacamensis | reverse complement strand
TTTTTGAATCTTCTCTTATCTTTTCTTTGTTTTTTTAGTTTTTTTTTTTCTGCTCCTGCGCCCGCAGCTCTCTACTCTTTCCTCTTCGTCCGCAGCGTCAGATCTGTCTCACCGCCAGGCCCTCTACGGGGGCGGGGCGGTGCACCGGTACGACGCCGAGGGCCGCCGCGACGCGGTGGTCGAGGTGCCCACGGTGCAGGTGACCGCCTGCACGCTCGGCGGGCCGGGCCTCGACCAGCTGTTCATCACCACGTCGCGCCAGGGTCTGGACCCCGACGACCCGCTGGCCGGCTGCCTGTTCCGGGCCGACGTCGGCGTGCGCGGGCTGCCGGCCAGGGAGTTCGCCGGCTGAACGCCGTCCTCAGGGGCAGGCGACCCACTCCTCCTCGCCGTCGGTGAAGACCTGCCGCTTCCAGATCGGCAGCCGCGCCTTCACCTCGTCGACGAGCTCCGCGCAGGCCGTGAATGCCTCGCCGCGGTGCGATGCGCTGACGGCGCAGGCCAGCGCGACGTCGCCGATGCCGAGCAGGCCGATGCGGTGGCTGACCGCCACGGCGTGGATGCCCGGCCGGGCGGCGAACTCCTCGGCGAGCTCGGTGATCACCTCGGCCGCGGTCGGGTGCCCGACGTACTCCAGCTCGGTGACCGAGCGGCCGCCGTCGTGGTCGCGGACGACGCCCGCGAAGGAGACGACCGCCCCGGCCGCCTTGTCGGCGACGGCGTCCTCGTGCTCGGCGACGGACAGTGGCGTGTCCACGACCTGTGCGATCACGGCGCCGAAGGTACTCCCGGCGGAGGCACGTCCAGGTCCACCGGATCGGCCAGGCCGGTGCAGTCGACCTCGGTGACATCGTGCGCGGCGAGGTAGCGGCGGGCGCCCTCGTCCCCGGCCAGGGTCTCCAGCACCCCCGCCCAGTGCTCGCGGCCGATGAGCACCGGGTGGCCGCGGACGCCGTCGTACGTGGCCACCGCCAGCGCGCCGGGAGCTGAGTGCGTGGCGACCGCGCGCAGCGCCTCTGGCGTCATGCCGGGCATGTCCACGAGCGTGACCAGCGCGGCGTCCACCGTGCCGGGGAAGCCGCGCAAGCCGTCCAGGCCGGCGCGCAGTGACGAGGCCATGCCGGTCTCCCAGTCCTTGTTCGCCAGCACCGTGGCGCCGGTCAGGTCCGCGGTGCGCCAGACGTCCACCGCCTGCGCGCCCAAGACGACGAGCACGACGTCGCAGGCCGCCCGCGCCGTCGCGACCGCCCGCTCGACCAGCAGGCCGCCCTCGTACTCGACCAGCGCCTTGGGCATCCCGTAGCGGCGGCCGCCCCCGGCGGCGAGGACGACGGCGGCGCAGCTCATGCCCCCACCCTCTCAGGGGCACCGATGATCAGGTCTCCTGATCACAGTGGGTCCTGGCTCACGGTCGACGGTGAGCCAGGACCCGGAACGATCAGCCGACCTGATCGTCAGCGCTCGTAGACGGTGACCTCGGAGGCCTTCACGACCGCCCAGGCCGGAGCCCCGGGGGTGAGCCCGAGCTCCGCGAACGCGGTGGCGGTGACGTCGGCCACCAGGGGTACCTCCCCGGACAGGTCGCAGCGCACCGTGGCGCCGTGCGGCGTCGCGCCGGCCAGGGTGACCGGCCAGACGTTGCGCGGGCTGCCGTCGGGCCGGGACAGGTAGAGCGCCACCGATTCGGGGCGGATCGCGGCGAACACCGGGCCGCGGGCCTCCTCCGCGACCGCCACGACGCCCCCGTTCTCCACCCGGACCGTGCGCCCCTCCCCCGTGCCGGGCAGCAGCGCGAGCCCTCCCAGCCGGGCCACGTAGTCGGTGCGCGGACAGCGGGCGACCTCGTGCGGCGTACCGGCCTGGACCACCCGCCCGTCCTCGACGACGACGACGCGGTCGGCCAGCGCCATCGCGTCCACCGGGTCGTGGGTGACCAGCACGGTGCTGCCGCGGAACTCGGCGAGGTGCCGACGCAGCTCGGCCCGCACGGTCAGCCGGGTGCGGGCATCCAGCGCCGAGAGCGGCTCGTCGAGGAGCAGCAGCGCCGGCTCCCCCACCAGCGCCCGGGCCAGGGCGGCCCGCTGCGCCTGACCGCCGGAGAGCTCGGCGGGCCGCCGGCCCCCCATGCCCTCCAGCCCGACGCGGGCCAGCCGGTCGTCCGCCGCCGCCCGGGCCGCCGTCCGGCCGGTGCCGCGCGTGCGCAGCCCGAAGGCGACGTTGTCCGCGACGCTCAGGTGCGGGAAGAGCAGCGCGTCCTGGAAGACCATGCCCAGCGACCGGCGGGAGGCGGGCAGGTGCGTGCCGTCGTCGTCCCAGGTGGCGCCGTCGACGACGACGACGCCGGAGTCCGGGAGCAGCAGGCCCGCCAGCACCCGGAGCAGCGTGGACTTGCCCGCGCCGTTGGGTCCGAGCACGGCCAGCACCTCGCCGTCGGCGACCTCGACGTCCAGCTGGAGGTCGAGCGTGCCGCGTCGGACGGACACGGCGGCGCGCAGGCTCACGGGACGCCCGCCCGGCCGAGCCAGCGGTCGCGGAGCAGCAGCAGGGTGGCCAGCGAGACCCCCAGCAGGAGCACCGACAGCACGATCGCGGCGTCCGGGTCGCGCTGCAGCGCCAGGTAGACCGCCAGCGGCATCGTCTGCGTCGTCCCCGGGAAGTTGCCCGCGAAGGTGATGGTCGCGCCGAACTCGCCCAGGGCGCGGGCCCAGCAGAGCACCGCGCCCGCCGCGATGCCCGGCGCCACCATCGGCAGGGTCACGCGGCGGAACGTCGTCCACCGGCCGGCGCCGAGGGTGGCCGCGACGTCCTCGAACCGGGCGTCGGCCGCCCGCAGCGCCCCCTCGACGCTGATGACCAGGAACGGCATGGCCACGAAGGTCTCGGCGATGACCACTGCGGTCGTGGAGAAGGGGATCGTGATCCCGAAGGCGTCGTCCAGCCAGCTACCCACGAGGCCCTGGCGCCCGAGCACCAGGAACAGCGCGACGCCGCCCACCACCGGGGGCAGCACCAGCGGCACGGTGACCAGCGCCCGCAGCACGGTGCGGCCGCGCGCACGGGAGCGGGCCAGCACCCAGGCCAGGGGAACCCCCATCAGCAGCGAGAGGAGGGTCGCCAGGGTGGCCGAGACGAGCGACAGGCGCAGCGCCTGCCCCACGCCGGGAGCGGCGAGCTGCGGGCCGAGCTGGGACCAGGGGGTGCGGACCAGCAGCCCGACCAGTGGGAGCGCCAGGAACAGCACGCCCAGCACGGCGGGGACCAGCAGGGGCGCCGGCACCCGCGCCCCCTCGCGGGCCCGGCTCCTCACCGGACGCTGCTCACGGCGCCCGGAGTCCCGCGTCGGTGAGGACGCGGCGTCCCTCGGCCGACAGGACCAGGTCGACGAAGGCGCGGGCCGCGGCCGCGTTGCGGGCGCCGTCGAGGACGCAGACCGGGTAGTCGTTGACCACCTGCTCGGCCTCGGGGAAGGCGATGCCCTCGACGGCGCCCCCGGCCGCGGCGACGTCGGAGGCGTAGACCAGGGCGGCATCCACCTCGCCCAGCTCCACCTTGGTCAGCGCGGCGCGCACGTCCTCCTCCAGGGTGTCCGGCCGCGGGGGCACCCCGGCGGCGGCGAACACGGCCTCGGCGGCCGCTCCGCAGGGGACGTCCGGCGCGCAGACGGCCAGCGCCAGCTCCTCGCGGGCGAAGTCGGCGAGCCCGGTCACCGCCGCCGGGTTGCCCTCCGGGACGGCGATCCGCGGAGCGTTGCGGGCGAAGACCTGCGGCTCCCCGTCGGTCCGGCCGGCGCTCGCGACCACCGCCATCTGCGCCTGGTCGGCCGAGGCGAACACGTCGGCGGGCGCGCCCTGCGAGATCTGGGTCGCCAGCGCGGAGCTGCCGGCGAAGCTGAACTGGACCGTCAAGCCGGGGTTGTCCTCCTCCAGCCGCTTCCCCAGCTCGGGAAAGGCATCGGTCAGCGACGCCGCGGCGAAGACGGTGAGGGTGCCCGTCGGCCCGTCACCGCCGGGACCGGCGCCGGACGCGCCGCAGCCGGCCAGCAGCGCCGGGAGCACTGCGGCCACCCCGCAGGCGGTCTTCCGCATGCGCGGAACCCTAGCGCCCAGTGGGCTCCGCGGGTGCGGACATCTCCCCGGATCAGGGGACGTCGATGCTGACCTGGGTCGCCTTGACGGTCGCGACGGCGCGGACGCCGACTTCCAGCCCGAGCTCGTCGGCCGCCTCGCGCGACATGAGCGACACGACGCGGAAGGGGCCCGCCTGGATCTCCACCTGTGCCATGACGGTGTCCCGGACGACGTTGGTGACGATGCCGGTCAGCCGGTTGCGGGCCGAGGACGGCGTGGTGCCGGGCTCGGGCGCCTCGCGCAGCCGGGTGGCGAGCCGGGCCAGGTCGGCGCCGTCGACGACCGCCGGGCCGCCGCTCTCGCGTCGCACCGTGAGCCGGCCGCTGTCGATCCACCGCCGCACGGTGTCGTCGCTGACGCCGAGCAGGGTCGCCGCCTCGGCGATGCGGTAGGTGGCGGCCACGACCAGACCCTAGAGGGATCTGTGGACGTCGCTCGGCCGTCCACAGCGGGCGCAGCTGCGCGACACGGGGACGGTGCAGCATGGCCGGCGTGATCGACGACGCCTGGCTCGAGGAACTGCTCCGGCACCGGCCCGACGCCGAGTCGGCCGCCCAGCTGGCGCCGGGGCTCGCGCACCACTTCCCCGACGTCGACCCCGGCGGGCTCGTCACGCGCACCCTGCTCGACGCCCTCGACGCGGCGTGGGAGCGGGGTTGGCAGCCGGCCGACGTCTCGCACGTCGCCCGCCGGCAGGCCGGTGCCGGGTCCGTACCGCTGGTCGTGGCGCTCATCGCCGAGCACGCCCGGCGCACGGATGCCGCAGCTCGGGCGCCGGAGAGCTGGATCGACCAGCTGCGCGACCTCGGCGCGCTGAGCGCGGACGACGCCGGCGGGGTCGCCGCCTGGCAGAGGGCCGCACGACGGCCGCCGGTCGAAGGATGGCGGATCGCCCTCCAGCTCCTCGGGGCGCTGCGCTCGACGGTGCGGATCGAGGCGCTGGTACCGCCGCCGTCACGGTGGGGCGCCGCGCGAGCGCGTCCGGAGCGGCCGATGGCCGCCGACGACCGCGCCCTGCGCCGGATTCGCGGCCTGCTGGCCAAGGCGGAGTCGACCGAGTTCGCGGAGGAGGCCGAGGCGCTGACGGCCAAGGCCCAGGAGCTGATGACCCGCCACGCGGTCGACGCGGCACTGCTGGCGGACGCCTCCCCCGCAGGCATCGACGTGGACACCCGTCGGGTGCACGTCGCCGATCCGTACGTGCGGGCCAAGATGCAGCTGCTCGGCGCGGTCGCCGACGCCAACGGCGTGCGGCTGGTCTGGTACCAGGGCCTGGGCATCGCCAACCTGGTGGGCGTCCGGGCCGATCTGGACGCCGTCGAGCTGCTCTTCACCTCCCTCCTGCTGCAGGTCACCCAGGCCCTGGCCGCCGCGGAGCGGGCCGAGAAGCGCAGGGTCGCCGCCCGCACCTTCCGCCGCGCCTTCCTGCTCGGCTACGCGCACCGCATCGGGGAGCGGCTCACCACCGCGCGTCGGCACGCGACGGCCGAGGCGGCCGCCGCGCGCGGCATGGACCTGCTGCCGGTGCTGCGGTCCCGGCAGGAGGCTGTGGAGAAGGTCGTCAGCGACCTCTTCCCGCAGGTCCGCGCCGGTCGGAGCCGTTCCTCGGTCGACGCGAGCGGCTGGTACGCCGGTCGAGCGGCCGCCGAGCGCGCCGATGTCCACCCGCGCGGCGCGTCCGTCGGTTGTTCCGGGGAGCGCGGCGCACTGGGCTGAGGCGTTCCCGCGGGAACGTGCCCCCGGCCGCCGTCACGCCGCCGCGAGACCGAGCCGCAGCCGGGCGGCCCGCTCAACGGACGGCATGCGGTCCCGCGGTCACTGGCTCGCGTGGCAGCGCGGCACGGGGCCCGGCGCGGCCCCTGAGCACGTCCGCGTCGCGCGGGCCCTGCGTGGACTTCCGCGGATCGAGGCGGCGTTCGGGGCCGGCCGGGTCTCCTGCTCCAAGGTGCGGGCACCGACCCGCGTCGCCGAACCGGTTTGCCAATCCGCGGCGTCGGGGAGAGGCACCGGGTGCCTTCCCTCTCCGAGCGGGACAACCCCGCTGGCGCGACCGCAGCAGTCCGCACCCGCCGCATCCGCGAGTTCGCCCGGGAGGTCCTCGGCTACGACAAGTTCCGTCCGGGGCAGGAGAAGGCCATGCAGTCGGTGGTCGGCGGGCACGACACCCTCGCCGTCCTCCCCTCCGGAGCCGGCAAGACCGCGGTCTACCAGGTCGCGGGCCGGCTGCTGGACGGTCCGGTCCTGGTGGTCTCACCGCTCATCGCCCTCCAGCGCGACCAGGTCGACCGGCTCTCCGAGCTCGGGGAGCAGGCCGGCCGCCCCGCCCAGCTCAACTCGACCATGTCGGCCGGCGACCAGCGGGAGGCCCTGGAGGGCCTGCGGGACGGAACGGTCCGCTTCCTCTTCCTGGCCCCCGAGCAGCTGACCAAGCCCGAGGTGGTCGACGCCATCGCCGAGGCACAGCCCGCGCTGTTCGTCGTCGACGAGGCGCACTGCGTCTCCGCCTGGGGGCACGACTTCCGTCCCGAATACCTGCGGCTGGGCGGCGTGGTCGAGCAGCTGGGCCACCCGACCGTCCTGGCCCTCACCGCCACCGCGGCACCCCCGGTCCGCGCCGAGATCGTCGAGCAGCTCGGCATGCGCGACGCGGAGATCGTCGTCGCAGGGTTCGACCGGCCCGAGATCCGGCTCGAGGTGGACCACCACGCCGATGCGCGCGGCAAGGAGCAGGGCGTGCTCGACCGGGTCCTCGCCGAGATCGGCGACGGCCGCGGACCCGGCATCGTCTACAGCGCCACGCGGAAGGGCACCGAGCAGCTCGCCGAGCAGCTCGCCGACCACGGCCTCCGCGCCCGGCACTACCACGCGGGCCTGAACAAGGCCGATCGCGAGGACACCCAGCGGGCCTGGATGGCCGACGAGCTCGACGTCGTCGTCGCCACCACGGCGTTCGGCATGGGCATCGACAAGCCCGGCACCCGTTTCGTGGTCCACGCCGAGCCGGCCGACTCGATCGACAGCTACTACCAGGAGATCGGCCGGGCGGGCCGGGACGGCGAGCCCGCGCTCGCCGTTCTGGTCTACCGCCAGGAGGACCTCGGGCTGCGCCGGTTCTTCGCGGCCGGAACGCCCGCCGAGGAGGAGCTGCAGCAGGTGGCCGGGCTGGTGCAGGCCGCGGCGGCCGTCGGGATGGACGACGGCGTCGACGTCACGGCGTTGCGGGAGGAGACCGGCCGGGCAGCGACCCCACTGGTGCGCGACCTGAACCTGCTGGAACAGGTGTCGGCCGTGGTGCTCGACGAGGAGGGCGCCGCCTTCCCCGCGGACGGGGCGCCGACGCCGGGCGAGGCGGCCGAGCACGCCCGCCGGCTCGCCGAGCACCACGAGAAGGTGGACCAGTCACGGGTGGAGATGATGCGCGGCTACGCCGAGACCACCGAGTGCCGCCGGCAGTTCCTGCTCGGCTACTTCGGCGAGCAGCTGGACCAGCCGTGCGGGAACTGCGACAACTGCTCGGCCGGCACTGCCCACGCCCAGACCGACGACGCCGGCCACGTGACGCCCTTCCCCGTGGGGTCGGCGGTCGAGCACGGCGAGTGGGGCACGGGCGCGGTCATGCGGGTGGGGGACGACCGGGTCACGGTGCTGTTCGACGAGGTCGGTTACAAGACGCTCGGCCTGGCCGCCGTCCTCGAGCACGACCTGCTCCGCATCCGCGGCTGAGCCGGCCCTTCCGTGCCGAGATCCCGCGATCTCGGCACACCACGACCCCTGGTGCGCCCAGTTCCGGTGACGTCGGCCCAGTGGGACCGGCTCGACCTGCGCGACGCACCAGGCCGCCTCATGATCAACACGACACCCGGGCACACCCTCTCCGCCCGGCCGGGAGGAGCAACAGCGTGAAGGTCCTCGGAATCAACGCGATCTACCACGACCCCGCGGCGGCGCTGGTCGTCGACGGGAAGGTCGTCGCAGCCGCGGAGGAGGAGCGGTTCAGCCGGCGCAAGCACGGCAAGCGCCCTCTCCCCTGGAGCGCCTGGGAGCTACCCGAGCTGTCGGCCGCGTGGTGCCTGAAGGAGGCCGGCATCCGCCCGGAGGAGCTGGACGCCGTCGCGTACTCCTTCGACCCCGAGCTGATGACGACGCCGGAGGAGACCGGCCTCTTCGACGACGGCGACGTCATGCGCAAGAAGTACGCGGAGATGGCGCCGGACTTCCTCGCCCACGCGCTGCCCGGCCTCGACCCCGCCAAGGTCCGGTTCGTGAAGCACCACGTGGCCCACGCCGCCTCGGCCGGGCTTGCCGCCCCGCAGCGCGACAACGCGGTGCTGGTGCTCGACGGCCGCGGCGAGGCGCACAGCCACCTCGCGGGCCGCTACGTCGACGGACAGCTGGAGGTGCTGGCGGGCCAGTCGCTGCCGCACTCGCTCGGGCTGATGTACGAGGACCTCACCGACCACCTCGGCTTCCTGCGCAGCTCCGACGAGTTCAAGGTCATGGCGATGGCCAGCTACGGCAAGCCGCGCTTCGTCGGCGACCTGTCCGAGCTGATCCGGGCCACCGACGACGGCGGCTTCCGCACCGAGAAGATCGACTTCGCCGAGTTCGCGCCGCGGCTGGGCAAGGGCGACCAGTGGACCGAGGCCCACGCCGACCTCGCCGCCAGCGTGCAGCAGCGCCTCGAGGAGGTGCTCGTCGACCTGGCCCGGTGGGTGTACGAGCAGACCGGCGACCGCACGCTCACCATGGCCGGCGGCACCGCGCTCAACTGCGTGGCCAACACCCGCATCCTGGCCGAGAGCCCGTTCGAGGAGGTCTGGGTGCAGCCGGCCGCCGGTGACGCGGGGACGGCCCTGGGCGCCGCGCTGCACGTGGCCCGCGAGCTCGGTGAGGACACCCAGCCGATGCCCGGCGCCGCGCTGGGCCGGGGCTGGAGCGACGACGAGATCGAGCAGGTCCTGCAGACGGCGGCGATCGACTACGAGCGCCCCGACGACGTCGCCGAGGCCGTGGCCGAGGTGCTCGCCGACAACGGCATCGTCGCCTGGTTCCAGGGCCGCAGCGAGTACGGCCCGCGCGCGCTGGGGCACCGGTCGCTCATGGCGCACCCGGGCCACGAGGCGAACCTGGAGCGCATGAACGACGTGAAGGGCCGGGAGCAGTTCCGTCCCGTCGCACCCATGGTGCTCTTGGAGAAGGCGCCGGAGATCTTCAGCCGCGGGCCGATCCCCTCGCCGTACATGCTCTTCGTCCACGACGTCGCCCCGGAGTGGAAGGACCGCATCCCCACCGTCACCCACGTCGACGGCACCGCGCGGATCCAGACCATCGACCCGGAGACCTCTCCCCTGGTGCACCGCATGATCTCCGCCTTCGAGCGGCGCACCGGGATCCCGGTGGTGGTCAACACCAGCCTGAACACCGCCGGCCGTCCGATGGTCGACGACCCGCGGGATGCGCTGGAGTGCTTCGGCTCGGCACCGGTGGACCTGCTGGCGATCGGCCCGTTCGTCGTCCGCCGGGCGAAGCCCACGCCGCGCGGGGGAAAGGACTGAACCGTCCGGGCCCTCGGTCCCGAACACGGGGACGAGGGCCCGGCGGCTCCTCCGCCCAGATGACAGAACGGCAACGACCGTCGCTCTATCGGGGGACGACCGTTACTCCTGCTCAGACAGGGGTACAGGGCCTGCCAGCCCCCGTCAGGACCTGACGGGACCACCACCTTGGGAGGACACCATGGCCGCTACGGGTCACAACGCCACAGGCCGGGGCAAGACCGTTCCCGAGATCCTCGGGCTCGCCTTCGGCGCGATCTACCTACTGGTCGGGATCGTCGGCTTCTTCATCACCGGTTTCGACGACTTCTTCGCCCACAACACCAATGAGACGATCCTCGGTTTCGAGATCAACGGGATGCACAACGTCGTGCACATCCTGATCGGCCTCGCGGGCCTGGCGCTGTCCCGCACGCTGGCCGGTGCCCGCACCTACGGGTGGCTGCTCGCGATCGGCTACGGCGCCGCGTTCGTCTACGGCCTCATCGCCATGGGCAAGGACTGGGACTTCCTCAGCATCAACACCGCCGACAACGTTCTGCACATCGCCACGGCGATCGTCGGCCTCGTGATCGCCCTGCTGCCGGTCCGCAACGCCGTCGACAACCGTCGCGTGTAACGCCTCACGCACCCGCCGAGCCGGGCTCCGGCCGTCCCCGAGGGGACGGCCGGGGCCCGGCTCGTGCCGTTCCTGCCCCCGGACGGTCGACCCCCGCTGCGACGCCGATCACGTCCGGCGCTACGTTGGCGGGCATGGACTTCGCTCTCTCCGCCAAGGCCGAGGACGTCTGCGCCCGCGCTTGGGACTTCATGCGCGAGCACGTGTTCCCCGCCGAGGCCGTGTACGACCAGTGGCGGGCCGAGCAGGGTCACGACAACCACGAGCACCCGCCCGTCCTCGAGGAGCTCAAGGCCGAGGCCCGCAGGCGTGGGCTGTGGAACCTCTTCCACCACGAGGTCGGCGGGCTGTCCAACCTCGAGTACGCCTCGGTCGCCGAGATCACCGGCTGGTCGCCGACCATCGCCCCGGAGTCCATGAACGTGGGCGCGCCGGACACCGGCAACATGGAGACGCTCATGCTGTTCGGGACGCCCGAGCACAAGGAGCGCTGGCTCAACCCGCTGCTGGAGGGCGAGATCCGCTCCGGCTTCGCGATGACCGAGCCCGACGTCGCCAGCTCCGACGCGCGCAACATCCAGACCTCGATCGTGCGCGACGGCGACGAGTACGTGATCAACGGCCGCAAGTGGTGGACCTCCGGCGCCGCCGATCCGCGCTGCCAGATCTTCATCGTCATGGGCAAGACCGACCCCGACGGCCCGCCGCACCGGCAGCAGTCGATGGTGCTGGTGCCCCGGGACACCCCGGGCCTGGAGATCATCCGGCACCTGCCCGTGTTCGGGTACCAGGACCAGCACGGCCACTCCGAGCTGCGCTTCACCGACGTCCGGGTGCCGGTCGGCAACATCCTGTCCGGCGAGGGCGACGGCTTCATGATCGCCCAGGCCCGCCTGGGCCCCGGCCGGATCCACCACTGCATGCGCGCCATCGGCATGGCCGAGCGCGCCCTGGCGCTGATGGTGGAGCGCAGCAAGAGCCGCGTCGCCTTCGGCCGCCCGCTGGCCGACCAGGGCACCGTGCGCGAGGCGATCGCCCTCTCGCGGATCGAGATCGACCAGGCCCGCCTCTACGTGCTGAAGACGGCCGACCTGATCGACAAGTACGGGGCGAAGGGCGCCAAGACCGAGATCTCGGCGATCAAGGTCGCCGCGCCAAAGGTGGCCCTCGACGTCATCGACCGCGCGATCCAGGTGCACGGCGGCGCCGGCGTCAGCAACGACACCGTCCTGGCCCGCTTCTACGCCAGCGCCCGCACCCTCCGGATCGTCGACGGCCCCGACGCCGTGCACATCCGCGGCGTGGCCAAGGAGGAGCTGGCGCGCGAGCGCCCCTTCGCCGGCTGAAGAAGGATCCCGCTGCCCCCCACCAGTCGCAGGCTCGCGGCGGGCCCCCGCACCGGGGCCGCCGCGAGACCTCGCGGAATCAGGGGGTGAGCGTGGTCCCCAGGGATCCGCCGGCCAGCTTGCTCATCAGGGTCGTCCGGTCCAGGCCGATCGCGGCCAGCCCCTCGGCGTCCCGCTCCGTGTCGAGCTCGTCGGGCAACCCGCCGCCCTCGACCGCGTCGGCCGTGTCGTTGTCGCCCTCCGTGCGCAGCACGCGCACCAGTTCCTGCTTGGCCAGCTTCATCGAGCCCCTTCCTCCAGCCGCTCCGACGGACGCGAGTGTGCTGCTGGTCACACCGGCCCGCAATCGGAGAGCTCAGCTCCGCGGGGCCCGGCGCAGCAGCAGGGCGCCGACCCCGGCGAGGACGACGGCCAGCACGACCTGGCCCACCCCCACGCCGACCCGGTCGCTGGCGAACCACGTCGGCGAGGAAACCAGCAGCACGACGGCGATGCCGAGCACGAGCAGCCCCACGAGGCGCTCGCGGCGGGCGGTGGGCGACGGCTCCGGGGCGGACATGGGGTCCACGGTGCCAGAGGGTCGGGGCGGCCCGACCGCTCGGGTCTAGAGCGCCCGCACCAGCGAGATCTCGTCCCGGTCGTCCCCGGGCGCCACCCGGATCGCACCCGGCAGACGGCCCACCTCTCGGTAGCCCAGCCGGCGGTAGAAGGCGTCCAGCCCGGTACCGCCGCGCGCAGTGAGGTGGAGGAACTCCCACCCCCGGCTGCGGGCGATCTCGTGCACGCCGTCCATGAGCACCCGCCCCAGGCCCTCCCCCTGGCGGGACGGGTGGACCTGGACCCGCAGGACGGTCCCCCAGTGCCGGCGCAGCGGACCGGCCGAGCCGACCAGCGCGGCGAACCCCGCCGTCCGCCCGTCGACGGTGAGCACGCACAGCACGTCGCGCCCCGACCGGACGCCCTCGAGGAGCCGGTCCAGCAGCGGGGCGACGTCGTCCGGGGTGACCGGAGGCACGAACCCCACGGCTCCACCGGCGTTGGAGACGTCGGTCCAGCACGCCAGCATCTCCGCCCGCAGGACGTCGTCGACAGCGGGGACGGGACGGACGACTGCGGCGGGCACGCGGTCATTCTCCGCCCCGCCCCGGCACGCCCCGACGCCGCCCCGGGCGGCGTCGGAGCGAGGTCAGCCCTGGCGGGTCGGCGGCTCGCCCTGGGCGCGTGCCTCGGCGGCGCGCACGGGGTCGTAGGCGCACGCGTCCCCGACGTCGGTCACGGGGCTCGGGGCCGGCGGCTCGGTACCCGGCGCGGGCTCGGGCGAGGTCTCCGGAGCGGGCTCGGGCGCGACCGGTGGCGCGATGGCTTCCTCGACCAGCTCCCGCATGCGGTCGTAGTCCGGATAGGCCGGGTCGATGACCTGCTCGTCGAAGACGACGCTGCGCAGCTCGGCGTCCTTCACCAGGAAGGCCAGGTCGACGAAGTCGTCGAGGACCGAGCGCGGGATGTCGGTGCTCACGATGTCCTGGGTGGTCGCCGCCAGCTCCTGGTACCGCTGCAGCAGGGTCACCGGGTCGGCGGCGTCCACGATCGCGTCGATGGTGCAGCGCTGGCGGGCCATGCGGTCGTAGTCGGTGAGGCCGAACCGGCCGCGGGCGAACTGCAGCGCGGTGTACCCGTCCATCTCCTGGTCGGGGCCGGGCTCGATGTAGTCGTCGGGCAGTTCCCTGGTCCCGGGGTCGCCGTTGATCGGGACGTAGTAGTTGACGTTGACCGTGATCCCGCCGAGGGCGTCGACCAGCCGGCTGAAGCCCTCGAGGTTGACCAGGACGTAGTAGTCGATCGGGAGGCCGAGCGCCTCGCCGACCCCCAGCTTGAGGAAGTCCGCGCCGGGGTCGTCGGTCGGGCCGAGGATGTCGGGGTGCTCCGCCGGGCCGTTCCGGTAGACGGCGTTGAGCAGGCTCTCGCTCTCGCTGCCGGCGTCGAAGCCCTCGGGGTAGACCTCCCGCAGCGGGCTGTCGGCCGGAAAGGGCAGGTCCTCCAGGTTGCGGGGCAGGCTGAACAGCGTGGTCTCACCGGTCTCGGTGTCGGTGCTGGCCACGATCACCGTGTCGGTGCGCACGCCCTCACGGCCCTCGCCGCCGTCGCCGCCCAGGAGCAGGACGTTGACCCGCTCCTTGCTGCCGAAGGGATCGGGGCTGTCGGGCACGGTCGCCGACTGCCGGTCGTCGGCGAAGACGCCGTCGATCAGGTCGCGCGAGGTGGCCACGAGCTGGCCGGCGAACACGGCCGGGCCGGCGATCCCCGCCACCAGGAGCGCGACGACCAGACCGCCGATCACCTGGCGCCCGCGGGAGGTCCGGCGCGGGAGCAGCATCCGGTAGCCGGTCACGACGACGACCACCCAGAGCAGGGCGAGGGCACCGATACCGACGGTCGCCCACTGCAGCACGTCGGTGTCCACCGCGGTCCGGGCGGCGACCCGGCGTCCACCGGTGACCAGCCAGACCACCGCGCCGACCAGCAGCAGGAAGAGACCGAGCACGATCCCGCCCAGCCATCGCCGGCCGGCCGCGAGGTAGCCCACGCCGGGCACGACCGTGCCCAGGGCGGTCCAGCCCAGTGCCGACCCGAAGCTGCGCGAGGCACGGCGCGTGCCGTGCCCGGACATCCGACCGCCGCCGTGCTCGGGCGCGACCGGAGCCGGACCGGCGGTCACCTCGTCACCCATCGCCACCCGCTCACGTGGCCATGATCGCACCGTCCGGGCAGGTGGGGGCGCCGACGACGACTCCGGGGCCCCGGGACCGCCCGATCCAGGGACACGACGGGCCGCCGCCCCGCACGCCGGCCGGAGACCGCTCCGTAAGCTCGGGTCCCGTGCGCCTGGCGACCTGGAACGTGAACTCGATCCGTACCCGCGTCGACCGGGTGGCGGCCTTCCTGGAGCGGCACGACGTCGACGTGCTGGCCCTGCAGGAGACCAAGTGCCGCGACGACCAGTTCCCCGAGGCCCGTTTCACCGCCCTCGGCTACCAGGTCGCCCACGTGGGCCACTCGCAGTGGAACGGGGTCGCGGTCCTCTCCCGCGTCGGGCTGGACGACGTCCGGATGGGCTTCGACGGCATGCCGACCTGGTCGTCCAAGGAGGGCCAGGACCCCACGGCCGAGGCGCGGGCGCTGGGCGCCGTCTGCGGTGGCGTCCGGGTGTGGAGCCTGTACGTGCCCAACGGCCGGACGCTGGCCGACCCGCACCTGCAGTACAAGCTCGACTGGCTCGCCGCCCTGCGGGGGAACGCGGCGAGCTGGCTGGCCGAGAACCCCGCTGCTCCCGTGGCGCTGGTCGGTGACTGGAACATCGCCCCCGAGAACGACGACGTGTGGGACATGGCGGTCTTCGCGCACTCGACCCACGTCTCCCCGCCGGAGCGCGCCGCGTTCCGGGCGATCGTGGACGCCGGGTACGCCGACGTCGTGCGCCCGCACACCCCCGGACCGGGCGTCTACACCTACTGGGACTACACGCAGCTGCGCTTCCCGCGTCGCGAGGGCATGCGGATCGACTTCGTCCTCGGCTCGCCCGCACTGGCCGGCCGGGTGGAGCACGCCTTCATCGACCGGGAGGAGCGCAAGGGCAAGGGCGCCAGCGACCACGCGCCGGTGGTCGTCGACCTGCAGTAGGACCCCCCTGCCCCCACCCACTCGCACGCTCGCGGCGGGACCCTGCACGGGGGCCGGCCGACCGGAAGGAGCCTCACCCCGTGCTGGTCCTCCTCCCCCCGTCGGAGAGCAAGGCCCCGGGTGGCGACGGCGCCCCGCTCGACCTGGGTGCGCTGTCGGCCCCGGAGCTGACCGGCGTGCGCACCAGGATCGCCGAGTCGCTGGTGGAGCTCGCCGGCGACGTCCCCGCCTCGCGGGCCGCGCTGGGCATCTCCCCCCAGCAGGACGAGGAGATCGCCCGCAACGCCGCGTTGTTCACCGCCGGCACCCTGCCCGCCGTCCAGCGGTACACCGGCGTCCTCTACGACGCCCTGGACGTCGGCTCGCTCACCCGGGCGCAGCGGGCCCGCGCCGACCAGCGGCTGGCCGTGGGGTCGGCTCTGTTCGGTCTGGTGACCGCCGACGACCCGATCCCCGCCTATCGGCTCTCGGCGGGCTCGGCCCTGCCCGGGCTGCCGAGCCTGCGCACCCTGTGGAAGCCGGTCCTGGGTCCGGTGCTCGGCGCGGTCGGGGACCTGGTCGTCGACCTGCGCAGCGGGTCCTACGCCGCACTGGCCCCGGCTCCCGACGCGGTGACGGTGTCGGTGCTCAGCGAACGGCCCGACGGCACGCGCGCCGTCGTCAGCCACTTCAACAAGGCGCACAAGGGCCGCCTCGCCCGGCTCCTGGCGACCACCCGGGCCGAGCCTCCCGACGTCCGGCGGCTGCGCTCCCTCCTCGGGCGCGCGGGGTTGCACGTGGAACATGATGGCGGGTCCGCGCTGACCCTCGTCGTGCCGGCCTGAACCGGAGACGTGGCTCCCATTCCCGGTAGTTGGTTGCACGCAACGGGCCGTCCGTGACATAACTTGTCCAGACCTGCCACTCGAACAGCGAGGTGACCGGTCGGGGGCTTCCGGCGACGGCCGGGCAGAAGGGCATCGGTGGACCGATCCACGGACCGCACGGTCGCAGCGGGACCCACCGCAGCCGACCGCGCGGCGGCCCGACTCCGCCTGGACCCCTCCCGGGCCGAGGCTGCGCGCCGCGTCCTCCCCGACGGCCACCCCTCGGGTCTGGGCCGGCTGGCCGACCTGGCCGCCCGTCTCCTCGGGACGGCGGGCAGCCAGGTGTCCCTGCTGACCGACGTCCAGCACGTGGCCGCCGGCACGGGTGCAGCCGCCGTGGGCACCCGCGGCCCCCTGGAGGAGTCGCTGTGCACGGTCACGGCGGCGCTCCCGGTCGGTGAGCCCCTCGTGGTCGCCGACGCCCGGTCCGACGATCGCGTGAGCCACCTGCCCGCGGTGCAGGCAGGCGTGGTGGGGGCCTACCTCGGCACCGCGCTCACCGACACGGACGGACGGACGATCGGCGCGCTGTGCGTCTTCGACCCCGAACCGCGGCCGTGGGCGCCCTCAGAGGTCGCCACGCTGCAGCAGCTCGCCGGATCGGTGATGACCGAGCTCCAGCTGTCGGCCCTCCTGCGGCGCTACGAGGACGACCGCGTCCGGTGGGAGCTGGCCGCCGAAGCCGGCGGCGTCGGCACCTGGGACCTGGACCCCGAGACCGGCGCCCTGACGTGGGACGACCAGCTCGACACGATGTTCGGGTTCGAGGAGGGCAGCTTCGGGCGCACGCTGGAGGCGTTCAACTCGCGCCTGCACCCCGACGACCTGCCGTGGGTCAGCGAGGCGCTGCAGCAGGCGATCGAGACCAGCGGCGAGTACGACGCCACCTACCGGGTGGTGTGGCCCAGCGGCGAGACGCGCTGGATCCACGCGCGGGGTCGCGCCGTGCCCGGGTCCGGCGGGCACACCGCCCGCGTGGTCGGCACCGCCTACGACGTGACCGGCGAGCGAGAGGCGGCCACGCTGGTCACCCGCGTGCTCGAGGCCATGCCGGCGGGCTTCTACAGCCTCGACCGGGAGTGGCGATTCACCTACGTCAACGCCGTCGCCGAGCGGCTGCTGCAGTCCTCGCGCGACGATCTGCTCGGCCGGGAGCTGTGGGAGGCGTTCCCCGACGCCGTCGACAGTGTCTTCGAACACAGCTTCCGCGAGGCGGTACGAACCGGTGAGCCGAGGGCCCTCGACGCCTACTACCCGCCGCTGAACGGCTGGTTCGAGCTGCGGGCCTGGCCGACCCCCGATGGGCTGTCGGTCTACTTCCTCGAGGTCACCGAGCGCCGCCGCGTCGAGGAGCAGGCAGCCGACGCCACCCGCCGGCTGGCCCTGCTGGCCGAGGTCAGCGCCGAGCTGGCCGGTGCGCTGGACCCGCTGGCCGCGACCGCCAAGCTTCCCCAGCTGGTCGTCCCGGCGCTCGCCGACTTCTGCATCGTGACCGTCGTCGACACCGACGGCCGCCCGCGGGACGTCGGGTGCTGGCACGCCGATCCGGAGATGCTGCCCGACCTCGAGCGCTACACCGAGCTCCGGCTGGACTCCATGCCGCCGGACTCCCCCGCGGCGGTCGCGCTGCGCACCTCCGAGGTGATCCGCAGGGCCGGTCGCGAGGTCCGGGAGATGTTCCCCGCCGGCGAGATCCGCGAGGTGCTGCTGCGGCTGGCCCCCCGCGAGGCCGTCGTGCTCCCGCTGCGCGGCCGCAACCGGACGGTCGGCCTGCTCACCGTGTTCTACGCCGACGGCACCCCGGTGCGGGAGGCGGACCTGGCCACGGCGCAGGAGGTAGCCGACCGCGCGGGCCTGGCGCTGGACAACCTCCGGCTCTACAGCGCCCAGCAGCAGCTCGCGGAGGGCCTCCAGCGCAGCCTGCTCACCGAGCCGCCGGAACCCGACCACGCCGAGATCGCCGTGCGCTACCTGCCCGCCGCCGAGGCGGCCCGGGTCGGCGGCGACTGGTACGACGCGTTCCTGCAGCCAGGCGGCACCACGATGCTGGTGATCGGCGACGTCGTCGGGCACGACACCGAGGCCGCGGCCGCGATGGGGCAGCTGCGCGGCCTCCTGCGCGGGATCGCCACCTACAGCGACGCCGGGCCGGTCGAGGTGCTCCGCGGCCTGGACACCTCGATGACCACCCTGCAGATGCAGACCCTGGCGACCGCCGCGGTGGCCCGCTTCGAGCAGACCCCCGACGAGCTCGCGCGGGGTCTCACCCGCATGCGCTGGGCCAACGCCGGTCACCTGCCGCCGCTGGTCATCAACCCCGACGGCAGCGTCGCCGAGCTTGCGGAGTGGAGCGGGGACCTGCTGCTGGGCGTCGACCCGACCAGCCGGCGCCGCGAGTCGGTGATCACGCTCGACCGCGGCTCGACGGTGCTGCTCTACACCGACGGCCTGGTGGAGCGCCGCGACTCCGACCTCGACGACGGCATCCACCGGCTGCGCGAGGCGCTTCTCGAGCTCGCCGGCCGGCCGCTCCAGGAGATGCTCGACGAGCTGCTGGAGCGACTGGTGCACGGCCGGCCCGAGGACGACGTCGCGCTCGTCGCCGTGCGGCTGCACCCCCAGGACCGGCCCCGTCCGGCGGAGGCCGGTCCGCGGCGCGTGCCTTCCACCGTGCCGCCGGACCCCGCCGCCTGATTCAGGTGCGGTCCCGCCGGACCGTTGCCTTGCGGCCCTTGATCATGGTCGCCCGCAGGGCCTGCACGACCTCGTCGGCCGCTGCCTCGGGCACCTCGACGAGGGCGAAGCGCTGGTGGATCTCGATCGAGCCGACGTCGCGCCCGGTCAGCCCGGTCTCCCCGGTGATCGCGCCGACCAGGTCACCGGGGCGGATCCCGGCCTCACGGCCCAGCCCGACGAACAGCCGGCCCGCCGGACCCGAGCTGCGCCGCGGCGCCCGGCCGGCGTCCCCCCGGCTGCCGCCACGGGCATCGGGGCGGCCCCCGGAGTCCGGCCGGAAGCTGACCTGCGGGATCTCCTCGTCGTCGTCGGTCCCTCCCCCGGCCTCGTGCGCGAGCTTCACAGCGGCGAGCGCCACCTCCATGAGGTCGAACTCGTCGGCCAGGCTCTCCACGACCACGCGGAACCGGTCCAGGTCGTCGGTCAGCAGGCTCTCGCGCAGGGCGCCCCGGGTGAGGTCCAGACGGCGGGCGCGCAGGTCGGCGACGGTCGGCACCTTCTCGACCGTGATCAGCGCCCCGGCCACCTTCTCGATCGTCTTGAGCATCCGGTGCTCCCGGGGCTCGGCCAGGGTGATGGCGACGCCCTCGCGACCGGCCCGGCCCACCCGGCCGATGCGGTGCACGTAGGACTCGGGTGCCGACGGGACGTCGTAGTTCACGACGTGGGTCAGCTGCTCGATGTCCAGGCCGCGAGCGGCGACGTCGGTGGCGACGAGCAGGTCCGCCGTCCCGGCGCGGAGCCGGCCCATCACCTTGTCGCGCTGCTCCTGGCTCATCCCGCCGTGCAGCGGCTCGGCCCGGTACCCCCGGCCGTTGAGCGTGTCGGTGAGGGTGTCGACCTCCTCGCGGGTGCGGCAGAAGACGATCGCCGCGGTCGGCGCCTCGACGTCGAGGATCCGGCCCAGCGCGGCCGGCTTCGCCCCGCGCGGCACCACGTAGGCGGTCTGCCGGACCCGGGGGGACTCCCCCGCCGACGCCTTCTCCCGGGCGATGGTGATCCGCACCGGGTCGTTCAGGTGCCGGCGGGCCAGCGCGTCCAGCCGCCGCGGCATGGTGGCCGAGAACAGCACGGTCTGCCGCTGCTCCGGGGTCTCGTCCAGGATCGCCTCGAGGTCCTCGGCGAAGCCCATGTCGAGCATCTCGTCGGCCTCGTCCAGCACGACGGTGGCGATCTCCCCCAGGTGCAGCGCGCCCCGATTGAGCAGGTCCAGCGCCCGGCCGGGCGTGGCGACGACGACGTCGACGCCGGACTCCAGCGAGCGGAGCTGCCGCACGATCGGCGCGCCGCCGTAGACCGGGAGCACGCGGGCGCCCAGGTCCTTGCCGTAGCGGTGCAGTGCCTCGGACACCTGGACGGCGAGCTCGCGGGTGGGCACGAGGACCAGCGCCACGGGCGGCTTGTCGCGGCGGTGGGCGGACAGCTGCTGGAGCACCGGCAGGGAGAACGCCGCCGTCTTCCCGGTGCCCGTGGCTGCCTGGCCGAGCAGGTCGCGGCCCGCGGTCAGCGGCGGGATCGCCTCCTGCTGGATGGGCGTGGGCTCCTCGTAGCCGAGGGCCGACAGCGCGTTCAGCAGCTCCGGGCGCAGGCCGAGGGTCTCGAAGCTGGCGTCGTGCGGGGTGTCGCCGGGGGTGGCTCGATCGTCGGTCATCGCCCTCCATCGTTCACCGGCCTCCCGGGTCGCGCGCACCCGGGCTTCTGCGACGCTGCAGGGATGACCGACGTCGAGGAGCTGTGCACGCGTCCCGCGACCGAGCTGGCCGGCCTGGTGCGCCGCCGGGAGGTGTCCGCGCGCGAGCTGCTGGAAGCCCACCTGGCGCGCATCGAGCGGCTCGATCCCGCGCTGAACGCCGTCGTGACCCTGGACGCCGACGGCGCCCGCGCCGCCGCCGACGCGGCCGACGCCGCGCAGGCCGCCGGGGAGCCGCTCGGACCACTGCACGGGCTGCCGGTGGCGCACAAGGACACCCACGTCACCGGCGGGATGCGCACGACGTGGGGTTCGCCGCTGCACCGCGACACGGTGCCGCTGCGCGACGAGCTGGTGGTGGCCCGGCTGAAGGACGCGGGCGCCATCCGGATCGGCAAGACCAACGTGCCGGAGTTCGCCGCCGGCTCGCACACGGTGAACCCGCTGTTCGGCGCCACCCACAACCCGTACCGGCACGGCCTGTCGGCGGGCGGGTCCAGCGGTGGCGCCACGGCGGCCCTCGCCGCGGGGCTGGTGCCGCTGGCCGAGGGCAGCGACATGGGCGGCTCGTTGCGGAATCCCGCGGCGTTCTGCAACGTCGTCGGGCTGCGGCCCACCCCCGGCCGGGTGCCGACCTGGCCGACGCCGATGGGCTGGTCGACGCTGTCGGTGCAGGGCCCGCTGGGGCGGACCGTCGCCGATGTGGCGCTGCAGCTGTCGGTGCTGGCCGGTCCCGACGCCCGGGCGCCGCTGTCGCTGTCCGACGACCCGTCGGGGTTCGCCGCTCCGCTGCCCGAGCGGCTGGACGGGCTGCGGGTGGCCTGGGCGCCGGACCTCGGCGGCCGGGTGGCGGTCGATCCGGCGATAACCGCAGTGCTGGCGGCGTCCCTGCCGGTGTTCGAGGGCCTCGGCGCGGTCGTGGAGGAGGCCTGCCCGGACCTGGACGGCGCCGACGACGTGTTCGGCACGCTGCGGGCCTGGCTCTTCGACGCCGCGTTCACCGATCTGGTCCGGCGCTCCCCCGACCAGGTCAAGGAGACGATCCGCTGGAACGCCGCGCTCGGCGCGCGGTTGACCGGCGCCGACCTCGCCCGCGCCGAGCAGCAGCACACGAAGCTCTACGAGCGGATGGTCGAGTTCTTCTCCCGCTACGACGTCCTGGTCTGCCCGACGACGCAGGTCCTGCCGTTCCCGGTGGAGCTGGAGTACCCAACCGAGATCGCCGGGGTGCCGCAGGAGGACTACCTGGCGTGGATGCGGTCCTGCACCATCGTCTCGGCGACCGGCTGCCCGGCCCTGTCGGTGCCGGGCGGGTTCACCCCGGACGGGCTGCCGGTGGGGCTGCAGGTGGTCGGCCCGCCGCGCGCCGACCGACGGGTGCTCGAGGTGGGGCACGCCTTCGAGCAGGCCACCCGTTTCGGCGAGCGCCGACCGCTCCTCTGACCGCATCTGGGACTCTCTAGTCCTGACGCTAGACCGAGCGATACGCCGCCATACCGCCTGGCCGGCTCAGCGCAGCCGACGTGCCCCGTGCGAGCGCCTGAGGCTCGGCTCCACGCCGCCGAGGTCCATCGGGTCGAAGGCGTCGGCGAGATGGCCGTTCGTCTCCCATCCGCACCCGAGCAGCGGCGTCGAGCCGAGCACGGCGACGACCTCCGGCCCCCCTCTCCCGCCGTCTGCATCCATCTAGCGCTGCACCGAGACGCCGGTAGACGGGACGATGCAGCGCATCAGCCGCAGGCCGGGCCGTCGGAACCGGCCGGATACTCCAGCAGAGGCACCTCGCCGGCCGCCCAGGCGGCGAGGATCGGCTCGACGATCCGCCACGACTCCTCGGCCTCGACGTCGCTGATCGACAGAGCCGCCCTCCCCGCCAGCAGCTCCTCCAGCAGCAACCCGTAGGCGGACAGTCGGGCCGGCGGCAGATCGACGTCCAACGAGCGACGCTCCAGGCCGAAGGGATCGCCGGCCCCGTTGAGGTTGAGCTCCAGGCTGATCCCGTCCGGGTCCAGCCGCAGCCGCAGCACGTCCGACTCCGCTCCCCCGCCGTCGGTCCCGGGGTCGAAGGCCAGGTGCGGCACCGGCTTGAACCGCAGCACGATCTCGTGCCGGTCGGCGCCCAGCGCCTTGCCCGAGCGGAGACGGAAGGGAACGCCCGCCCAGCGCCAGTTGTCGACCTCGACCGTGTACTCGGCGTAGGTCTCGGTGCCGCGGTCGGCCTGCACGCCCTGCTCGGCGGTGTAGTCCGGCAGCTCCCGGTCGCCGACGGTGCCCGCGGTGTACCGGCCGCGCACGGTGTCCCGCCGCATGTCCCGCGGCGGGCGGACCGCCCGCAGCACGTCGGCCTTGCGGGCGGCCAGGCTGCGGGCGTCGAGCGCGGCCGGGGGCTCCATCGCCACCACCGCCAGCATCTGCAGCAGGTGGTTCTGCAGCATGTCCCGTAGCGCGCCGGCGGTGTCGTAGTAGCCGGCCCGGCCCTCGAGGCCCAAGGTCTCGTCGAACACGATGTCCACCCGCTCGAGGTGCTGCGCGTTCCACACGGGTTCGAACACCCGGTTGGCGAACCTCAGCCCGAGGATGTTGAGGACCGTCTGCATGGCGAGGAAGTGGTCGGTGCGGAAGACCCGGTCCTCGGGTACCAGCCGGTGCAGGACCTCGTTCAGCTGCCGGGCGTCGGCCAGGTTCCGGCCGAACGGCTTCTCGACGGCGATCACGGCGCCGTCGGGCACCCCGGCCTCCGCCAGAGCCTCGAGCGTGGGCAGGAAGACGGTGTTCGGCAGCGCCAGGTAGACCACCGGCACCCCGCCGGCCCGCTCGAGCGCGGCGCGCAGGTCCGCGGGAACCGTGACGTCGCCGTGCCGGTAGCCCAGCCACCCGGCCAGCCGCTCGCGGGCCGCCTCGGGCACGTGGCCTGCGTGCTCGGAGAGCCGTGCGCGGGCCCAGTCGCGGTACTCCTCGTCGGACCAGTCCTCCTGGCTCACGGCCAGCACGGTCACCGGCTCGGCGAGCACGCCGGCGGCCACGAGCTCGGCCAGCCCGGGCAGCAGCAGCCGGCCGGTGAGGTCGCCGGTGCCGCCGAGGACGACGAACGATCGGTTCATCGGGTGCGGGCTCCATCCCGGGCGGCCAGCGCCCGACCGAGGTTCCAGCCGCTGCTGATGACGCCCACGTGGCTGAACGCCTGTGGGAAGTTGCCGAGGAACGACCCGGTCGCCGGGTCGATCTCCTCCGCGAGCAGGCCGAGCTCGGTGGCCCGGCCGCACAGCGAGTCGTACAGCGCCTGCGCCTCGTCGAGCCTGCCCTGCCCCGCGAAGTTGTCCACCAGCCAGAAGCTGCAGAGCAGGAAGGCACCCTCGGTCCCCTCCAGGCCGTCCGGCGACTCGGTGTGCAGGTAGCGGTAGAGCAGGCCGTCCCCGGCGTCGAGGTACCGCCGGACGGCCTCCGTCGTGGCGACCATGCGCGGGTCGTCGGCCGGGATGATCCGCCGCATCGGCAGACTCAGCAGCGAGCCGTCCAGGCCGCCCCGGTCACCGGTGCCGGGCGGGGTCAGGTGCTCGGTGAACGTGCCCCGGTCGGGGTCCCACGCCTCCTCGAGCAGCGTGCGGTGGATGCGGTCGGCCTCCGCCTGCCAGCGTTCCCGGGGGTGCGGCAGGCCCAGCAGGTTCGCCATCCGCAGCGCCCGGTCGACGGCGACGTGGCACATCGCCACCGAGTAGGTGAAGGGCCGCCCGGCACTGCGGACCTCCCAGATCCCGTTGTCCGGCGTCTGCCAGTGCGCGATCGCCTGCTCCGCGAGCGTCCGCAGGGCCAGCCACAACGGCTCGCTGACCTCACCTCCGGCACGCATCCACTGGTAGGCCACGTCGAGGAGTTCGCCGTAGACGTCGTTCTGCACCTGCCGCGCCGCCCCGTTCCCCCACCGGACCGGGCCGGAGCCGCGGTACCCCGACAGCGTGGCGTCCAGCCACTCGGTCGCCGGCGGCTCGCCGTCCAGGGCGTACATGATGTCCACCCCGCCCCTGCGCTCCACGTTGCGCAGGGTCCAGGTCAGGAAGGCGTGCGACTCCTCCTCCATGCCGATCCGGCGCAGCGCGTAGCCGGTGAACGCGGCATCGCGCACCCAGGTGTACCGGTAGTCCCAGTTCCGCTCCCCGCCGATGCCCTCCGGCAGGGAAGACGTCGCGGCCGCCATCACCGCGCCGGTCGGCACGTGGTCGAGCAACTTGAGGGTGAGCGCCGAGCGACGCACCAGGTCGGCCTGCGGCCCGGAGTAGGTCAGGCGGTCCGCCCACGCCCGCCAGGACGCGGCGGTCTGGTCGACCAGCGCCTCCGGCTCGCTGCGGGCCCGCGTGTGCGTCTGCCCCGACCACTGCAGCGTGACGGTGAGCCGCTCCCCCTCCCGCAGCCTGGCCTTCCCGGCGATCGCACCGTCGCCGGTGAGCGTCAGCGGCGAGGAGCACCACAGCAGCAGGTCGAGGTCGGGGCGGGCCGGCCAGCGGATCCGCCAGGCGCCCAACTCCGAGCGCACCTGCACACCGTCCCTGGGCGCGAGCCGGATGTCCACCTCCACCGTGCCCGAGAGCACGCGGGCCGTGCGCAGGAGCTCGCCGCGCCCGGCCGGCACCGGCTCGGCCAGGTCAGCACCCGCACGGAGCGGCAGGCAGTCGGTCAGCTCCAGGACGCCGTCGGCCGCGTGGAGCTCGGTGACCAGGACCCCGGTGTCGGGCAGGTACCGCTGGGCCGCCTCCCGCAGCCCGACCGGGGTGACCGCGAAGGTGCCGCCCCGCTCCGCGTCCAGCAGCCCGGCGACGAAGGGCTCGCCGTCGAAGGTGGGCAGGCACAGCCACGGGATGGCGCCGTCCCGCGCCACGAGCGCGCAGGTGACGCCGTCACCGATCAGGCCGTGGTCCTCGATGGGCAGGTAGCCGTCGGTGCGGGTCAGGGGGCGCAGCGGCACGACATCCCCTCGGTCGGCGGTCACTGTCGCCCGGACCGTGCCCACGGAGGGATCTGCCAACCCCGCTCGACATGACGGTTCGATGACTCTCACGGGCACCGACCGCCGGCCGTGACGGTGGGCCGACCCTGGTGGCGGGAACCCGATGGCGCCGGGACCGCGCCCCGGCCGGCGCGCTACTTCTCCTCGGTGGGGCGGGCGATGCGGCGTGCTTGGCGGCGCTTGCGCAGCCCGCGCAGCGTGCGCACGGCGACCAGCAGCTCCGCCAGCTCCTGCCGCTCCCCGGACGTGATGTCGGCGAGCTGCCCGGCGGCACGGCGCTGGGCGGTGTCCCAGCCCTCCTCCCAGCGCGTCACCAGCTCCGCCGGGGACTCGACGTCCGACGTGCGCAGGCCCAGCACGTCCTCGGTCAGCGACGACTGCTCCATCGCCAGGTCGTCGCGCAGCGAGGCCCGCGCCATGGAGGGCCAGCGCCGGTCCCGGGGCAGCGCGGTCACCTGGTCGCGCAGCGGTGCCAGCCCCAGCCGTTCGGACAGCCGCTGCATCACCTGGCCGGCCAGCGCCACCGGAGCACCCGTGCGCTCGGCGACGACGGCGAGGTCGAGCGCCGCCGGCAGCAGCGGGGCCACCGACACCCGGGCGGCGAGCTCATCGGGCAGACCGGCCTCGCGGAGCCGGGCGGCGCGGGCGGCGTACGCCTCGGCCTCCCGACCCATCAGCCAGCCGGGCAGCCCCGCCTGCACCTCGGCGACGGAGTCGGCGAAGCGCCCGGTCACCTCGGCCAGCGGCGGCGGTTCCTCGGAGGTGAGGTCGGGCTGGCGCAGCAACCAGCGGGTGGCCCGCTCGGCCAGCCGCGTGGCCTCGGTGCGGGCCTCGACCTGCACGGCGGCCGGGACCCGGTTGTCCAGCGGACGCACGGCGTCCCAGATCCGGTCGATGCCGAACACCTCCCGGGCGACGGCGTGCGCCCGGACCACGGTCGGCAGGGGCACACCGGTCTCCTCGACCAGCCGGAACAGCCCGGTGACACCGGCGATGTTGACCGCCCGGTTGGTCAGGACGGTCCCGATGATCTCCCGCCGCAGAGGGTGACCGGTGACCGCGTCGGGGAAGCGCTCGCGCAGCGGGGCCGGGAAGTAGTCGACCAGCAGCGCCTCCAGCGCCGGGTCGTCGGGCAGCGTCGACTGCAGCACCGCATCACCCGCCTGGAGCTTCGCGTAGGCCAGCAGCACCGACAGCTCGGGGCTGGTGAGCGCCTGCCCGTCGCGACGCCGCTCGGCCAGGCGGCGGTCGTCGGGCAGGAACTCCACCGCGCGGTTCAGCCGGCCGGAGCGCTCCAGGGAGCGGATGAAGCGCTCGTGGGAGTCGAGCAGGCTGCGCGCCGACACGGTCTCCACGGCCAGGGTCGCGTTCTGCGCGTGGTTGTCGGTCAGGACGGCGACGGCGACGTCGTCGGTCATCTCGCCCAGCAGCGCCGCACGCCCCTCGGCGTCGATGGCGCCGTCGGCGACCGGCCGGTTCAGCGCGATCTTGATGTTCACCTCGTGGTCGGAGGTGTCCACACCGGCGGAGTTGTCGATGGCGTCGGTGTTGACCTTGCCGCCGGCCAGCGCGTAATCGATGCGGCCGCGCTGGGTGAGCCCCAGGTTGCCGCCCTCGCCGACGACCCGGACGCGCAGCTGCCCGCCATCGACGCGCAGCGCGTCGTTGGCCTTGTCGCCGACCTCGAGATGGCTCTCCGAGGCGGCCTTGACGTAGGTGCCGATGCCGCCGTTGAACAGCAGGTCCACCGGCGCCAGGAGGATCGCCCGCATGAGCTCGATCGGGCTCATCGACGTGCCGCCGCGGTCGATGCCCAGGGCCGAGCGCATCTGCTCGGAGACGGGGATGGCCTTGGCCGTGCGCGGCCACACCCCGCCGCCGGCGCTGATGAGCCGCGGGTCGTAGTCCTCCCAGCTCGACCGCGGCAGGGCGAACAGGCGCTGCCGTTCGCGGAACGAGGCGGCCGCGTCCGGCGACGGGTCGACGAAGACGTGCCGGTGGTCGAAGGCGGCGACCAGCCGGATGTGCTCGGACAGCAGCATCCCGTTGCCGAACACGTCGCCGGACATGTCGCCCACGCCGACGACGGTGAAGTCCTGGCGCTGCACGTCCAGGTCGAGTTCGCGGAAGTGGCGGGTCACCGACTCCCAGGCGCCGCGGGCGGTGATGCCCATGGCCTTGTGGTCGTAGCCCACCGAGCCGCCGGAGGCGAAGGCGTCGCCGAGCCAGAAGCCGCGCTCCAGCGCCACGGAGTTGGCCAGGTCGGAGAAGGTCGCCGTCCCCTTGTCGGCGGCGACCACCAGGTAGGAGTCGTCGCCGTCGTGCCGGACGACCTTGGCCGGGGGCACCACCTCGCCGTTTCCCAGGTTGTCGGTGAGCGCCAGCAGCGAGCCGATGAAGAGCTTGTAGCAGGCCTGGGCCTCGGCGAGCACCTCGTCGCGCGAGGCGCCCTCGCCCGGTGGGCGCTTGACGACGAAACCGCCCTTGGCCCCGGTCGGCACGATCACGGTGTTCTTCACCATCTGCGCCTTGACCAGGCCCAGGATCTCGGTCCGCAGGTCCTCGCGGCGGTCGGACCAGCGCAGCCCACCGCGGGCGACCTTGCCGAACCGGAGGTGCACGCCCATGACGCGCGGCGAGCTCACCCACACCTCGTGCTTCGGGCGCGGGTCGGGCAGGTCGGGCACCTCGGCCGGGTCCAGCTTGAGCGCCAGCGCGGGCCGGGCCGGGGTGGACATGGCGTAGTACGTGGTCCGCTGCGTGGCGGTCACCGCCGCGAGCAGCGAGCTCAGCACCCGGTCGGCGTCGAGCGAGGCCACCTCGCCGATGGAGCGGCGCAGCGCCTCCACCAGGTCGGCCTGCCGGCCCTCCCGGCCGTTGACCCGTCCCGGGGAGAACCGGGTCTCGAAGAGCGCGACCAGCCGGGCGACGACGCCGGGGTGGGCGGCCAGGGTCTGCTCGACGTAGGCCTGGCCGAACGGCAGGCCCGCCTGGCGCAGCCACTGCACGTAGGCCCGCACCACGGCGACCTGCCGCCAGTTGAGCCCGGCCAGCATGACCAGCGCGCCGAGACCGTCGTCCTCGGCCTCCCCGCGCCAGACCGCCCCGACGGCCTCGGTGAACCGCTCGGGCAACGATCGCAGCAGCGGCAGCTCCAGCTGCGGGACCGCGACGCCGAAGTCGTAGATCCAGGTGGGCGGAGCGCCGATCCGGTCCAGCTCGTAGGGCCGTTCGTCGACGACGTCGACGCCCATGTTCTGCAGCATCGGCAGGATGCGCGACAGCAGCAGCCGCTCACCGACCCGGTACACCGACAGCCGGCGCTCCCCCGGCGCGGCACCGGCCGGGGTCCAGAGCCGTAGCGCCAGGCCACCCGGTTCCAGCCCCTCGAGGCGTGCGAGGTCCTCGACGGCCCGTTCGGCGGGGAAGTCCTCCTGGTAGGCGGCGGGGAACGCGTCGGCGACCCGCGCGAACACCGTCTCCGCGTCCGCGCCGTAGCGCGCGGCCAGCGCCTCGGAGAGCTCGTCGCCCCAGCTACGGGCCGCCGCGGCGAGCTCCCCCTGCAGCGCGTCGACGTCGACGGCGACCCGGCGGGGTGCGCCCCGACGGCCGACCGGCAAGCGGATGACGAAGTGCAGGCGGGCGAGCACCGACTCGGTCGAGCGAGCGGTGAACTCGATGCTGTTGCCGCCGAGGCGCTCGAGCAGCAGCTGCTGCATCGTCAGGCGGACCTCGGTGGTGTACCGGTCGCGCGGGAGGTAGACCAGCGCCGACCAGAACCGGCCGGTCGGGTCCTGGCGCAGGAACAGCCGGGTCTGGCGGCGCTCCTGCAGGTGCAGGACGCCCATCGCCACCGGCAGGAGCTCGTCCGCGCCGACCTGCATCAGCTCGTCGCGGGGATAGGTCTCCAGGACGTCGAGCAACTCCTTGCCGGTGTGGCTGTCGGCCGGCACGCCGGAGCGGGCGATCACCTCGGCGACGCGGCGCCGCACGAGCGGCACGTCCAGCACGCTGCTGGAGTAGGCGACCGACGGGAACAGCCCGACGAAGCGGTACTGCCGCCGGATGCCCGAGGGGTCGGCCGGAGCGGTGACGGCGACCAGGTCCAGCCAGGCCCGCCGGTGCACGGAGGCGCGGCTGTCGGCCTTGGTGACGCTGACCAGGTGGCCCGAGGGGGCCTGGACGGCCTCCGGGGTGGCGCCCCCGCCGGTCATGTCGGTGTCGCTGCGCAGCACGCCCAGGCCCGTGCCGGGAACCGCGCGGACCCCGGCCTTCGGGTCCCCGGACAGCTCCACCTCCCGGGCGCCGAGCAGCAGGAAGTTCCCGTCGGCCAGCCAGCGCAGCAGCGCCGCGGCCTCCGCCGGGTCGTCGGAGGGGTCGGTGGCCCCGGACGGCGCGGGCGACATCTGGTCGAGCCGGGCAGCGAGTTCACGCACCCGCTCGCGCAGCCGGACGGTGTCCTCGCAGACGGCCCGGACGTCGTCGAGCACGGTGCGCAGCCCGGCCACGAGGTCCTCGGCCGCCTCGTCGTCCAGCGGCCCGTCCAGGACGACGGCCATCCACGACTCGGCGACCGCGTCGACACCGCAGGCCGAGGCATCGGCGCTGTCGCAGAAAGCGGTGATCCGGCCGCGCAGGTCGCGCCGGAGCACGAGCACCGGGTGCACGATGTGCTCCAGCGCGAAGCCCTGGCGGACCACCTCCGCGGTGACCGAGTCGACCAGATGCGGCATGTCGTCGGTGACCAGCCGGACCACGGCGCGGGCGCGCTCCCCGGCGTGGTGCACGTCGACGGTCGCGGCACCGGGGGGCCGGACCTCGGCCAGGGCGAGGTGGCCGAGCGCCAGGGCGGCCAGGTGTTCGGGCGGGTGCCTCACGACCTCCTGGGCCGGCTCGCTCCAGTAGTAGCGCCGCAGGAAGGCGGGCAGGTCCTCGGTTCGGCACCCGGCCGGCAGCGCCCCCGCCGGGTCCAGTCCGGCGGCGGCGACCTCCGCCGCCCGGTCGAGCAGTCGCCGCTTCTCGTCGCGGGCGGCCTCCAGGGCGGCCAGCTCGGTCAGGGAGCTGCCCGCGGATCCGCCGTGCCGGTCGCGCTCCGGGGTCGCCGGAAACACACCGGTGTCACTGGCCATGAGAGGCCACGCTACTGCCCGCTGAGACGTCCGTCACGGCGAGGCGGCGAGCCGCCCGGCCCGGGCCGGGATCAGCGGTCGAGCAGCTGGTCGGCCACCCAGCCGGCCACCGCGAGGATCAGGCCACCGAGGATCGCGGTGCCGATGCCGTCGATCTCCAGTCGGGTCGTGAGCGCCGCGGTCAGGCCGAGCAGCGCCGCGTTGATCACCAGCAGGAACAGCCCCAGCGTGAGAACCACGAACGGCAGGGAGAGCAGTCGCAGGAGGGGCCCGACGACCGCGTTCACGATGCCGAAGATGAGCGCGATCCAGAGGTAGGTGCCGTATACGCCGAGCGGCCCGTCCGGGTTCTCGACGACGTCGAGCCCCGGCAGCACGTCGTACCTGGTGAGGACGAAGAAGACCGCTCCGAGCAGGACGACCTTGAGCAGGAACCTGATCATGGGGCGACGCTAGCGGGGCCTCCCCTCTCGCTGCGGGATCTCACGCCGTCTGACTCTTTCTAGCGCAAGTTCTAGACGTGCCCAGACAGCACTCGACGCCGTTCGGCGCGGGCCGCCCGGCTCGACCGGGCGCGCCGAGCCTCTGGCCGCATCACGGCTCCGCGTCCGGTCGACCCTCTGCGGCGACACGCGCCGGTCCGTTCTATCGATCTCTACGGCGACGGCTAGACAACCCCATACGGTGGTCGACATGGACCCCGTGCGGAACCCGTACGCCCCCGGCGCTGGTCAGCGGCCCCCCGAGCTGGCCGGCCGGGACAGCGAGCTCTCGGCTTTCGACGTCGTCCTGGAACGGATCGCGCACGGGCGTCCGGAGCGGTCGCTGGTGCTCACCGGGCTGCGCGGGGTGGGCAAGACGGTGCTGCTCAACCAGCTGCGATCCGCGGCCATCTCGCGGGGGTGGGGCACCGGCAAGATCGAGGCCCGCCCGGACCAGTCCCTGCGCCGCCCGGTGAGCTCGGCGCTGCACATGGCGCTGCGAGAACTGGGCCCCCGGCACGGCGACCAGGAATCGGTGGCCGAGGTCCTCGGCGTGGTCAAGGCCTTCGCGCTGCGGGGGGCGGGCGGGGATGGAGGCACGGTCGCGAAGGTCCGGGACCGCTGGCAGCCCGGCATCGACGTGCCCGCCGCCAGCGGGCGCGCGGACTCCGGCGACATGGAGATCGACCTGGTCGAGCTGCTGAGCGACGCCGCCGGGGTGGCCGCCGACATCGGCAGCGGGATCGCCCTGTTCATCGACGAGATGCAGGACATCCAGCCCGACGACGTCTCCGCCGTCTGCGCGGCCTGCCACGAGCTCTCCCAGCAGGGCGCCCCGCTGATCGTCGTCGGTGCCGGGCTCCCCCACCTGCCGGCCGTCCTCAGCGCCTCGAAGAGCTACTCCGAGCGGCTCTTCCGCTACCTCCGCATCGACCGGCTCGAGCGCGAGGCCGCCGACCGCGCGCTGATCGCACCCGCCGAGCGGGAGGGCGTGGAGTTCGAGCAGGAGGCGCTCGACGCGCTCTACGACGCCGCCGACGGCTATCCCTACTTCGTGCAGGCCTACGGCAAGGTCACCTGGGACCTCGCCGCCTCCTCCCCCATCACCGCCGCCGACGTGGCGATGGCCGCGCCGGTGGCCGAGACGGAGCTCGCCGTCGGCTTCTTCGGCTCCCGCTACGACCGGGCGACGCCGGCCGAGCGCGAGTACATGCACGCGATGGCCGAGCTCGGCGGGCCCGGTGGCGCGGCCGTCGCCACCTCCGAGGTGGCGGTGTCGCTGGGCCGCAAGCCGGCGTCGCTCTCCCCCGCCCGCGACTCGCTGATCAAGAAGGGCCTGGTCTACTCCGCCGAGCGCGGCCAGATCGCGTTCACCGTGCCCCACTTCGGCCGCTACCTGCTGCGCCACCCGGACTGAGACGACGAACGCACTCGGCGGGAGCGAATCCGCTCCCGCCGAGTGCGTCGGTGGCGCGCCATGGGCGCGCGCCCCTATCAGGAGGTGGGGTCGTCGTCCACGTAGGACGGCGCCACGCAGCCGTTGTCGATCGCGGCCTGCCCGCCGTTCTTCGCGGCGTAGGTGACGCCCTTGTAGGTGAACTCCGGGATGATGTCGCCCTGGCCGAGGTCGTCGTGCTGGAGGTAGTGGCCGTTGTAGACGCCCGCGGCCGACGGCGTGATGACCACGTACGGGTTCGTGGCCGAGCCCGTGGCGTGGCAGATCGTCACCTTGTCGGCCGGGGCCGCGGAGGCCGGCAGCGCGGTGGTCAGCAGGGCGCTCGCCGCCACTGCGATCATGACGCCCGTGCGGGCGAAGGAACGTCCGGTGTTGCTCATCTGATGGTCCTCATCTCTGGTCGCGCGCCCGCCGTCCCCCGTCATCGACGACGCTCGGCGCAGGTGGTTCGCGATCGAGGATGCCGGGGGACATGACGCAGAGTCAGCGCCAGGACTGCGGTGTCCCGCGTTCGGGGAGCGGATTTCATCCCGAAGGGGCAGATGGCTGACTCCCGGTGAGCGGCAGCCCCGTGCGGTTGGCACTCTTCTCGGTCGGGCAGGACCCGATGGCCGCCTCATGGTGCGCGGGACGACGGAGGTGCCAGTGCCGACCTGGGTGGAAGCAGGGCTGTGGGGCCTGCTGGGGGGCGGCGCACTGGTGCTGGGCGCGCTCGTCGCCTGGTTCGTGCGGGTCCCGCCGGGCGTCATCGCCGCCGTCATGGCGTTCGGGTCGGGCGTGCTGGTCTCCGCCGTTGCCTTCGACCTCATGGCCGAGGCGGCCGACACCGGCGGACTGGTCCCGGCCGCGATCGGGTTCGCCGGCGGCGCGCTCGCCTACCTCGGCGCCAACATCGCCCTCGCCCGGCGGGGCGGGCGGCACCGCAAGCGCTCGGGCGAGCAGCAGCCCTCGGAGGACGAGCACTCCGGCAGCGGTGCGGCCATCGCCACCGGTGCGCTGCTCGACGGAGTGCCCGAATCGGTGGTGCTCGGCCTCGGCCTGCTCGGCGGCGGCTCCGTGAGCGCTCCGGTGCTCGCCGCGGTGGTCATCTCGAACGTCCCCGAGGGGCTGTCCTCCGCGGCCGGGATGAAGCGCAACGGCCGGTCGGCGGCCTACGTCTTCGGCGTCTGGGGCGGCATCGCGCTGGCCAGCGGCCTCTCGGCGCTGGTCGGTTTCCTGGCGCTGGGCGGGGCGCCGACCGAGGTCGTCGCGCTGATCACCGCCGTGGCCGCGGGCGCCATCCTGACCATGATCGCCGACACCATGATCCCGGAGGCGTTCGAGCACACCCGCGTCTGGACCGGTGTCATCACCAGTCTGGGGTTCCTGGTCGCCTTCGCCCTCGAACGGGTGTGAGCGCCGGCCCGCCGCGGAGCGGGCCTCAGCCCACCGACGGCGGAAGCAGCTCCGGGCCCGCCTCGGCGGGGCGGTTCCCGTCCACCGGGTGCGCGCGGACCGCCAGGACGGCGACGTCGTCCTCGACGCCCTCGCCCAGCATCTCGGCCAGCAGCCGGTCACACAGGTCCGTGAGGGACAGGTCGGCCGAGGACTCCAGCAGCGCACGGACCTGGGCGCGCCCGTCGTCCAGCGGCAGCCCGCGCCGTTCGAACAGGCCGTCGGTGAACAGCAGCAGCGTGCTGCCGTCGGGGACCACGGCGTCGCCGTCGGAGCGGTCGCCGGGCCAGCCGATGCCCAGCGGGGGTCCGACGGGCACGGCCAGGTCCTCGACCCGCCCGTCGGGCAGCAGGAGCATCGGGTCGGGATGCCCGGCCGAGGCCCACAGCAGGCGGCGGACGCCGGCGGCACGGTCGGCCGCGTCCTGCTCCACCCGGCACACCAGCGCCGTCGCCATGGCCGGCACCGCGAGCCCGACGAGCGCGTGGTCGACCCGGCTCAGCAGACCCGCCGGGTCCTCCAGGCGGTCGTAGGCGATACCGCGGACCAGGGTCTTGATCTGCCCCATCGCCGCGGCGGCCTCGATGTCGTGCCCCATCACGTCGCCGATCACCAGCACGGTGTGCCCGTCGGGCTGCAGGAAGGCGTCGTACCAGTCACCACCGATCGAGACGCCCTGGGTCGCCGGGCGGTAGCGGACCGCCAGCTCGAGGTTGTCCGGCTGCACCGGCGGGGACAGCAGGCTCAGCTGCAACCGCTCGGCGACCTGCTGGTTGAGCGAGGACAGCCGGGCGTTGTCCAGCGCGAGAGCAGCCCGGCGTGAGGCGATCTCCGCAGTCCGGAGCTCGGTCGGCGCGTGCGCCCCCCGCTCCGGGCCGTTGATCAGCGTGAAACCGCCAATGAGCTCGCCGCGCGCGAGCAGCGGGAAGCCCGCGGCGGCCGCCGGGCGGAGCGGGGCGAGCACCGCGCGGGCGGCCGGCTCGGGGACCATCGACTCGACGATCGCGGGGGTGAGTTCCGGGAAGACGACCGGCTGCGGGTCGCGCAGCATCCGGGGCACGGGCGCGCTCGCGTGGTTGGTGGTCACCCGCAGGTCGGCGTAGCGGTGCAGATCCGGCACCAGGGCCGGGTCCCGGTGCGCGCGCCCGACGTCCCTGCGCGTCCCGTCGGGGTCGATGACGCTGACGATGCACCAGTCGGCCAGCAGCGGGACCACCAGCTCGGCAAAACGCTGTACCGCCTCGTCGGTGTCGTACGTCGAGGTCATCGCCAGGTTGATGTCGCCCAGCAGCATGAGGTGCCGGCCGGCCTCCTCGGCCGCGCGCGCCGCCCGGTCTGCCTCCGCGACCGCGCGCTCGCGGGCGGCGACGGCGGCCACGCGCTCGTCCTCGGCCCGGCGGCGCTCGGTGACGTCGTCGTAGCTGATCACCAGGCCGGCCTCGGTGAGGAAGGCATCCGCCCGGAACCACTTCTCCAGGGGCCCGAACCAGGCCTCGGTGCTGCCCGCGCGGCCCGACCGCCGCACCTCCCGGTACAGCGACTCGAACGGCCCGCCGACCGCCTCGGGGAACTCCACCCAGATGTCGTGGCCGACGAGTTCGTCGACCCTGCGGTCGAGCACCCCCGCACCGGCCGGGTTCACGTACACGAAGGTCCAGTCGTCGTCGAGGACGAACAACGGGCGGTCCATGCCCTCGACCGCCTCGAGCAGCAGGTCACCACGCAACGGTGCCGTGTCCGTCCGCCGCATGCCCTCAGCCCCAGCCCATCGGCCGCGCTGACGGCAGCAGAGGAGCAAGCGTGGCTGGTCGGACACCGGAAAGCAATGCGCGACTCACGACCGACCCCACCGGGGGACGTGGTGACTCTCGACACATGTGGAGCCCTTCGCGCCCGAGTGGGGGGTTGACACGCCTCGGGACGGGGCACCACGAGGTGCGTCGACGTCTGAGCCGAGGGGGAGGCATGGTGCGACTCGCATGGCCGGTGCGCCCTCTGCCCGACGGCCGTGGGGAGATGTGGCGCTGGCGGCTGCACGGTCTGGCCGAGCTGCCCGCCGCGCGGGCCGCCCTGCGGTCACGGCTCTGCCGCGTCGGCTACCCGCCGGAGGGGGACGACCCCTCCAGCGAGCAGCTCATCCTGGCCTTCGACGAGCTGGCCTCCAACGCGCTGCGGCACGGCGAACGTCCCGTCGTCGCCACCGTGGTGGCCGGCAGCGGGGGCTGGCTGCTCGACGTCAGCGACCGGGCGCCGGGCTCGATGCCCGCGCCGACCGTCGACCGCGACCCGGCCCAGGGCGGCATGGGCCTGCAGCTCGTCGCCCGCCTGTCGGTCGCCCACGGCTGGTACGTGGACGAGGAGTGCAAGCACGTCTGGGCCTGCCTGCCCACCGAGGCCGACGAGTCCCGGGCCGCGCTCGCCTGAGGGCTGTTCCACGTGCAACACGCCACGACCCCCGTCGCGGCGTGCGACGGGGGTCGTGGCGTGGGTTCGGCCACCGTTCAGGGGCCCGCGCCGAGCGTGCGAGGCGTGGGGGGAAGGGTGGTCCTTTCTCAGGGGACGACGAAGGAGAGCGCTCCCTTGCCGTACGTGGGCACCTCGATGGCGAGGTCGATCCGGTTGAACGCCGAGAGCATGCCGGCCAGATCGCCGGGCACTTCCTCGCCGGGGGCGTAGAGCTTGTGCAGCTTGGAGTGCGGGGCACCCGGGGTGTTGAACAGCGCGGAGAGCACGTTCACCACCTCGTACAGCGCCTCGACCTGCATGCCGGTCAGCTCGCCGTCCTCCTCGACCGCGTCCTGCGCGCCGCCGGGGGGCAGCAGGGCCAGGGCGGAGCCGGTGTAGGCCGACGCGCCAAGGTCCATCAGGCACAGGGCGTTGACGTTCATCTGCGGGTCGACGTAGACGGCCACGGAGACCGGCCGTTCCGGCGTCGGGGTGACCGGCGCGCCGGGGGCGACGGAGACCGGCTTGCCGACCAGGCCGGTCAGCATGTCGCGGATGTCCTTGGAAGCGGGGATCTGCACCCCGGTGGAGGCGGTCATGCGATCACCCCGTCCAGGTGCTCGTTGAAGGTGTCGGCGGTGAAGGGCTTGGCGATGAGGAACAGCGCGCCGGCGTTGGCGGCCTTCTCCCGCATCTCCGCGGAGCCCTCCGAGGTCACGAAGCCGAACGGCACGCTCGAGCCCTGGGCGCGCAGCGCCTGGAGGCACTCGATGCCGCTCATGTTCGGCATGTTCCAGTCGGACAGGATCAGGTCCGGGCTCTCGGAGCCGGCCTTGGCCAGCGCGTCGGCGCCGTCCTCGGCCTCGACGATGTCGTGGTCGTCGTACCCGGCCTGACGCAGGGTGCGGATGACGATCTGCCGCATCACGCGGCTGTCGTCGGCGATCAGGATCTTCACAGTGGCACCTCGTTCTCGGTCAGTGGGTCAGTGGGAAACCGGCAGCGGCGGGAGCGCGCCCTGCACGGAGAGGGTGAGCGGCTCGCCGCGCCAGAGGACCTCGACGCGGCAGACATCCGCCGGGTTGCGCACCAGCGGGGCGTGGCCGACCTGCGGCAGGCTCAAGGCGGACGGCCCGGGGAGGGCCGCCTTGATGCTGCCGCCGACGACGTTGGCGATCTCGCCGAAGGCGTCCTCGACGTCCTCGTCCTCGAGGACCTCGGGAGCGGACTCCCGCAGTAGCGCCCGGGAGAGCGCCTCGGCGGTGGCCCGACCGGTGGTCAGGACGACGCTGCCGGTCCAGGGACCGACGACGTCGACCCAGCTGGAGACGACGTCGAAGGGCAGGTCGCCGGGGATCGGCACGAGGACCTCGTCCTCGCCGACCAGGGAGATCCACGCGTCGCCGGCGACGGCCAGGATCGTGTCCTCGTCGATCAGGTCGGTGATGACCGGTCGGCTGTCGCTCGTGCGGCGGCGCTGTCCGGTGTCGGGCGTCGCGGTCACAGTGCGACCTCCTGCGGGAGCAGGCCGAGCAGCGCGAGCTTGTCGCGGAACGCGTCGGCGGTGAACGGCTTGATCATGTACTCGTGCGCACCGGCGGCCAGCGCGCGGACGATCTGGGTGTGCTCGCTCTCCGAGGTCACCATCATCATCGTCATCCGGCGCCAGGCGGGGTTGGAACGGACGGCGGAGACGAACTGCAGCCCGTCCATCACCGGCATGTTCCAGTCGATCGTGGCCAGGTCGGGGACCCAGCCCTCGTCCAGGACGTCCAGCCCCTCACGGCCGTGGCCCGCGTCGCGGACCTCGTAGCCGAGATTGGTGAGGATGCCGGTGACGATCCGGCGCATGGCGCGCGAGTCGTCGATCACCAAGGCACGCATGTCAGGCCCCCTTCAGTGGGCGGTAGGCGGAGCTGCGGCCGATGACGACCCGCTCCCAGGAGTCGTCGACGCCGAGGGTGGTCTCGGCGGCGCCGAGGAAGAGCCAGCCGTCGGGTCGCATGAGGTCCCGCACGCGGCGGAGGATCAACTGCTTGGTCGGCAGGTCGAAGTAGATGAGCACGTTGCGCAGGTAGACCACGTCGAACGGGCCCATCCGCGGCAGCGGCGCAGCCAGGTTGCACTCGCTGGCGGTGACCATCCGCCGCAGGGTGGGCGAGACCTCCCACTCCGTGCCGGCCCGCTGGAAGTGCCGGACGAGCATGGGTGCGGGCAGGCCCCGGTTGACCTCGAGCTGGCTGAACCTCCCGGCCTTGGTGCGCTGCACCATCTCCCGGGAGAGGTCGGTCGCGGTGATCGAGACACGGGATGCCGCATTGGGCAGCGCGTCGTCGAGCAGCATCGCGATGGTGTACGGCTCCTGGCCGCTGGAGCTCGCCGCCGACCAGATCTGCAGGCGCTCGTTCGCCCCACGGGCCGCCAGCAGCGCCGGCACCACCGTCGAGGTGAGGGCGGTGAACGGGTCACCGTCCCGGAACCAGGACGTCTCGTTGGTGGTGAGGGCCTCGACGATCCGCCGCGTGTTCTCGGCGTCCGGGCGCACGCGCACGGTCTCCACCAGCTTGGTGACGTCGGGCAGACCCATCTGCCGGGCGATCGGCAGGAGGCGGGCCTCCACCAGGTACTCCTTGCCCGGTTGGAGAACGATCGCGCTCTCCTTGCGGACGAGTTCACGGACCCAGTCGAAACTGGTCGCGGTCAGGCTCATCGACGACCTCCCACGGCCATGGTTGTTGCGGAGTTGAGGGGCACGGCGCCGGCGAGGTGTCTCTGGATGGTCTCGGCGATCCGGTCGAGCGCCAGGACCTCGTCGGCGTAGCCGGCCTGCGCCACGGCGCCCGGCATCCCCCACACGACAGAGGTCGCCTGGTCCTGGACGACGACGGTCCCGCCGGCGTTGCGGATCTCGCCGCACCCGTTGCGGCCGTCGGCACCCATGCCGGTGAGCACGACGCCGAGGACTGCGCCGTCGTAGGCGGCCACGGCGGAGCGGAACAGCGGGTCGACCGCGGGCCGGCAGAAGTTCTCCGGCGGGTTCTGGTTGAGCGACGTCGTGAACGCGGCACGGGCGTTGGCGCGCACGACCAGGTGGTGGTCGCCGGGGGCGAGGTGCACCGTGCCCGGCATCAGCGGGGTGCCGTCGACGGCCTCGACCACCCGCAGGGGGCTCAGCCGGTCGAGGCGCTGGGCGAACTGGCGGGTGAAGACGGGCGGCATGTGCTGGGCCAGCAGGACGGGCACGGGCAGGTTGCCCGGCAGCGCCGGGATCACCCGGGTGAGGGCCTCGGGCCCTCCGGTGGAGGAGCCGATCACCAGGACCGCGGCCTTCTTCCCCGGGCCGGTGCGCGGCGCCGCGGGCCTCGGCGGCGGGGGCGGCGGAGTCGCACCGCGGACGGGCGTGACCGGCCGGCCCAGCAGGCCCTTGATCTTCGGGATCAGCTGCTGGCGCACGCTCTCCATCGACTGCGCGACGCTGCCGACGTTGGCCGGCTTGGTGACGTAGTCGTCGGCACCGGCGGAGAGTGCATCCAGGGTCGCGGTGGCGCCACGCTCGGTCAGCGTGCTGAACATGATGATCGGGATGCGGCCGAGTCCTCGTCCCGCCACACCACCCCCGGCACCGCCTCGGATCGCGCGCACCGCCTCGATCCCGTTCATCTCGGGCATCTCGATGTCCATCGTGATGAGGTCCGGCTTGAGCTGCTCGAGCTTGGCGACGGCCACCTTGCCGTTGACGGCGGTGCCGACGACCTCGATCCCGGGGTCCTCGGAGAGCACATCGGTGACGATCTTGCGGACGACGACCGAGTCGTCGACCACCATCACCCTGATCGGATTCACACGTCCTCCTGGCCCTGCCCCCGATGACGGGCAGGCTCGTTCTCTCTATCGGCACCCGCACGCCCGGCTTGAGCGCGACCCCGTCCGATTCCGCCTTCGTCCCGAGCCCGCGTGAGCGGGAGGGCGAGAGGGGAGGACGCGACAGAGCGCGCTCCGGATGGCCCGGCCCGCACGACCGCGACGATGCGGGAGCGAGCTGCTGGTGTCCTGAGATTGTCGGCGGCGCAAGGGCGGATTTCAGCCGACACGCGAAATGTCTGACGCAATCTTTTCGACGTCGATAATTGTCGACTTTCGCCGATTCGACGACCGCCCGCCGATGATCGACAAATGGCTGCGGAAATGCCGACGGCCCCCGGGAAGTCCCCGGGGGCCGGTCAGCGGTGGATCACGTCAGCGGTTCGCTCACTCCGGCAGGGCCCACTCCCGCGGGGCGACCAGCACCGCGGCTGACTCCTCGCCGAGGAGGTCGGCCATGACGGCCGCCTGCACGCACCCGGCGACGGCGTTCCAGACGCCGGCCGCGCCGTCACGCAGGTCGAAGCCACCGTCGAGGAAGGCCTGGACGGCGAGCAGCTGGGCGGCGGCGAGCGCCCGGGTGCGCCCGGAGACGTGGGCGGCCCAGGATGCCTCGTGCATGGCGGTCGCCCAGGGCCGCTGCGTGGCGCGCCCCTCGTCGACGGCCAGCCGCCAGCGGGTGCGTCCGGCGTCGTCGAGGCCGCGCACCGCGTCGAGGAAGGTCATGAGGTCGGCCTCGGCCGGGCCCAGCTGCCAGCCGGCGGGGGTGGCCAGCGGGCCGGCGTCCTGCGCGCGGTCGAAGGCGGCGGTCAGGTCGCGCCGCACGAGGGGCGGCAGCACTCCGGCGGCCCAGAAGCCGACGGCCGCGTCCGCCAGGACCTCGGTGGCCTCGTCCCAGACGTCGACGTCGACGTCGGAGCGCCGCGGGTGCTCGGAGCCCAGGACGTCCTCGCGCAGGAGGCGCTCCAGCGTGGGGGCGTCACCGATGGTGCCCTGCTCCAGCTGGGCGACGAGGAGGGCGGTCCGGTCCCCCGCGCCCCGGCCCGCATCGGCGGCCGAGCGCAGATGCGGCACGCCGGCCGCCATCTCGCGGGCGCGGCGCCCGCGGACGGCCCGCACCCCGCGCCGCTCCGCGTCCAGGCCGCGCGCCGGGTGGACGGTGGCGAGCCGGTCGAGGGCGGACTCGTCGGCTCCCAGGCCGGTGAGCAGCACCTCGGCGACGGCGCGCCCGGCCGGCAGCCGGACCAGGTCGAACCCGAGCGTGGCGGCACTGACCAGCGAGTAGGGCATGGCGGCGCCTCCAGCTATCCGGGACCGTGCGGTCGTCCCATGCTGGTGCCCCGGCTACGGAAAAGCCACGCGGCCGTCACCCCTTCGCAGGAGAGCGAGGGCGTGACGGCCGCGTGTTCGGGTGAGCTGTGCTACTGATCGATCACGGAAGGTGACCAAGCTCCGGCCCCCTTGCAGGGACCCACCGCGAGCCTGCGAGCGGTGGGGGGCAGGGGGGTCCTTTCAGGCGCTGACGGCCTTCTGGACGTCGAGCGCGAGCAGCAGGTGCCCGTCGAGCTTGTAGGCGCCGCGGATCAGGTCCCGCGCCTGGCCCTCCAGGGTGTCCGGCGGGGACTCGAAGTCGCCGGCGTCCACGTCGACGACGTCGGCGATGGAGTCGACCAGCAGGCTGACCGCCTCCCCGTGCAGCCGGACGACGATGACGACGGCGTCGGTGCCCTCGGGGCGCGGCGGCCGGCCGAGCCGCTCCCGCAGCTCGATCGCGGTGACGACCTGGCCGCGCAGGTTGATCAGCCCGGCGACGGCGGTCGGAGCCAGGGGCACCCGGGTCAGCTGCTGGCTGCGGAGCACCTCTTGCACGTGCTCCACCTCCACGCCGTACAGGTCGCCGTCGAGCCGGAAGGTGGCCAGCTGCCCGCTGGTGGCGGGGGCTGTGCTCGTGGCGGTGCGGGCGGGCGCGGTCATGTCAGACCTCCAGCAGGGAGTCGGAGACGCCGGCCGGCGTCGAGGAAGGGTGCGAGTAGAACGCCGGGTCGGCGGCGAGGATGGCGGCACGGACGTCGAGCAGCTCCGTCACCCGGTCGCCGAGGACGGCCGAGCCGAGCAGGCCCATGTCGTCGATGTCGCTGCGGACGGCGGCCTCGCCGTCGACGATGTCGAGGATCTCCTCGACGACGATGGCGACGCTGCGGCCGTGGTCGGCGTAGACGATGACCTCGAGGACCTCGTGGTCGGTCTCGCCGTAGGCGCCCAGGTGCCGGTCGAGGCGGACGATCGGCAGGATCGCGCCGCGGTACTGCACGACCTCCCGGTTGCCGACCTTCTCGACCGAGTCCGTGCGCACCTGCTCGAGGCGGGTGACCGTGTCGAGCGGGATGGCCACGCGACGTCCGCCGCCGATGGAGGCCAGCAGCATACGCTGGCGCTCGGTCTCGGCCGCGGCGGCCTCGCTGACCGATGCGCGGGACTCCTGGCGGTCCAGGCTCTCGGTGCGCAGGGCGCGCCGGGCGAGGGCCTGCACGTCGAGGATGAGAGCGACCGTGCCGTCACCGAGCACCGTGGCGCCGGAGTAGAGGCCGATCGCCTTGAGCTGGCCACCGACCGCCTTGACGACGATCTCCTCGGTGTTGATGACGCGGTCGACCACGAGCCCGAAACGCCGGCCTTCGGAGCGCAGCACGGCGATGACCACGTGGCCGTCGTGCCGCTCGGAGGTGAGACCCAGGACGTCGGTGAGGCGCACGAGGGGCAGCAGCTCGCCGCGGAGGCGGTAGACCTGCGCACCGCCGACCTCCTCGACGGCGTTGGCGGCCTTCTCGGCGTCCAAGCTGACCAGCTCCTGCAGGCTGATCTGCGGGATGGCGTAGCGGTCGGTCGCGCACTCGACGGTGAGCGCCGGGACGATCGCCAGCGTCAGCGGGATGCGCAGCCGGCAGACGGTGCCCACGCCCGGGTCGGACTCGACCTCGATGGTGCCGCCGATGGACTCGATGTTGGTCTTCACGACGTCCATGCCGACACCGCGGCCGGAGACGTTCGTGACCGCGGCGGCCGTGGAGAACCCGGGGAGGAAGATCAGCTGCAGGATGTCGGCCGGGCTCATCCGGGCCAGCGCGTCCTGGGTGAGCAGGCCGCGCTGCACGGCCTTGGCACCGAGCTTGACCGGGTCGATGCCGGCGCCGTCGTCGGCGACCTCGACCACGACCTGGCCGCTCTCGTGCCGGGCGCGGAGGGTGAGGACGCCCTCGGCCGGCTTACCGGCTCGCTTGCGGTCCTCCGGGGCCTCGATGCCGTGGTCGACCGAGTTGCGGACGAGGTGGGTCAACGGGTCCTTGACGGCCTCGAGCAGGGTCTTGTCGAGCTCGGTCTCCCGGCCCTCCATGTCCAGCCGGATCGCCTTCTCGAGCTGGAGGCCGAGGTCGCGGACGACGCGGGGCAGCTTGGACCAGATGTGGTCGATGGGCTGCATGCGCGTCTTCATGACGCCCTCCTGCAGCTCGCTGGCGATGAGGTTCAGCCGCTGGGAGGCGCGCAGCAGATCGGTGTCGTTCGAGCGGCCGACGTACTGGACGATCTGATTGCGGGTGAGGACCAGCTCACCGACGAGCAGCATCAGCTCGTCGAGCAGGTCCACGTCCACGCGGATCGTGCTGTCGGCGACGGCGCGGCGGCCCTGGCCACCGGCGGCGTCGGGGTGCACGACCTCCGCCTCGGGGTGGTCGCTGCGTCTTATACACATGTGACTGTGCCGACGTAGAGGATAGTGTATACCTCGGTGGTTGTCGTATAATTGAAACAAAAACTAACGTAACAACCACTGACACAAAATGCAACAGAACACGAAGATAGTACCACTCCAACACCAATAACAGTGGACAGCACTTATTGGTGTGTTC
>NZ_POQU01000020.1 GCF_002938425.1 Blastococcus atacamensis | reverse complement strand
TTTTGTATATTATGTTACCGGGACCCCCCGAGCTCTGCCCTACCCTTGTCTTCGGAAGCGCCAGGGTCTGGTCCGGACCGTCCGGCCCAGGATCGCGACGTCGGCCACGCACGGCACCGGCTGCACCCTCTCCGCCGCGATCGCGGCACTGCTGGCCCGGCGCCGGGCGGGTGTCGTGGCAGGAACGGCCGACGTTCCGGACTGGATGCCCGTGGTGGAGGCCGCCCGCGACTACCTGCAGGCGGCACTGGCCGGCGGCGAAGTGCTGGCGATCGGCTCCGGGCACGGGCCGGTGCACCACTTCGCCGGCACCTGGGACGTCTGAGCCGACGCGGTCAGCCGAGGGCGAGGCCCAGGATCAGGTGGGCGTTGAGCCCGATGATCAGAGCCGCGACACCGCAGCCCGCCAGGGTGGTTCCCCGCCGGTTCACCCAGCCGCCCATGAGGTCGCGGCGGCTGGTGAGCCACAGCAGCGGGACCAGCGCGAACGGGATGCCGAAGGAGAGCACCACCTGCGACCACACGAGCGCGGTGGTCGGGTCCCCGCCGAACACCAGGACGGCCAGCGCCGGGGTCAGCGTGACGAGCCGCCGGGCCAGGACCGGGATGTGCCGGCGCAGGAATCCGGCCATGACCACCTGGCCCGCGTGCGTGCCCACCGACGAGGACGCGAAGCCCGAGGCGAGCAGCGCCAGCGCGAAGGCGATCGCGGCACCCGAGCCCAGCTGGTCGCCCAGGCCGGTGTGCACGCCCTCCAGGGTGTCGGCCTGGCCGCCGCCGGTGAACAGCTGCGCGGCGATGATGAGCATCGCGGCGTTGACCAGACCCGCCAGGCCCATGGCCAGCACGACGTCGAGCCGCTGGGCCCGCAGCAGCCGCCGCCGTCCGCCCTGGGTCCGCCCAGCGGTGACGACGTCGCCGTAACGACCCGGCGTGAGGGCGGAGTGCACGTAGATGACGTGCGGCATGACCGTGGCGCCGAGGATGCCGGTGGCCAGGACGATGCTCTCCTGGCCCTCGAAGCTGGGCACCATGCCCCCGGCCACCCCGCCCAGGTCCACCCCGGCGCCGACGAGCGTGTAGCCGAAGCCGAGTCCGACGACGAGCAGCAGGCCGGTGATGACCCGCTCGAACGGGCGGTGGCCGCGGGACTGCGCGGCCAGGAGCGCGAACGCGACGACGGCGGTGATCAGCCCGCCGACGGGGAGCGGGACGCCGAACAGCAGGTGGAGCGCGACGGCGCCGCCGACGATCTCGGCCAGGTCGGTGGCGATGGCGACCGCCTCGGCCTGGAGCCACAGCACCCACGTCAGCCGGCGGGGAAGGCGCTCCCGGCAGAGCGTGGCGAGGTCGCGGCCGGTGGCCAGCCCGAGCTTCGCCGTCAGGGTCTGGATCAGCATCGCCATGAGGTTCGCCGCGACGATGACCCACAGCAGCGTGTAGCCGAAGGCCGCCCCACCCGAGAAGTTCGTGGCGAAGTTGCCGGGGTCGACGTAGGCGACCGCCGCCACGAACGCCGGGCCGAGCATCGGCCAGATCCGCCGCTTGGCCGCCGGGGGAGCGGGGGGCCGCGGGGCGGCGACGAGCGTCGTCGGCAGGACGGCGGCCTCGGTCTTCGACAGGTACACGGCAGCCTCGCAGGGTGGAGCGGGAGGTGGTCGCTCCTGTCCTGCCCGCGGGGGGTGTCACACCGGGGCCGACCCGTGGCCCCCGTGGGCCAAGGTCAGCCTGACCTCACGGCCAGGCGTGCATGGCAGGGGAACCGGGAAGGGACGGTCCGTCCGCCCCGACTCTGGAGGTCCCGTGACCGAAGCAGCACCGCCCCGTCCCCTCGCCCTCGTCACCGGTGCCTCCAGCGGCATCGGGCTGGAGCTCGCCAAGCAGTTCGCCGACAACGGCTTCGACCTCATCGTCGTGGCCGAGGACGACGAGCTGGACGCGGCGAAGCTCCAGCTCCAGCAGCGCGGCGCCGCCGTCTCCGACGTCCGGGCCGACCTCACGCAGCGGGCGGAGGTGGAGAGGGTCGTCGCGGCGGTACGCGGATCCGGCCGACCGCTGGCCGCAGCCGCGCTCAACGCGGGAGTCGGCGTGGCCGGGCGCTTCTCCGAGACCGACCTGGAGGCGGAGCTGGGCATCGTGGAGCTGAACTGCGCCTCCACCGTGCACCTCGCCAAGCGGGTGGTGCAGGACATGGTGGCCCGCGACGAGGGGCGGATCCTGTTCACCTCCTCGGTCGCCTCGCAGGCGCCGGAGCCCTTCCAGGCGGTCTACAGCGCGTCGAAGGCGTTCGTGCAGTTCCTCGCGCTCGGCATCCGCGAGGAGCTCAGCGACACCGGGGTCACCGTCACGGCGCTGCTCCCGGGGCCGACCGACACGGAGTTCTTCGACCGTGCCGACGCGACCGACACGAAGCTGGGCGCCAGCGACTCCAAGGACGACCCGGCCCAGGTCGCCCGGCAGGGCTTCGAGGGCCTGATGAAGGGCGAGGCGTCGGTGTTCGCGGGCTCGGTGACCAGCAAGCTCATGGGCAAGCTCTCGGCCGTCCTGCCCGACGCGATCGCCGGGAAGAGCCACAAGCCGATGACCGCGCCCGGGTCGGCGGAGAGCTGACCCGCGGAGGGCAGGATCGCGGGGTGCGGATCCCGCCCCTGGACCTCGGACCGCTGCTCCTGCGGCCCTGGCGGGATGAGGACGTCGACGCCGTCCTCGCCGGTCAGGGCAGGGACCCGGCTTCCCGGCTGTGGGCCGGGGGCGGCGCTCTCGACACCCGGGAGGACGCCGTCGCTCTGGTGGACCGGCTGCGCACCGAGGAGAACCGGGCGTCCTGGGCGGTGGTGGACGCCGCGACGGGCGAGCTTCTGGGCTCGGTGACCGTGCACTCCATCGACCTGCGGCAGGGCGACGCCCAGGTCGGCTACTGGACCGCGGCCCCGGCCCGGGGACGCGGAGTGGCGCCCCGGGCGGTGGACGCCGCGTGCCGCTGGGTGTTCGGAACGCTCGCCGTGGACCGGATCGGGCTGTGCCACGCGGTGGAGAACGCCACCTCTGGTCGGGTGGCGGAGAAGGCGGGCTTCACCTTGGAGGGCCGCCTGCGCCGCTCGTTCCGCTACGGCGACGGCGTCAAGCACGACGAGCTGCTGTGGTCCCGGCTGTCCGACGACCCCGCACCCGCGCTCGGCTGAGCTCAGAGCGGGACGTCGACCCGTTCGGCGGCGGGGCGGTCCAGCGCGCGGGCGACGTCGGCCGGGACCGGCGCGAGCCCGGCTCCGGCCAGGACGACGTCGCGGACGAAGCTGTGCCAGCGGTGCGCGTGGCGCAGCATGCTGTGCCCGCCGGCGACGGTGAACCGGGCGACGTGGGCGCCGGCGGCCACGGCCCGGCCGGCGAACTCCTCGGACAGGCTCGCCGGCACCCATCGGTCGCCGCGCCCGTGCAGGATCGTCACCGACCGGCCGCGCAGGTGCTCCACCGGTTCGCCCGGCGGCGTCCAGGGCGCCAGCGCGCACACCGCCGTCACGCCGTCGTGCCCGGCGGCCCGCAGCACCGCGCGGCCACCCATGGAGTGGCCGACCAGCACCACCGGTAGGTCGGGGTGCTCGGCGCGGATGGTGTCGAGCGCCCAGCGGACGTCGGCGTAGGCGTCCGCGGCGGCGCCGTTCCAGCCGGCCACGCGGTACCGGAGCAGGTGCGTGGTGAGCCCCGTGTCCGCGCCCGCCGCGGCGACGAACTGCTCGATCGCGCGCATCCGCACCAGCGAGAGCGCCCGTTCCTTGGGCGGCTCCACGCTGGCGACGGTCCCGCCGTGGCAGAACAGCGCGACGGCGCGGGCGGTCCCCGGCGCCGGACGGGTGTCGAGGACCGGGCCGGTCATCGCCGGCGTCCGCGGCGGCCGCCGCGCAGCGTGGCCCGTGCCCGGTCGCCGAGGTCGCCGGCCTTGAGCAGGGCGTTGCTCGCCGCCGACGGGCCGCGACGGCGCTGCAGTGCCAGGCCCAGCCGGCGCAGCAGACCGGTGGCCAACGGGACGACGACGGTGAGCAGCAGCCACGTGCGCAGCCGGCTGGTCAGGAAGAGCCACATGCGCCGCACCTTCCCCGACCGGCCGTCACGGAATCTTCGGTCATGCCGGGTCGTCGGCGAGGCGGACGATCATCTTCCCGGTGTTGCCGCCACGGAGCAGGTCGAGGAACGTGTCGACGGCGCTGTCGAGCCCCTCGCGCACGGTCTCGCGGACCACGAGCCGGCCGTCGCGCAGCCATCCGGAGACGGCCTCGGCGAAGGCCGGCTGCAGGTCGGCGTGGTCGCCGACGATGAAGCCCCGCAGGCTCAGCTTCTTGGTCACCATCATGAACATGTTGCGCGGTCCCGGAGCGGGCTCGGTGGCGTTGTAGCCGGAGATCGCCCCGCACAGCGCCCCCCGCCCGTGCTCGCGGAACGCGCCGATGGCGGCCTCAAGGTGCTCCCCGCCGACGTTGTCGAAGAAGACGTCGATGCCGTCGGGCGCCGCCTGACGCAGCAGTTCGGCCACCGGGCCGTCGTGGTAGTCGAAGGCCGCGGTGAACCCGAGCTCCTCGGTCACCCAGCGGACCTTGTCCGGTGTCCCGGCGCTGCCGATGACCGCCGAGGCGCCGCTGAGCCGGGCGAACTGCCCGACCAGGCTCCCCACCGCGCCGGCGGCGCCGGACACGAGGACGGCGTCGCCCTCGCGGAAGTCGGCGAGCCGGAAGAGGCCGGCCCAGGCGGTCAGCCCCGGCATCCCCAGGACGCCCAGGTGGTAGCTCGGCGGGATGCCCGGCAGGTCGGGCAGCACCCGCACCTGCCGGGCATCGAGGACGGCGACGTCGCGCCACGCGGCGTCGGCCAGGACCAGGGAGCCCTCGGGGACGTCGGGGGAGCGGGACTCGACCACCCGGCCGACCGCGCCACCCTTCATCGTCTCGCCGATCTCCCAAGCCGCGGCGTAGGACTTCCCGGCGTTCATCCGGCCCCGCATGTACGGGTCGACGGACATGACCAGCATGCGGACGACGACCTGCCCCTCGGTCGGATCGGGCCGGTCGAGCTCGACCAGCCGGAAGTCCTCGGGGGTGGGTTCGCCGACGGGGCGGGCGGCCAGCTGCCCTTCACGCGTGTGCACGGTCACGCCGCGATCATGCGCCCGACCAGGTGCATCGCGCCGCACCGGGTTGCGGGCCCGTCATACGCTCGCGGCATGTTCTTCTCCCGGTCCAAGATCCAGCCGGTCGCCCCCGAGGACGCGCTGCCCGGTCGTCCTGCCGCGCTGCCGCACGTGCCCGAGGTGCACGCGGTGAACGGCAACCGCATCCAGCCGCCGTTCCCCGACGGCATGCAGACCGCGGTCTTCGGCGCCGGCTGCTTCTGGGGCGTGGAGAAGGTCTTCTGGGAGACCCCGGGCATCTACTCGACCGCCGCGGGTTACGCCGGTGGGTACACCCCGAACCCGACCTACGACGAGGTCTGCTCGGCGCGCACCGGGCACACCGAGGTCGTGCTCGTGGTCTTCGACCCGTCGGTGATCAGCTACGAGCAGCTGCTCAAGGTCTTCTGGGAGGACCACGACCCGACGCAGGGGATGCGCCAGGGCAACGACATCGGCACGCAGTACCGCTCGGCGATCTACTACGCCTCGCCCGAGCAGGAGAAGGCCGCGCGGGCCACCCGGGACGCCTACCAGCAGCGGCTCTCGGCTGCCGGCTACGGCGAGATCACCACGGAGATCGAGCCGCTGGGCGACTTCTTCTACGCCGAGGACTACCACCAGCAGTACCTCTACAAGGTGCCGAACGGCTACTGCCCGGTGCACTCGACCGGCGTCTCCTGCCCGGTCGGCCTGGGCGTCGACAGCAGCGAGTAACCATCCGGGCCACGCCGGCTGCCGAGCGGCATCGGGCAGAGTGGGGGCATGTCCGGCCCCCCTCTTTTCGACCTGCTCCGCCGCGAGCCCGACATCGAGGCGCCGGACCTCGTCGCCGTCGACGCGACCGACCGGTTGCTGCTGGACGAGGCTGCGGCGGCCCTCGCCCTCGCCGGGCCGGGCGAGGTCGCGGTCGTCGATGACGCCTACGGCGCGCTCACCCTGGGTGCCGTCGCGCTGCACGGGGCCGGCGACGTCCGAGTGTCCCAGGACCTGCTGGTGGGGGAGCTCGCGCTGGCCGCGAACGCTGAGCGCGCCGGCCTGACCGGGCGCTACCGCTCGCTGCCGCTGGCCGAGGTGGCCACCGGGGCCCGGGTGGTGCTCGTGCAGGCGCCCAAGGCGCTGGAGGCCCTGCGGGAGATCGCCGAGTCCGTCGCCGCCGTGGCCGCACCCGACGTCACCCTGCTGGTCGGCGGGCGGGTCAAGCACATGACGCACGCGATGAACGACGTCCTGCGCGCCTCGTTCGACGACGTGTCGGCCACCCTCGCGCGGCAGAAGTCGCGGGTGCTCGTCGCCCGGGGGCCCCGGCCCGGCGTGCCGTCCTTCCCCCGCCGGCAGGAGCACGCCGACCTGGGGCTCACGGTCTGCGCGCACGGCGCCGCCTTCGCCGGCACCAAGGTCGACATCGGCACCCGGGCCCTGCTGGGCTGCCTGGACCGCATGCCCGACTCGGGCACGGCGCTTGACCTGGGCTGCGGAACCGGCGTCCTCGCGGCCGCGCTGGCCCGGAGCCGGCCCGGCCTCGAGGTGATCGCGGCCGACCAGTCGGCCGCCGCCGTCGCCTCGACGCAGGCGACCGCCGAGGCCAACGACCTGACCGAGCGCATCAGCGTCGTCCGGGACGACCGCGCCGGCTCGCTGCCCGACGCGAGCGTGGACCTCGTCGTCCTCAATCCCCCGTTCCACGTCGGCGCCTCCGTCGTGACCACCGCCGCCGATCGGCTGTTCGCCGCCGCGGCCCGGGTGCTCCGGCCGGGCGGTCAGCTGTGGACGGTCTACAACAGCGCGCTCCGCTACAAGCCGGCGCTCGCCCGCGTCGTGGGGCCCACCCGGCTGGCGGAGCAGACGCCGAAGTTCACGGTCACCGTCTCCACGCGACGCTGAACCGGAATTCCGGAACGAGGAAGGTTCAACGTTCGGGTGATTCTGCTGTAGTTCCTCCGTCCACATGTCGATGAAGGGGTCGACGGCACGGGGAACCCCGGTACCGCGAACTTGGTCGCGGGGCCCGGCGCAAGACGCGGCGCCGGGGCGACCTGGGGGGACGACGGCGGCAGGAGTGATCCTGCCGCCGTCGGTCTGTTCGGGGGGCGCCAAGGCCCCGGGGCGACCGCTCGCCGCGGGATCGGCGGCTCGGCCGACCAGGGGAAGTCGATCCACCGGTCGGTCCCGCGCCACACGTAGTCGCACCGCACCAGCGAGCCCGGCTTCTCGTGGACCACCGCCGTGCCGCACCTCGGCCACGTAGTCGGCGCAGAAGTTCCGGACCAGCTCCAGCGTCTTGCCGGTGTCGGCGACGTCGTCGGCGACGAGGACCTCCGCGCCGGTCAGGGCGACGACGTCCAGGGTGGATGGGAGCACCACCGGCAGGTCCAGCCGCTGGTCCACGCCGGTGTGGAACTCGATGCTCATCACGAAGAGGTTCTTCACGTCCAGCGCGTAGCCCAGAGCTCCGCCGAGGAACAGGCCGCTCCGGGCAATGCACAGCACCAGGTCGGGAACGAACCCGTCGTCGACCGCCTGGGAGGCCGGTGCGCGGGCGGCCGCTCCGAGAGCCTCGTACGTCAGCACCTCGCGGTCGTGGTCCGCATCGGGATGGTGCACGTGAAACATCGGGCGCGGGAGCCCGGGCCGCGGCGGTCGTTCGCGGGGCCGGTGGCGACACCGTCGCGAACATGTCCCACAATGTTCAACCAACCGGCCGGGAACGCTCTGGCCCGCGAAAGCAGAGGGCGGCATGGCTGAGGCGGCGGACGCGGGTGCACCCCCCGCCTCGCATTGCGCGCCCGGCGCGCGGGGCCACGAGCACGTCGGCCTGGTGGCCTCCTCCGACGAGGAGATCCTCGCCGGCGTCGTGCCCTATCTGGAAGACGGGCTCCGGGCGGGGGACACGGTGCTCCTCAGCTGTCCGGCGGAGACGGTCGCGCTGATCACCGCCGCGCTCGGGGAACACGCCTCCGACGTCGAGAGCGACGCCCGCATCTCCCTGGTCGACGCACGCATACCTGACGCGCTCACCGCCACCCGGGAGTGGGTGCGGCGGGCGGCGGCCGGCCGATCCGGCCGGCTGCGGCTCACCGGGCAGGTCCACTTCGGCGCGGAGCCCCGGGACTGGCGGGACGGACTGCGTTACGAGGCTGCCGCGAACGGGCTGCTCGCCGGGGACCCGATGTCGGTGATGTGCTTGTTCGATGCCCGCGTGCTGCCCGCCGAGGTCATCGCGGGGGTCGGCGCCACCCATCCGGAACTGCTCAGCCGGGGCGAGCTGGTGCGCAGCGAGACGTTCGCCGACCAGCGGGAGTACGCGCGCCTGCTCCCGCTGCCCCGTGAGCCGATGGAGGACGACCGGCCGGCGGTCACGATCGTCGATGCGCCGTCGCTGGCCGATCTCCGGGCCGAGCTGCGGACGGTGATCAACGCCCGGGTCGCCGACCCCGACCAGGCCGAGGACCTGCACTTCGCGGCCAGCGAGGTGGCCTCCAACGCGTTCCGGCACGGTGCGCGCCCGGTCTCGGCGCGGCTGTGGGTCGACGCCGACCGGCTGGTCTGCGCCATCACCGACAGCGGTCGCGGCTTCGACGACCCGTTCGCCGGCTTCTGCCCCGCCCACGGCGAGGACCTCGCGCGCGGTGGCATGGGGCTGTGGCTGGCTCGCAAGCTGTGGGATCACGTCGACGTGCTGCCGCAGCCGCGCGGTGTGACCGTCCGGTTGAGCGCCCGCCTGCGCTGAGACGCGAGGGCGGCGCCGTCAGGCGAGCACGGCCTCCGAGGCGTCGAGCAGGGCGCGGCTGTCCTTACCGGCGCGCTTCGCCGTGTACATGGCCGTGTCGGCCCGGTGCAGCAGCCGCTCGGCGGAGCACCCGGGCTCGGCCAGCGCGCCGCCGATGCTCGCCGTGACGGTGACCGCCCGCCCGGCGATCTCCAGCGGGGCGCGCATCGCGGTCAGCAGCCGGTCGGCGACGTCGCGCAGCCGCTCGCCGTCGGCACCGGTGAGCAGCAGGGCGAACTCGTCGCCGCCCAGGCGGGCGACGACGTCGCCGCCGCGGACCTGGGCCGACAGGCGGGACGCGACGACGAGCAGCAGCTCGTCCCCGGCCGCGTGGCCCAGCGTGTCGTTGATGTTCTTGAAGTCGTCGACGTCGACGAACAGCACCGCGGGGGGTGCGGCGGGGTCGACCTCGTTGGTCGCCGCGGCGAGCTGCTCGTTGAAAGCGGTGCGGTTGAGCAGCCCGGTCAGCGGATCGGTGCGGGCCTGACGGCGGAGTTCGTCCTCGAACAGCTTGCGGTCGGTGACCTCGCGGAAGTTGACGACCCAGCCCGCGATGCCGACGGCGTCCACCCGCCCGCTGATCCGCATCTCCACCCACCGCGTACCGCCCGAGCTGTGCTGGACGCGGATGTCGGTGTCGGCGACCCCACCGCTGGCGGCGTCACCGGCGGAGGCGACGACGGCGCGGAGCCGGGCCTGGTCGCGCGGGTCGGCGAGCTGGATGGCGGTGCGGCCCACGTAGTCGGACGCGGGCCGGCCGAGCAGCGACTCCACCGCCGGGCTCATGTAGGTGATGATGCCGTCGGCGTCGACGATCCCGATGACGTCGGCGGAGTTGGCCAGCAGCAGCTCCAGGCGCGTCTGGCTCTCGTCGAGCTCGGCACGGACGCGCTCGCGTTCCCGGTTCAGGGCGACCAGCCGCCACAGCGCCATGCCGGTGAGCAGGGCGCTCCCGGCGCCGACGAGGTAGCCGGCGCCGCCGTCGCGCACGCCCCAGAGGAGGAGCAGGGCGGGGCTGATCAGCAGGGCCGCACCGAGGCCCAGGACGCGGGAGGAGGCGGCGTCCTGGTCGGACTCGGGCCGCCGGCCCATGGAGGCGGCCGCTGGATGCCGGCCGGCGAGGACGAGTGCGGCGATGGCGAGCAGCGGGAGCGGATCGAGGAGAGCGGACTCTCGCAGGGGGGTGTCGGCCAGCAGGCGGCCGCCGTACCCGGCGACGGTGAGGACACCCGCGGCCAGCAGCGCCATCGTGCTGGCCGACCGGGCGCCCCGGGACATGGCCAGCGGCACGCAGACGATCAGGAGCACGACGGTGATCACCGGCGTGCCGAAGCCCATCTCCACCAGGTCCGCCGACATCGGGTCGGCCTGTCCGGCCCGCACGGCGACCAGGGCCAGGGCCGCGGCCAGCAGCAGCGTCGCGGTGTCGGTCCAGGACTCGCGGTCCCGCCGGCGACGGTCCCGTCGGACCACGCCGAGTGCGCCGGCCACCACCGCGGCGTAGGCGGCGATGTCCAGCGCGGATTCGACGGTGCCCGACACCTCGGGCGCGATGCCGGCGAGCTCGAGCACCTCCGCGAGGCAGCTCAGCGTGAAGAAGCCCAGGCCCAGACCCAGTCCGAGCCAGGCGGTGCGCAGCGGGGTCCCGTGGACGACCACCGCGGTCCGGACGGCGAGGATGCCCAGGAGGAAGAGGACGACCTCTGCCGCCGGCCGCCCGGGGCCCATCGGGACGACGGTGACGATCGCGCCCACCGCGAGCACGGCGAGTGCCGCGTGCAGCCAGGCGGCACGGGCGGTCGGGGCGGGTGAACCGGTCACGTACCCCCCATCGACACGGGCGCGGGAGCTCTTGACCGGTTTCTCCCTCGGATGGAGGGATCGCTCAGGGGAGGACGGGCAGGTCGGAGGCCTGCAGGTCCGGGCGCACCCGGACGAAGCGCAGCGGGTGCCGGAACACCCCGGCCTGGAGGGCCGCGTCGGCGGACACCTCGACGACGCTGGTCGGCTCCACCCGGGTGAGCGGCACCGACAGCCGGCCGCCGCCGAAGCGGCCGGTTCCGATGCGGTCGGGCCAGGGATGGTCGTCGCCCGCGGGCCGCAGGACGCCGGACAGTTCGGCGGACTGCTGGGGGGACAGCGGGCTGGTCCGGCCGACGACGACGAGCTCGCCGTCGCGGTAGCGGCCGGCCACGAGCTGACTGGGCCGGCCGATCGGCCCGATGACCCCGCCGGCCAGGACCTCGGTGGTCTCCCAGCTCTTCACCTTGAGCCAGTCCCGTCGGCCCGGGGCGTAGCGGGTGGCAGCACCCTTGACGACCAGCCCCTCGATGCCGGCGGGCCGGAAGTCGGCGAACCACTGCTCGGCCTCGGCGCGGTCGGCGGTGAGGGGCGAGATCTGCAGCGGCGGTGCCCAGCGATCGGCCAGGTCCTCCAGCCCGGCGCGGCGGCGGGTGAACGTGCGCCGACGCAGGTCCTCGCCGCCGGCGGCGAGGAGGTCGAACGCGACGTAGGAGGCCGGGGCCACGCTCACCTGGGCGGCGATCCGGCCCGCCGCGGTGATCATGCGGCGCTGCAGCAGGCCGAAGTCGAGGCGCTCGCCGTTCCAGATGACGACCTCGCCGTCGATCACCGACCCGGCCGGGATCTGGGCCAGCGCCGCGGCGGCGACGTCCGGAAAGCGGTCGGTGAGGTCCCGGCCCTGCTTCGACCACAGCCGGGTGGAGCTTCGGTCGCGCACGATGACCAGGCGGTAGCCGTCCCACTTGGGCTCGTACCGGCATCCGCCGGCCAGCGCCGCCGGCGGGGGGATGTCGCGGACCGGTTTCGCGAGCTGCACCGCCACGGGCCCGCTCAGTTCGGGCGGCAGCCCGGGCAGGCCGGGGGCGGACAGGGGCACCCCGACAGCCTGTCGTCCCGACGGCCCGCGTGCACCCCGGTCACGGCAGGTCACACCCGTTCGGGGCGTGGGTCGCGACGGCCGGCCTCAGCCGAGCCGCACGGCCAGGTCGGCGGCGAACCCCTCCGCGATCGACAGCTGCTCGCGCAGGGCGTGCACGCGGGCGGTGGTCGCCTCGTGGAACATGCGGAGCCGGTCCGCCAGCGCGGCGTCGCCGGGCCGCTCGGCCAGGCCGGAGAGCAGGGTGAGCAGCTCCTGCATCTCCTCCAGCGTGAAGCCGAGCGGCTTCATCCGCTTGATGACCTCCAGCCGGGCGACGTCGTCGTCGCTGTACAGCCGGAACCCGCCGTCGCTGCGCGAGGTGGGGCGGACCAGCCCGTGCTCCTCGTAGAAACGGATGGTCCGCAGGCTCAGCCCGGTCCGCTCGGCGACCTGTCCGATCTGCAGCAGACCGGTGCGGGCGGCCATCAGTGCGCCGCGCCCAGCTGACCGGTGTGCCGCTCGAACCGGTCGAAGGAGTGGTCGTCGAGCCCGACGATCGTCGCCGTCTTGCCCCGGGTCGAGTACTTGTGCGTGATGGCGTCCAGCGTGGCCACGGTCGAGGCGTCCCAGACCTGGGCGTTCGACAGGTCGATGACGACGTCCCGCGGGTCCTCGGCGTACTCGAACTGGGTGTAGAGGTCGTTGCTCGACGCGAAGAACAGCGCACCGGTCACGGAGTAGCGGGCGGTCCCGTCGGCCTCGACGACGCGTTCCACGTCGACCAGGTGCGCGATGCGCTGGGCGAACAGGACGCACGCGACGAGCACCCCGACGCCGACGCCGATCGCCAGGTTGTGCGTGACCAGGGTGACCACGACCGTCGAGAGCATCACGGTGGTCTCGCTCTTCGGCATCTTGTGGATGGTCTGCAGGCTGTGCCAGTCGAAGGTGGCGATCGACACGAAGATCATGACGGCGACCAGCGCGGCCATCGGGATGACGCTGACGATGTCGCCGAGGGCCACCACGAGGATCAGCAGGAAGACGCCGGACAGGAACGTGGAGAGGCGGGTCCGGGCACCGGAGGCCTTCACGTTGATCATCGTCTGGCCGATCATGGCGCAACCGCCCATGCCGCCGAAGAAGCCCGACGCCATGTTGGCCACGCCCTGGCCCCAGGACTCGCGGGTCTTGTCCGACTGGGTGTCGGTGATGTCGTCGACGAGCTTGGCCGTCATCAGCGACTCCATGAGCCCGACGAAGGCGACGCCGAGGGCGTAGGGGGCGATGATGCCCAGGGTTCCGGCGGTGAACGGCACGTCGGGCAGCAGGAAGAACGGAAGGCTGTCGGGCAGTTCGCCCTCGCCGCCCACGTCGGGCAGATCCCAGCCGACGGCCACCACGAGGGCCGTGAGCACGATGATCGCGACCAGCGGCGCCGGGATCGCCGAGGTGAGTCGGGGCAGCAGGAAGATGATCGCCAGTCCGGCGGCGACCAGCGGGTAGACCAGCCACGGGACGTCGGTCAGCTGCGGCAGCTGGGCGGTGAAGATGAGGATCGCCAGGGCGTTGACGAAGCCGACCATGACGCTGCGCGGGATGAAGCGCATGAGCCGGGCGAACCCCAACAGCCCCAGCAGCACCTGGAAGATGCCGCCGAGGATGACGGCGGCGAACAGGTACTGGACGCCGTACTCCAGGGCCAACGGGGCGACGACGAGGGCGATCGCGCCCGTCGCGGCGGTGATCATCGCCGGGCGGCCGCCGGTGAAGGCGATGACCACGGCCATGACGAAGGAGGAGAACAGGCCCACCTGCGGGTCGACCCCGGCGAGGATGGAGAAGCTGATCGCCTCCGGGATCAGCGCGAGGGCGACCACGAGGCCGGCCAGCACCTCCGTGCGGGCGACGCTCGGCTTCAGCCAGGTCGGGCGGGTGGGGCGGAGTGCAGGCAGGACGGACATGCTCCCGTTTCCGGACGAGGGTTGGTGGCGGCCCCGGCAGCAGTCACGGGAACGCGGGCTGCATCCAGTCTGCCCCAGACCTGACTCTCACGTAAGAGGAGAGTGCTGAGTCGCCGGTCACTCGTACCGTGGAGTGCGATGACCGAGCGGAAGCCGCCGGGGGTCTCGTTCGAGACCTGGGTGGACAACCAGATCGCCCGTGGGCAGGCGCGCGGCGATTTCGAGAACCTGCCGGGAGCCGGTCGGCCGTTGTCGCGCGAGGCCCTGTCCGGGAACGCCTACGACTGGGCGGTCGCCAAGGCCCGTCGCGAGGGTGTGGACACCGCCGCGATGCTGCCGCCGGGTCTGGCGCTGCGCCGGGAGCGGGACGAGCTGCCCGAGCGGGTGGCCCGGCTCGCCGCCGAGGCGGAGGTGCGGGCGGTGGCCGAGGACTACAACGCACGGGTCGAGGCGTTCTGGCGGCAGCCCCAGGAGAGCCGGTGGTCACCGGTGCCGGGGCTCGCCGACGTCGAGGCGCTCGTCGCCGGCTGGCACCTCGCGCGTCCGGTCGAGCCGCCCGCCCCAGCCCCGGCGGAAACGGAGGTGCGGCCCGGGCGCGCCGCCTGGCTCGCCGCCCGGTTCCGACGCCGCCGCGGCCGCTGAGGCCTCAGTCCTCCCGGTCGTCCCGCACGTGCGCGGCCACCTCGCGGGTGGCCATTCCTCCCTCGCCGCCCTCGTCGTGCTGCCCGGGCTGAAGGTTCGGCTCCTCGGCGCGGTGCGCGGGTTCGGTCACGGGCGCAAGCCTAGAAGCTGGTCGTGGCCACGGTGGTGGTGGCGACGAAGACCACCGCCGCGAGCGGCCCCAGCACCAGCGCGGCCCGGCGCACCACGGGCATTCGGACCCGCCGGGCGGCCAGGACCGCGAGGACGACGCCGGCTCCCAGCAGCACGCCCTGGGCGATCCAGCCGCCGGTCAGCCAGCTGGTGGCGGCGGCGCACGGCGAGCAGTCGGTCGAGGTGCAGCTGAACGTGTTCGTGCAGTCGGTCATGACGCCGAAGCCCGCGCCGGAGCTGCCGAACGTGGCGAGGAGCAGCGCGACGAGGAGGGAGCGCGCCAGCGGGACGCGGACCGACCGCGCGGTCTCGTCGTCCCTGGTGCCGGTCATGGGCCGACTGTGGCAGAACGACCCGCGGGTAGGGGCCTGGCGCGCTCAGTCGACGAGCTCGAGGGCCCGCAGCGACAGTCCTCGGAAGGCGGCCAGCCTTTCGGCCTGCTCGCCGATCCGCTCGCGCAGGCCGGGAGGCAGCGGCTGCCACGCCTGCACGGTCACCGTGAGCTGCCGGCCGGCCTTGCGCGCCCGCCAGGTGCCTGCGAGCTCGCTGTCGGCCAGCACCGCACCAGGCCGCCCGAGCGTCCGCCACAGGTCCTTCGCCCGCGCCGCGTCGGGCACCACGAGCGCCCGGTCCCGCCCCTGGAGGAACAGGTCGTAGGGGCCGAGCAGCCGCACTCCCTCGGGGACGTCGTCGTCGAGCCGGTCGGCGTCCTCGGCCAGCAGCCACCGCCGCTCCCCCTCGACGTCGACCTCCACCGCGTCGTGCGGCCAGCGCGCCTTCACGTCCGCGACCGGGGCGTCGAGGAGACCGGCCACGTGCTGCGGCGTCGCCGGTCCGAGCAGCTGCAGGGAGCCGTGAACGACGTCGAACCGGCGGGGCGCCGCACCCGCGGGCACGAGCCCGTCGACCGGCCGCAGCACCGGCGGGGAGGTGCCCTCCTCCAGCTCCAGACCCGCCCGGAGCGCAGCCAGCCGGAACGGCATCTCCCACGGGTGGACGGCCCCGCAGGGCACGCAGTCGCGCAGGTAGGGCGGCTCCAGCACCGCGGTGAGCCGGGCCGAGACCTCGCCCTTGACGGTCGGGGCGGAGACGATCTCGCGCATCCGGTCGGCGATTCGGTCCAACGCGTCGACGACGGATATCCCGGCGGCCCGCAGCGGCTTGGCGGCGTCGTAGATCCGCTTGCCGGCGTCGGCCTCGGAGAACGGGGCGGTCGCGGCGGCGACGGCGGGCAGGTCGGCGCGGCGGTAGAGGTGCGGCGCTCCGCGCAGGGTCCAGGCCAGCGCGAGCTCGTCCCGGCCCACGGTCGCAGGGTCCACGCCGCGCAGGGCCAGCGCCCACCGTGCCCCGTCGGTGCCGGTGTCCTGCACGCCCTGGTCGAGGACGGCGGTGTCGGCGACGGTGCCGGCCCGGCGGTCCAGCTGCTGGGCGCGCACACGGGACCCCAGCACCTGACGTCGGCTGACCGGACGCACGACGGGCACGCTAGCGCCGGCCGGGGACGGTGTCAGTCGGCGAGCGTGCGCAGGATGCGGGCCAGCGTCTCGCGGTCCCCGGCGGGCAGCCGGCCGTACAGCTCGGCGGAGTCCGCGGTCCGGGCGGCGGAGATCTCCGCGCGGATCCGCCGTCCCTCGGGGGTTGCCCGCAGGAGGACCGCCCGGCGGTCGCCCGGGTCGGGCATGCGCTCGATCAGTCCGCGCTCCTGCAGGGCGTCGGCCACCTCGGTGGCCGATCGCGGCGCGATGCGCAGCCGTTCGGCGAGATCGGAGAGCCGGACGTCGTCGCCGGCACAGATGACCGCGAGCGCGCGGGCGTGGGACGGGGAGAGGTCCCAGGGCTCGAGCAGCTCGCGGAAGCGCCGACGCTGGACGCGGGCGACGCGCATGAGGAGGTCCCCCAGGTCCGTCGTCCCGTCGGTGTGCACCCAGGAATGGTAGCGGGGAAGCTGTGGTTACCACACGGTGAGGTAACCTCAGCAATGGACCGAGGAGGTGGTCGGCATCGATCCCCTGGCGATGAGCGGCGGTGGCGGTCGGTCCGGCCGCCGGACCAACCCGGCCGACGCAGCCCAGCTGGAGCGCTCGCCGGTGCGGTGGAGCCGCGTGGCCGCGCTGTTCCGGCCCTACCGGTGGCAGCTCGGGGTGGTCGTCGCCCTGATCGTGGCGTCCTCCACGGTCGCGCTGGCCACTCCCTTCCTGATCCGCCTCGTCCTCGACGAGGCGATCCCCCGGCAGGACGTGCCGCTGCTGCTCCGGGCGGTCGGCGGCATGCTCGCCGTCACCGTGGCGACGGCCATCTTCGGCGTCGTGCAGACGTGGCTGTCCACCACCGTCGGCCAGCGGGTCATGCACGGCTTGCGGACGGCGGTCTTCACCCATCTGCAGCGCCAGTCCCTGGGTTTCTTCACCCGCACCCGGGGAGGGGAGGTGCAGTCCCGGCTGAGCAACGACATCGGCGGCATGCAGTCGGTGGTCACCTCGACCGCGACGTCCTTCGCCTCGAACGCCACCACGGTGATCGGCACCGTCGTCGCCATGGCCGCGCTGAGCTGGCGGTTGTCGCTGCTCTCGCTGATCGTCCTGCCGCCGGCGGTCGTGCTCACCCGCCGGGTCGCCCGGATGCGCCGCACGATCACCGCGCAGCGTCAGCGGTCGCTGGCCGACCTGCACTCCCAGGTCGAGGAGGGGCTCTCGGTCAGCGGCGTCCTGCTGGGCAAGACCCTGGGTGCCGGGCCGGCCCAGTCCCACCGCTTCGCCGGCACGTCGGAGGATCTGGTCGCCCTCGAGGTCCGCTCCCAGCTCGCCGGCCGCTGGCGGATGGCGACGATGAGCATCGTCTTCGCCGGCATCCCCGCGCTGATCTACCTGGCCGCAGGCCTGCCGGCGACCTCGGGTGGGATGACGATCGGCACCCTGGTCGCCTTCACCACGCTGCAGGGCGCGCTCTTCCGGCCGCTGATGCAGCTGCTGGACATCGGTGTCTCGCTGACCGCCTCCATGGCCCTGTTCAGCCGGGTCTTCGAGTACCTCGACCTGGCGGTCGAGATCGACGACCCGGTCTCCCCGGTCCGGATGGACCCGGCGGCCGTGCGGGGCGAGGTCCGGTTCGAGGGCGTGGGCTTCACCTACCCCGACGGCGTCCGGGCGGCCCTGACCGGAATCGACCTCACCGTGCCCGCCGGCAGCACGCTGGCCCTGGTCGGCGAGACCGGCTCGGGCAAGAGCACGCTCGCCTCGCTGGTCGCCCGGCTGAACGACCCGACGGAGGGCCGGGTGAGCATCGACGGCGTCGACGTCCGGGACCTGACGCTGGCCGACCTGGCCCGCGTCGTCGGCGTCGTGTCGCAGGAGACCTACCTGCTGCACGGGACGATCCGGGAGAACCTGCAGCACGCCAGGCCCGGGGCGACCGACGCCGAGATGGCCGACGCCGCCCGGCGTGCGCAGGTGCACGACCTGATCACCGCGCTCCCGCTGGGTTACGACACCGTGGTCGGTGCCCGCGGCCACCGGTTCTCCGGTGGCGAGAAGCAGCGGCTGGCCATCGCCCGCACGCTGCTGCGCGACCCGCGGATCCTGGTGCTCGACGAGGCGACCAGCGCCCTGGACAACGAGACCGAGCGTGCGGTGCAGGCGGCGCTGGACGAGGCGGCCCGCGGCCGGACGACGATCACCGTCGCGCACCGGCTCTCCACGGTCCGCGACGCCGACTCGATCGCCGTCCTCGACACGGGGCAGGTCGTGGAGCGGGGCACGCACGAGGAGCTGCTCGCCCGGGGCGGGCGCTACGCCCGGCTGGTCGGGGCGGCCGAACGGGCGGCCGAGCTCGTCTGAAGAAGGAACCCGGTGCCCCCGCCGCTCGCGAGCTCGCGCGGGACCCTGCAGCGGGGCCGTTCCGGCCGTGACGGGCGCCTCAACGCGGAATCCATCCGGCTGCCGGCCTGGTTGCCCGGATATGGATCTGTTCTCCCCCGTGCACCTCGGCGACCTGCAGCTGGCCAACCGCATCGTCATGGCGCCCCTCACCCGCATGCGTTCGGGTCGGGCCGGCATTCCACGCGACATCGTCGTCGAGCACTACGAGCAGCGGGCGGGAACGGGCCTGATCATCACCGAGGGGACCTTCCCGAACGAGGAGTCCCGCGCCTTCGCCGGGCAGCCGGGCATCGTGACCGAGGAGCAGGCCGTCGGCTGGAAGCGGGTGGCCGACGCCGTGCACGAGCGTGGCGGGCGGATCGTGATGCAGGTGATGCACGGCGGCCGGGTGTCCCACCCCGAGCTGACCGGCACCCGCGTGGTCGCGCCGAGCGCGGTCGCCGTCGACGGCGAGGTGCATGTGGGTGGCGGTCGCAAGCTGCCCTTCCCGGTGCCGCACGCGCTGACGACAGAGGAGGCCCGGACCACGCTCGAGGACTTCGTCGCCGCGTCCGAGCGTGCTGTGGCTGCCGGGCTGGACGGTGTGGAGCTGCACGCCGCCAACGGCTACCTGCTGCACGAGTTCCTCTCGCCGGCGTCCAACCAGCGCGAGGACGTCTACGGCGGCAGCCCTGAGAACCGCGCCCGCTTCGTGGTCGAGGTGGTGACGGCGGTGGCCGAGCGGGTCGGCGCCGGCAGGGTCGGCCTGCGCATCTCCCCCGAGCACAACATCCAGGGCGCGCTGGAGACCGACCGCGCCGACGTGCTGGCGACTTACGGCGCGCTCGTCGACCAGCTGCGCCCCCTCGGCCTGGCCTACCTCAGCGTGTTGCACGTGGAACCAACCGGCGATCTGGTGCAGGAGCTGCGCCGTCGCTTCGGCGGACCACTGATCGCCAACAGCGGCTTCGGGACGGTCACCACCCGCGAGGAGGCGGTGCGGCTGATCGACGACGCCCATGCCGAGGCCGTGGCGGTCGGTCGCGCGCTCATCGCCAACCCCGACCTGGTGGCGCGGTGGCAGGGCGAACACCCGGAGAACCAGCCCGACGCGAGCACCTTCTACGCGTCGGGGCCCGAGGGCTACACCGACTACCCCCTCCTCGGCGCCGTGCAGCAGTGACCGCCGCGCCGGCGGGTCGGCGGTGAACCGCCGGCCCGCCGGCCCGCCGGCGTCCGGAGCCGCCGGTCGCTCCTGTCCCCGCAGCAGGGGGTTTCCGACGTATGTTCGCGCCCCCCGATCCCCATCCGACCGAACGCCCGAGGACGAGGAGCCGCCCCGATGTCTGCGCAGGAAGGCGCCGGCCCGCCCACCGTCGCCGAGGCCGCGCAGGTGCACCTGGCGCACGTGTTCGTGGAGGCGGTCGAGGCACTGTTGTGCATCGTGGACGCCGACGGCCGGATCCTGCTCACCAACCCGGCCCTGCAGCGGTTCACGGGGCAGAGTGCCGAGGCGCTGCTCGGCCGGCCCTTCTGGGACGTCTGGGTGGCTCCCGAGGACGTCGCGCTCGCCGAGCAGGCGGTGCGCCTGGCCGTCGAGAGCGGCCGGGCCCATCCCCAGGAGGGCGACTGGCTCACCGGTGCCGGCGAGCGGCGGCGCGTGACGATGCGCAACACGGTGCTCCGCGACGAGGACGGCGTCCCGTTCGCGGTCGCGAGCGTGGGCCTGGACGTGACCGACGACCGGGCCCGCGAGGCCAGGCTCCACAAGCAGACGCGCACCGATCTGCTCACCGGCGTCGCCAGCCGGGGGGCGCTGTTCGACGCCCTGAACGCGCGCCTCGGGAGTGGGGGGGACGGCGTCGGCCTGCTGTTCTGCGACCTGGACCGGTTCAAGTCGGTCAACGACGAGTACGGGCACGGCATGGGTGACCGGGTGCTGGCCGAGGCCGCGGCCCGCCTGTCGGAGGTCGCCGGGCCCGACCACCTCGTGGCCCGGCTCGGCGGCGACGAGTTCGTGATCCTGTGCCAGCACCGCGACGAGGAGTGCCTCCGGCGCCTGTCGGAGGGCGTCGTCGCGCACCTGGCCCGGCCCTACGACGGGCCGGAGGGACCGCTCGTCGTCGGCGTCAGCGTGGGCTTGGGCGTCGGTTCGCCGGGCGACGCGGCCGACGAGGTCATCGCGCGCGCCGACCGGGCGATGTACGGCGCCAAGAGCCACCAGCGCCGTCGGCAGCCGCGGCCGTCCTGACGACCGGTCAGACCTTCGCGGGGACGGCGAGCTCGCGGCGGGGGACCGGGACGGACAGGACCGCCGTCGTGCCGAGGGCCTCGGGCGGGCCGGGCCGGCCGTAGAGCCAGCCCTGTCCGTGGTCCACGCCCAGGTCGCGCAGCACCGCGTGCTCCGCGGCGGTCTCGACACCCTCGGCGACGACCTGCACCTCGCAGCCGTGCGCGAACTCGACGAGGGAGGCGACCAGCTTGCTGAGCACGGGGTCGGCGTCAAGGCCGGCCACGATGCTGCGGTCGACCTTGATGACGTCGGGGGCGGTGACGACGATGTGCCGCAGCGAGGAGAACCCCGCGCCGACGTCGTCGATGGCCAGCCGCAGCCCGGCGGCGCGCAGCGGCGCCAGCACGGCGGTCAGCGCTGCGTAGTCCTCGACCGGGTCGTGCTCGGAGAGCTCCAGAAGGATCCGGTCGAGCGGCAGCCGGCCGAGCAGCTCGCCGCACTCGGAGGTGAGCAGCGTGGCGGGAGAGACGTTCATCGAGACGTAACCCTCGACCCGGCCCAGCAGGGTCGCGGCGCGCTCCAGGGCGAGCACCTCCAGCCGGTGGCCGGAACCGATGCTGTGCGCCTCGGCGAAGCAGACGTCGGGCGGCATCCCCCAGTCCCCGGGAAAACGGCTCAGCGCCTCGGCGCCCACGCGGTGGCCGGTGCCGATGGCGACGATCGGCTGGAGGACGACGGTGGGATCGCCCGCCGCGATCAGCGGGTCCAGGCGCGTGGAGATCTCGTCGCCGTTCCTGCGAGCGGACCTCCGGCTCGATGATCACGGCGGCCGCCGAGGCCAGCACGTCCATGAGGGCCTTGTCGCGCTGGGTGAGGTTCTTGTCGGTGGTGAGCCCGGCGGCGCAGAAGGTGCCGTACAGGGAGCCGTCGCTCAGGGTCACCGGAACCGACACATAGCTGCGCAGGCGGGGCAAGCGTGCGGCCGGAAGCTCCATGGCCTCCGGGAAGTCCTTCAGGTCGGGGATGACCTGCGGGATCTTCTTGTCCAGGATCGCCTGGCAGAGGGTGACCTCCTGGCGCTGCCGGTAGCCCTCCTGGAAGAGGAACGGCACCGAGGTGTCGACGACCTCGAGGTGCTGCGTCGTGCCGTCGAGCCGGCTCAGGAAGGCGACGCTGAGCCGCAGCGACGTGCGGGCCGTGTGCAGCAGATCCGCGACCGCTGCTCGGCCGCCGAGCGATCCCTGCCCACGTGCGTTCCCTCTGCCGGGACGATTCCCTCCCATCGGCCGGTCCCCGCCGGTGCTGGAGCGGTGTCACCCGCCCGGGTCGCCCGTTCCGGTCAGCAGCCGTGGTCGACGACCAGGCGTCGCCCAGCCGCACCACCCGGTCGGCGAAGGGGAGTCGTTGCGGAGTCGTCGCCCCGGCTCAGGGCCAGCGGTCGATCGGGAGGTCGCGGCCCCGCGCGGTCGGGACCGGGACCACCCCGTCCGCCGTCTCATCGGTCCAGCGCTCGGGACCGGCGAGCAGGGCGCGGGCCCGGTCGGGCGGGATCAGGGGCAGTCGGCTCCAGGGGGTGCCGTCGTCGACGAAGCCGCCGTCGGGGATGTCGAAGAGCAGGCGTCGTCCAGCACCGCGGGGTGCATCCTCGCCCGCACCGCCGGGTCCGGTCCGGCGAGCTGCTCCGCGCGCCGTCGTCCTCGCCCGGAGGCCACCATCCCCGGGATCGCCGGCTCGTCCTCGCGCCCGCGTCGCTTCAACGGTCGAACACCGTCGGCACCTCGTGGCGGGCCATCCTGCCCGAGGCGCCGGCCTCAGTACGCGACGGTGAAGCGCGCCCGGCGGTGCGCCGGCCGCTCGATCTCGTCGACCAGCGCGAGGGCGAAGTCCGCTCCGCCGATGAACGAGTTGCCCTGGTCGTCGGTGAGCAGCAGGTCGTCGCCGGTCCGGTAGGTGCCGAGCGCCTCGCCCGGCGCGAATCCGCCGTACGCGGCGGGCGGGCAGACGTAGAACCAGTCCAGCGTCGTGGTCTCGCGCAGGTCGTCGAGTGCGGCGGCCATCTCGAGGCTCTCCGGGCGGTACTCGGCCGGGAAGTCGGGGGTGTCGAAGAGCCGGGGGCCACCCTCGGCGACGTGCAGCGACCCGGCGCCACCGACCACGCCGATGCGCACGCCGGCCTGCTCGGCGTCGGCGGCGAGGGCCCTGATGCCGTCGCGGACGGAGCCGGCCATGTCACCGCGCGGGGCGACGGCGACCACGACGACGTCGGCGGCCTCGAGCGCCGCGCGCCGGTTCCCCTCGTCGAGCAGCGAGCCCTGGACGTACCGGACGCCCTCGACCTGCTGCTCGGGCAGCGAGCGGCTGTAGGACGTGACCTCGTGGCCGCGCCGCGCCGCCTCGGCGACCAGATGGCCTCCGGTGTACCCCGTTCCGCCGAACACGCCGATCCGTGCCATGTCTGGTTCCTCCGAACTCGTGGACCTGTCTCGGCCCGGAGAAACCACGGCAAGTGGTTGAGCATTCCACCACTTGCACCGTCCGGGCAGCGCCGGTGTGGCCGTGATCTCATGCTCGGAAGGCGACGACGGGTCGTCGGCGGCGGGGAGGGCTCGATGGCGGAGGTCCACGGACGGTGCGACGAGCGGTTCGCCGGGGTGCGCGAGGCGCTCGCGCAGCAGCTGCACGGCGAGGAGCTCGGCGCATCGGTCGCCGTCGACCTGGACGGCGAGACCGTCGTGGACCTGTGGGGCGGCTACCGGGACCAGGCACGCACCGAGCCGTGGTCGGAGCACACGATCGTCAACGTCTGGTCGACGACGAAGTGCGTGCTGGCGCTGGCCGCGCTGATGCTGGTCGAGCGGGGCGAGCTGGACCTCTCCGCGCCCGTGGGTGACTACTGGCCGGAGTTCTGCGTCAAGGGCAAGAAGCACGTCCAGGTACGGCACCTGCTCGCGCACACCTCCGGCGTCTCGGGCTGGGAGCAGCCGTTTTCGATCCGCGACATGTACGACTGGCCCACGGCCACCGAGCGGCTGGCGCAGCAGCGGCCGTGGTGGGAGCCGGGCACGGCGTCGGGCTACCACGCGAACAACCAGGGACACCTGGTCGGCGAGGTCATCCGGCGCATCACCAACACGACGTTCAAGCGATTCGTGGCCGACTCCATCGCCGGTCCGCTGGGCGCTGACTTCCAGATCGGTGCCCGGGAGTCGGAGGTGTCCCGGATCGCGCCCGTGGTGCCGCCGCCCCCGCCCGACGTCGACCCGCGGACGCTGGACCCCGAGTCGGTGAGCGTGAAGACCTTCACCGGGCCCAAGGCGTCGGCCAAGGCGGCCAACTCGCCGGAGTGGCGGGCGGCGGACCTCGGGGCGCTGAACGGGCACTCGAACGCGCGCGGCGTGATGAAGGTGCTGCGGACGCTCTCCCTCGGTGGTGAGGCCGGCGGGGTCCGGCTGCTGTCGCCCTCGACGGTGGAGAAGATCTTCGAGCAGCAGTCCGACGGCGTGGACCTGGTGCTGGGTGCGCCGTTCCGCTGGGGCATGGGCTTCTGCCTGGGGTCACCGACGGTGCCGTACGTGCCGGCCGGACGCACCTTCTTCTGGGGCGGCTGGGGTGGCTCGCTCGCCGTCATGGACCTGGACCGGCGGCTGACGATCACCTACATGATGAACAGGATGGGCGACGGGCTGATCGGGTCGTCGCGGAGCGAGGCCTACGTGCGGGCCGTCTACGACGCCCTGGGGTGATCGCGGCCGGTCGGCGGAGATCGACGGCGTGCGGTAGGCCTGTCCCGTGATCACCGACCTGGACGCCGTGCTGCCGCGGCCGGAGCACGTCACCCGGCAGGCGCGGTGGATCGCCGCCCCGCCGGACGCGGTGTGGGCGGCGCTGCACGCCGTGCGGCTCTCGGAGCTGCCGGTGACCCTGGCCCTGTCGGCCGCGCGCTTCCTTCCGGTGGTGCTCTCGGGCCGCGGGGCCAGGGAGCTGCACGACCGGCCATTCCTCGACGCGCTGCCGGTGCCCCCGCTGGCCTCCGAGGAGCCGACGGCGGTGGTGTTCGGCGGGGCGCTGGAGGCGTGGAAGCTCTCCGGCGGCGACAGCGGGCCGGAGCTGGACGCCGCGGCGTTCCGCCGGTTCACGCAGCGCGGCTGGGTCAAGGCGGCGATGGACTTCCGGCTCACCCCGCAGCGGGGCGGCACGGAGCTGAGCTCGGAGACCCGGGTGATGTCGACCGACGCGGAGACCCGGCGGCGGTTCGACCGCTACTGGCGGCTGGTCCGCCCCGGCAGCACCGCGATCCGCTGGGAGGTCCTGACCGCGGTCGAGCTCAAGGCGACCGGCCGCCTCTGACCCGGGCCGTTGCGCCCAGGAGCACCCCTCCGGGCGCCGGATGAGGTCATTCCTGGCGCAGTGGCCGGGTCAGGTGCGGGCGACGTCCAGGACGACGCCGGTCTCGCGCTCCGAGAGCGCCCACAGCTCCGCGATCCGCCGCTCGAGGTCCCACCGGCGCAGGACCGGACGGCGGACGGCGGCGCCGTTGGAGGCGAACCGGGGCGCGTAGAGCTCCCCACCCCGCGATGACGGGTCGGTGGCGGCGCGCAGCTGCGGGCGGGCGCCGAGGGCCGCGGGCATGCCGCTGCGCTTGGCCAGCACCTCGGAGCCGGCGCCCAGCCAGCCCGCGCCCCCCTCGCGGACGGTGCGCGACTGCAGGTCGGTGTTCGACAGCCCCGGGTGGGCGATGTTGCTCTGCGCGCGCAGCCCGGCCCGCTCGAACTGCCGCTGCAGGCCCAGCCCGAAGTGGTAGTTGGCCCACTTGGCGCGGGCGTAGGCGCGCCAGGGACCGTAGCCGCGGGTGAGGTGCGGATCGGCCGGGTCCACCGGGCCGCCGCCGAAGCGGGCGGTGCTGGTGACGGTGACGACGCGGGCCGCCGGCGTGCGCAGCAGCGCGGGCAGCAGCTGTGCGGTGAGGGCGAAGTGGCCCAGGTGGTCGATGCCGAACTGCATCTCGAACCCGTCCTCGGTCGTCCGCCTGGGCATCGCCATCACGCCGGCGTTGTTGATCAGCAGGTCGACGCGCGGGTGTGCCTGCTGGATCGCCGCCGCCGCCGACGCAACCGAGGCCAGCGAGCCGAGATCGAGGGCGGTGATCCCGGTGGACGCCTGCGGGTTGCGGGCCCGGACCTGCTCCTCGGCGACCCGCGCCTTGTCCTGGTCGCGGGCGGCCATGACGACGTGCGCGCCCGCCCTGGCCAGCTCGTGCACGCAGACCAGCCCCAGCCCACCGTTGCCGCCGGTCACGACGGCGACGCGGCCGGTCAGGTCGGGGATGTCGTCCGGGGTCCAGGCCATGGGATCGAGTCTGGTGTGCGCGCCGTCGTCCCGCCGGGCGGGTCGGCCACCGGCTCAGGCAGGCAGCGAGGCGTGCGGGGGAGTGGCGAGGACGACGCCCAGGTCGACCAGCGCGGTCGCGGGGGCAGGCGGTCCGAACAACCAGCCCTGACCGCCGTCGACCCCGAGGCTGCGGAGCAGCGCGTACTCATCCGGGGTCTCGACGCCTTCGGCGATGACGCAGGCGCCGAAGCTGTGCGCGAACTCGACCAGGGACTGGGCCAGCTTGGCGAGGACCGGATCGGAGTCGACGCCGCTGATGATGCTGCGGTCGAGCTTGATCACGTCCGGGGCCGCCATGACGATGTGCCGCAGCGACGAGAAGCCGGCACCGACGTCGTCGATGGCCAGCCGCATGCCCCGCTCGCGCAGCGGGGCCAGGACGCCGGCGAGCGCGACGTAATCGTGCACCGGGTCGTGCTCGGAGAGCTCCAGCAGCACCCGCTCCAGGGGGAGGGCCGCCAGCAGCTCACCGCACTCCGGCGTCTGCAGGGTCTGCGGCGAGACGTTCATCGAGACGTAGCCGGAGACCCGGTCCAGCAGGGCGGCCGCCCGGGACAGCGCCAGCAGCTCGAGCCGGTCGCCCTGGCCGATCCGGTGCGCCTCGTCGAAGACGACGTCGGGAGCGCGGTCCCACCCGGCCGGGAACCGGCTGAGCGCCTCGGCGCCGATGCGGCCACCGGTGCACAGGCTGACGATGGGCTGCAGGACGACGGCCGGACCGCCGGCGGCCAGCACCGGTGCCAGCCGGTCGCTGATGGCGGCGTGCTGCTGGTCGAGGCGGAACTGCGGTTCGACCACGAGGGCCGCGGCCTCCGCGAGGATCTCCACGAGCAGTACGTCGCGGGCGGCGACCTCGGGGTCGGTGGTCAGCCCGAAGGCGCAGAAGGTGCCGTAGACCTCGCCGTTGCTGAGCACCACCGGCACGCTGACGTGTGCGCGGATCTGTGGCAGGTCGGCGGGGTGCAGGCGCACGGCCTCGGGGTGGTCGCGGGCGTCGGGCATGACGTGGGGGAGGCGGCCCTCGACCACGGCCAGGCAGAACCCGCTGTCCCGCGGGCCGGTGTAGCCGGCCTGAATGCCCGGCAGGGCGGAGTCCACCACCTGCAACGTGCGGCTGGTCTCGTCGATCCGGCTGAGGAAGGCGACGCTGAGGCCGAGCTTGCGGCGGGCAGTCTGGAGGAGCGCAGCGATCTGCCGCTCCGCCTCCGAGCCGTACTCGTGCACGCGCCCTCCCCCGTGGACCATCGTGCAGACGCATCGGCGCCGGCCGGCGATGGCTGTAGCCCGCGGCCGAACAAGTTCCGATTCTGCCCCCGACGGGTGAACGGGGGCCGGTCATCCGTCGGCGGGTCGTCCCGGTTCAGATCCAGGCGGCATCGGGGCCCATGCCGGCGTCGCTCGGGCAGAGCCGGAGGAAGCCGATCTCGGAGGTCCCGTCCCACCGGGAGGGGTCAGCCAGGACGGCGCGCGCGACGTCGCGGTCGGGCAGCAGGCGGTAGCGGCCGTCGTTCCAGGCCCGCCACTCGCGGACGTTCTGCGGGCGCGGGGCGTCGTCCGGCGGGTCGGCGTAGAGCTCGACGAGCCCGGCGTCGAACCAGGCGAGCAGTTGGCGGGAGCATTCCGCCGGCGCCCACGGGCCGTGCTCGTAGCCGCCGAGGCCGTCGGTGACCCCGAGCGGCACCTCCCACAGCCACGACTCCTCGACGACGGCGAGGTACATCTGCTCGACGAACTCCGACGGCGCGTCGTCGGTCTCCACGCGCCGGAGGCTACGGCCGGATCCGCTTTCCAGCAGCCCGGCCTGCGGTCGGCGGGGATCGTCCGTAGGGTCGGGGGATGGACGCCGCCGATCTCCTCGCCCTGCGCTCGGACGAGCGCGCCGCCCTGCTGCTGGTCGGGCTGCGGGGCGACTGGTAGCCGTACTGCTGCGCCCAGGCGGTCCGCCTGGCCCGATCCCTGTCCCGCCTCGCCGACGCCGGCACCGAGGTCGTGCTCGCCTCCGTCGACCCGCCGGAGGTACAGCTGGCGATGAACCGGACGTGGCACCTGCCCTTCCGCTGGGTCAGCGACCCCGACGGGGAACGCCTCGCCAAGCCGCTCGGCGCCTGGGACGAGGACGCGTCGATCTTCCGGCCGATCATCGTCGCGGTGGCCCCGGACGGACGCCAGGTCTTCCGCGAGCTGTCCCGGGACTTCACCGACCGGACGGACGACGAACCGGTGCTCGGCGCGCTCGAGGGCATCGCACTCGACCCGGTGCCCGCCGTCGAGTGGGCGCCCGAGGGCGTCGAGCCCCATCCCTCGAAGCGGGCGTTCACGCCGGCGTCGTTCATTCCCTACTTCCGCGCCATCCGGTTCAACATGATGGCGCTGAGCGAGCGGATGGTGGACGACCGGGACCGCGAGCAGCTGGTCGCCGAGAAGGAGATGGCGGAGTCCTTCCTCGCCGCCTTCGACGAGTGGCGCGCCGAGCACCCGCCACCGGACCGCTCCTGAGCCTCCTGGAAGGCGAGAAGACGACGGTCCGAGAGCTCGGTCAGTGCCAGCGCCAGGGAGTCGAGCTGCTCGTCGACGGCGGCCTCGGGGTCCGTCAGGTCCAGCCCGGCGCGGGAGGCGTCGACCAGGGGCCAGAAGGCCTCGACGTCCACGGGTGGAGGCTACGGACGGTCCCGCTCCCCGAACGAGGCCATGGCCTCCTCGCCGTGCACGGAGCCGAAGGTGGAGCCGGCGGCCGGGTGCGGTCCCTCGCGGAGCAGTGACGCCTTCATCTCCGCCGGCGCCAGCGCGCGGGCCACGTGCCAGCCGACCACCGCGACGATCGTCCCCAGCGCGATCCCGCCGAGGGAGAAGTCCTCGCTGAAGCGCAGCAGCGGGGCGTCGCTGCCCGAGTTCCCGATCGCGATGACGATGCCGGCGGCCAGCGGCACCAGGTTGATCGGGTTGGCGAAGTCGACGCGGTTCTCCTTCCAGATCTTCGCGCCGAGCAGACCGATCATCCCGTAGAGGACGACGGTGATCCCGCCGAGGACGCCGCCCGGGATGGCGTTGATCAACGCCCCGAACTTCGGCACCAGGCCCAGCACGATCGCGACCACGGCCGCCACGTAGTACGCCGCCGTCGAGTACACCCGGGTCGCCGCCATCACGCCGATGTTCTCCGCGTACGTGGTGGTGGGGGAGCCGCCGACCGCGGTGGCGACCACCGTCGTCACGCCGTCGGCGAGGACCGCCCGGCCGATCATCGGGTCGAGGTCGCGCCGGGTCATCTCGGCCACCGCCTTCACGTGCCCGGCGTTCTCCGCGACCAGCGCGATCACCGCGGGCAGCACCAGCAGCGCGAAGTTGACGGAGAAGCTCGGGCCGGTGAACGACGGCAGGCCGAACCACGGCGCATCGCCGACGGCGTCGAAGCCGACCCGGTCGTGCGGGAACGCCGTCGCCAGGCAGTACGGGCCCTCCTTCTCGCACAGGGCGCCGGCGGCGTCCCGCAGGTTCTGGCCCGGCAGCACCGAGGTGATCGGCCCGGCGGTCAGGTCGAGGAGGATCGAGAGCAGGTAGCCGAAGACCAGGCCCAGCAGGATCGAGATCCGGCCGAGGAACCCGCGCAGCAGCAGCGAGGCCACGATGACGAAGGACATGGTCGCCAGGGCCACCCACTGGTCCTGCATCCAGTAGGTCGCCGTGGCCACCGGTGCCAGGTTGAAGCCGATGAGCATGACGACGGCGCCCGTCACCGCCGGCGGCAGGACGCGGTTGACCACCCGCACCCCCACCAGGTGGATTCCCAGGCCGACCAGCGCGAGCACCACGCCCGACACCAGGAGCGCGCCGAGCACCTCGGCGTCCGACCCCCCGGCCGCGCGGACGGCGACGACGCCGCCGACGAACGAGGCGGAGCTGCCCAGGTAGCTGGGCACCTTTCCCTGCACGATCAGCAGGAACAGGATCGTCGCGATCCCGCTCATCATGATCGCCAGGTTCGCGTCCAGCCCCATGAGCAGCGGGAAGACGAACGTCGCCCCGAACATGGCGACGACGTGCTGCGCGCCGATGCCCACCGTGCGCGGCCAGGAGAGCCGTTCGTCCGGCGCGACGGCCTCCCCCAGGGGTGGGGTCTTCCCGTCTCCGTACAGCTTCCAGCCGAACGCCATGGGTGCCTCCTCGAGCTGCACGGGTGCTGGCGCGCATCGTTCCAGAGGCGGCGGGCGGGCCGGAGCAGGTGTCAGGCGCTGCCCGCCCGGGTGGCGACCCGATGCTGCCAGGCCACCAGCAGCGGTGTCCCGAGCAGTTCGAGCGCCGCGCCACCGACGAGGGCGAGGTGCGGCTGCCCGGCCTTCCGCCACGCCAGGAGGCGGGCCGCCCCACCGAGGAAGAGGGCGCCGGAGACAACGCGCACGAGGGTGCCCTCCCGTTCCACGCGGGGCAGGGCCGACCAGATCAGCGGGGCCACCGCGGCGTAGATGGCGTGGGTGTAGCGGTACTCGCTCTCCACGTCCGGGTGTGCGGGGCGGCCGGTCGTGTCCAGCGACGCCGGGCCGAGCAGTGCTCCGGTGAGCCCGGATGCCAGGGGGATGGCCGCGAGCGCGCCCATGGTGATCTGCAGGCCTCGCCGGCCGCCGTCGGAGGTGGTCATGCCAGGACCGTGGCACGGCGGCGGGTTCCGGTCCACCGCGGACCGCTCAGGCGGGACCGCAGGTCAGCAGGTCGTCGACGGCGCCGGCGAACCCGTCTGGTCCGGCCAGCGGCGCGGCGAAGGGCACCCCCAGGTCGTAGCAGCCCTGCTCACTCTGCACCCGGAACCGCACACCGAAGCGGTTCAGCCCCAGCAGTCGGACGTCGTCGCGGCGTCCGGCCCAGCGCTGCACCCGCGCGCGCAGCCGGCCCAGCGGCGCCTCCTGGGCGGCCATCAGCTCCGTCTCGACCCGGCTCACGGGGTCCGGCGCGGCCGCGCGGAAGTCGTCGGGGTCGACGTCGACGATCGTTCCGGACTCCTCCAGCTCGACGTCGGCCAGGTCCATCCGCACCAGAACGGCGCTGAGCCCCACCTCGAACAGCGCCTCGGCGGGCGTGGTCTCGGCGAAGTCGAGCACCAGCCCGGCGATGTCCTGCTCCGGCACCGCCGTCAGCCAGCCCGAGAGGTTCACGAGCGCGCGCACCGGGTGGCGCACCGGCAGCGGCGCACGGTCGGTGACGGTCAGCCGGGCCGGGACGTCGCCCAGCGGCGAGCCCCGGAGCGCCGCGACGGCCCCGTCGGAGGTGGGGACGACGAGCAGCACGTCGCCGTCGGCCGTCGTCGTGGCGGCCAGCACGGAGGAGGAGCCGAGGTCGGCGACGTGCAGTGCTGCCGCGGGTCGCAGCGCGACGGTGCGGGCGCGCTCGGCGGCCGGCGGCTGCCGGTCGACGGCTGCGGACGAGTGGATCGGGCCGGCCGTCATGGACCACCTCGGGGAGTTCGGGATGCGTTATAAGGTGAGCCTAACCAAACCGGAGGTACCCGTGAACACGCCCCGCCCCAAGGTCCGGCTCAGTCGCGCGCTGGGCATCCCGCTCACGCCGAAGTGCGTCCAGTACTTTGAGCGCCGTCCGTACCCGCCGGGTGAGCACGGCCGGAAGCGCCGCAAGGACAGCGACTACTCCACCCGTCTCAAGGAGAAGCAGCGGCTGCGCGCGCAGTACGACATCTCCGAGACCCAGCTGCGGGCGGCGTTCGACCGGGCCAGGCGCGCCGGCGGCAAGACCGGCGAGGCGCTGATCCAGGACCTGGAGTCGCGGCTGGACGCCACCGTGCTGCGCGCCGGCTTCGCGCGGACCATCTACCAGGCCCGCCAGTTCGTCACCCACCAGCACGTGCTGGTCAACGGCACGCGCGTCGACCGCCCCTCCTACCGGCTGCGGCCCGGCGACTTCGTGCAGATCGCGGAGAAGTCGCGCGCGAAGGAGCCGTTCGTCGTCGCCGCCTCGGGCGCGCACGCCGAGGCCCCGCAGTACCTCGAGGTGCGGCTGGCCGAGCTCCTCGCCCGCTACGAGCGGACGCCGAACCGCGACGAGGTGCCGGTCGTCTGCGAGGAGCAGCTGGTCGTGGAGTACTACTCGCGCTGATCGCCGGGCGGGATCTGCACACCCGCCGCCATCAGCCGCTCGACGGGGGCGACCGTGCAGCTTTCGCCGGGGCCGAGGCGATTCAGCCGATCGGGATAGGTCGTGCCCAATGCACTCGCGCGTGGCGGGATGGAACAATGCGGCCGGAGCACGCGTGCACGGTCGCCGGATGGGCGGGCCAGGGCGTGCCGGGCGGTGGGGAGAGCGGCACTGAACAGGCATCTGGCAGAGCTCGTCCCGGGCGCGCCCTGGACCGAGCTCCAGCGGATGATCCTGGAGCACGACTGGGGGACCACCGCCCTCGGCCCGCAGGACGACTGGTCGCCCACGCTCCGGACCGCCGTCAGCACCGCCCTCAACTCGCGGTTCCCGTTCCTCCTCATGTGGGGGCCGGAGCTCGTCATGGTCTACAACGACGACTACGCCCCCATGCTCGGCGCCCGTCATCCCGCCGCGCTGGGCCGCTCGGCCCGTGAGGTGTGGTCCGACATCTGGGACGCGCTGGACCCCATGGTCGAGGAGGTGATGGCCGGGCGGGCCACCTACTCCGAGGACCTGCTGCTGGTCATGACCCGCCACGGCTGGGAGGAGGAGACCTACTTCTCCTTCTCCTTCAGCCCCGTGGTCGAGCCGGGCGGCCGCGTCGTCGGGCTGCTCGACACGGTCGTGGAGACCACGCACCGCGTGCTCGCCGCCCGGCGGCTCGGCATCCTGCAGCGGCTGGGGAGCCTGCCGCGCGCCGCGCACGGGAACACGAGGGAGGCGGTGTCCACCGCCCTGGGGATCCTGGCCGACGCCCGCAGCGACTGCCCCTTCGGCATCGTGTACCTGACCGAGGACGACGGCGAGCAGCCGCGGCTCGTGGCCGCGCAGGGTCTGAGCGCGCAGGGTGACCTCGTGACGGGTCCCATCCCCGAGCAGGTGCGCCAGGCGATGGTGACCGGGCAGACCCGGACCGTCACGGGGCTGGCCTCGCAGTTGCCGGGCCTGTCGACCGCCGGCGCCGGCCCCATCGGAGGAACGGACGTCGACACCGCGGTCGTCCTGCCGCTCACGGCGGCCGGTGCGGAGCGGCCGGTGGGGGCGCTGGTGCTCGGGGCCAGCCCGCACCTCGCCCTCGACGAGGACTACCGCATCTTCATGTCGCTGGCCGCCGGCCAGGTCGCCGCCACCGTCACCGACGCGCAGGCGGTCGCGGCGGAGCGGCGGCGGGCGGAGGAGCGGGCGCAGTCCGAGCGGGCACGCGCCCAGTTCTTCAGCGACGTGGCCGTCACGCTGCAGCGAGCGGTGCTCGGCCCGACCGTGCTGCCCGAGGGTTTCGCGGTCCACTACGGGCCGGCCACCGGCACTCTCGAGGTGGGCGGCGACTGGTACGACGTCGTCGACCTGCCCGACGGCCGCTACGGCGTGGTGGTCGGCGACGTCGTGGGCCGTGGGCTGCCCGCCGCGGCGGTGATGGGGCAGCTGCGCAGCGCCGGCCGGGCGCTGCTGCTGGAGAGCCGTTCACCGGCGCACGTCCTGTCCGCCCTGGACCGGTTCGCGGCGCTGGTTCCCGGTGCTGCCGTGAGCACCGTGTTCTGCGCGGTCATCGACGGCACCACCGGCAGCGTGCGGTACAGCAGCGCCGGTCATCTGCCTGCCCTCCTCGTGGCGGCCGACGGCACGGTCCGGCACCTGGAGGAGGGCCGCGCCCTCCCGCTGGCCGTCGTCGACGGGTGCGAGCGCCCCGAGGTGGAGGTGGAGGTGTCGGCCGGCTCGACCCTGCTGCTCTACACCGACGGCCTGGTCGAACGGCGCGACGAGGCCCTGGACGAGGGGATCGGGCGAGCCGCCGACGCGCTGGTCGAGGGCCGCCACCTGGGCCCCGCACAGCTGGGCGCCCTGCTGACCGAGCGGCTGCTGAGCGACGCCCCCGACGACGACGTCGCCTTCGTGCTCTTCCGCTGCGGCTGATCCTGCGGGGCACCGGCACGTGGACGTCGTCCGGACCAGCAAGCGGCTGTCCTTCGTCCTCCGCCATCGGCCGGACTCCGTCGGGCTGGTGCTCGACCCGGCCGGATGGGTGGACGTCGACCAGCTGCTCGCCGCGCTGCGGCTGACCCGGGAGCAGCTCGAGCGGGTCGTGGCCACCAACGACAAGCGCCGGTTCGAGATCGCCGGCGACCGGATCCGCGCCGTCCAGGGCCACAGCGTCGCCGTCGAGCTCGGCTACGCCCCGGAGCGTCCGCCCGCGCAGCTGTTCCACGGCACGGTCGAGCGGTTCCTCCCGGCCATCCTCGCCGAGGGCCTCCGACCGCAGCGGCGGCACGCCGTCCACCTCAGCCCCGACGTCGCGACCGCCCGGACGGTGGGCGCCCGCCGCGGCCGCCCGGTGGTGCTGCGGGTCGACGCCGTCCGCCTGGCCGACGACGGCGCCGTCTTCTCCCGGTCGGCGAACGGGGTGTGGCTGGTCGACGCCGTTCCGCCGTCGTACCTGACGGTTCTCGACGACTGAGGCTCAGCGGGGCAGCCGCACCGCCAGCAGGGCGATGTCGTCGTCGCCGCGGGTGCCCAGGGCGCCGAGCAGTCCGTCGCAGACCCGGTCCAGGGGCTCCTGCCCGATGCGGGACAGCGCCCGCACCAGCCACGCGGTCCCGTCGTCGAGCGTCATGCCGCGTCGCTCCACCAGGCCGTCGGTGTAGAAGAGCACCGAGTCCCCCCGGTGCAGCTCGATCGCGTGCTCGCTGCGGGGGGAGCCCTCCGGCGAGGCGCCCAGCAGCCGCTCCGGAGTCCGCTCCAGCAGGCGCGCGGTGCCGTCGGCACGCACCAGGACCGGCGGCAGGTGCCCGGCGTTGGACCAGCACAGGGGCGCCGTCGCGCCGGCCCCACGGACGTCGAGGGTCGCGATCGTCACGGTGACCAGCGTGTCCAGGCCCAGCCCACCCAGGACGTCGTCCAGCGTGCTCAGCAGCGCCGCGGGGGAGGTGTGCCCCGACCTCGCGAGCGCACGGACCATGCCCCGGGTCTGCGCCATCGTGGCGGCGGCCGGTGCGTCGTGGCCGGCGACGTCGCCGATGACGAGCATGATCCGGCCGTCGCCGAGTGGGAACGCGTCGTACCAGTCACCGCCCACCTGGGCACCCTGCTCGCCGGGCAGGTAGCGGGCCGCGGTCTCCATGCCCGGCACCTGGGGCGGCGAGCCGAGCAGCGCCCTCTGCAGCATCTCGCCGGTGCGCACCGCGGCGCGCGTGGCGGCGGCCTCGGCGCTGAGCCGGGCGACGTGCGCCTCGTGCCGCAGTCGGAGGTCGCAGGCGCCCACGGCGATGACGCCGGCGAGTACCACGGCGATCATCCGGACGGTCTGGGCGACGGCCGTGTCCGAGGTGTACTGCTGCTCGTAGAGCCCCAGCAGCGTCGCGACGACGAAGGCGGCCGATCCGTACGCGACGGTCGCGCGACGGCTCAGCCAGGTGGCGGCCACCAGCGGGGCCATCACGGTGAGCCCGAGCACGACCTGGCCGCGCCCGCTGACGACCTCGCCCAGCACGACGAGCGCCAGGACGACGGCGGGCAGCACCGCGTCGATCCGGCCTGACCGGTTCACCACGTCCCCCTCGTGCGGTCCGGCGCCCCGGCTGCTGTTGGAACCCGGGTCCTCAACCTAGACGACGGCGCCGGCTCCTCCCCGCACTCCCGGGTGGGGCCTCAGCTGCTGGAGCCGGGCATCGCATCCAGGGGCAGGCCGACGTAGAGCATGCCGATCAGCACGCCGGCGTCGTCGTGCAGGCCCGCGTAGGCGGTGAAGTACTGCCGGCCGGCGACGGTCGCCTCGCCGGTGTAGACCTTGCCGGCCAGGACGGCGGCCAGCACCGGGTTGGGGGTGCCGTCGGCGCCGAGGCGGGGGATGTAGGTGCCGACGTTGCGGCGGCCAGCGGGGTTGAGCACCGTCGTCGCCGCGCGGACCATGCTGCCCTGGTCGTCGAGGCGCTGGAACAGCGTGCAGCTGCCGCCGACCTGGCGGACGACCTCGTCGACCAGCAGGGCCGGACGGCGGGGGTCGTCGCTGCGGTCCAGCGGGAGGTCGCCGACGAGGACGTCGGCCAGCTGGGTGGTGTGCGCGGCGCCGCTGACCTGGTCGCGCACGCTGAGGGTGGAGCGGTTCGTGCCGAGCCGGGCGCCGCCCAGCTCCGCCAGGTGCTGCTCGGCGACGGTGAGCGCACGCCGCACGTAGACGACCCGCTGGCTCTCGGCCAGCTGCGCGACGGCATCGGTGATGCGGGCCGAGCCGCTCGCCGCCCGGTCCACGTTCTCGACCACGCGCTCGGTCGCGGCCCGCTGCTGCTCGACGGCGGCGGAGATGGAGTCCTGCGCCTCGGCGATCGCTCCCAGGGTGCCGGTGATGCGCTGGATCACCGCGACGGCCTGCTCGGTCTCCTTCTGCACCGCCTTGATCTGCAGGTCGATGTCCTGCGCGGCCTGCGCGGTGCGTCCCGCGAGCTCCTTGACCTCGTCGGCGACGACGGCGAAGCCACGGCCGAGGTCGCCGGCGCGCGTCGCCTCGACGGAGGCGTTCAGCGCCAGGAACCGGCTCTGCTGGCTGATCGCGGTGATCATGCGGACGAACTCGGTGATGGCCGCGCTGGCCGCCTGCAGGGCGGTGATCCGCTCGTCGACGGCCTGCGCGTCGCGCACCGCCTCCTCGGCGACCGACGAGGCCCGGACGGTGCTCGCCGAGATGTCGCCGATCGCGGCGCGCAACTCGGAGAGCGACGCCGCGGCCTCGCGGGAGGTGTCGGAGACCTCGCGGGAGGCCTGGGCGAGCACGCCCGCCTGCTGTGCGGCCGCCTCCATGCTCGTGTCGCGCTCGACGCCGCGCCGGGGAGCGGACGCCCGGGGGGCCGCGGGCTGCCCGGGTGCGACCGGTCCCTGCGACATCGACGAGCGCACGACGCACCACCTCCTGCTGACACCTCGGGAACCGCATCCGGCGGGTTCGCGTGCGAGGGGTTCCGGAACACCGTAGGGCGCTCCTCCGGCGATCCCGGAAGGCACGCCGCGGACCGTCCCAGAGGTGGCTCGTGCTTCACCGGAATGGTGTCGGGTCACCGCCTTTCAATTGTCGACTCGGAGATAGGAGTTTCTTCTGAGAATGGAGTTAAGAATGGGCCGCGCGTTGCCGAAGACCTGGTTGTCGAACGACAGGCCAGTGCCGATGCGCCCGGATGACCAGCATCCGGGCGGGCCAGGCCGCTGAGAGAACAGGACACAGGCAATGCGCAAGTCGCGCGTTCTGCTCGCCGGAGTCGCGGTTGCCGCTGCCGGCCTCACCACCTCTGCCTTCACCGCCGGCAACAACTTCAGCACCGTCGACAACAACGTCGCCGGTTACGGCGAGCTGACGGCGACGGGTGTCTCGGTCAGCAACATCGCCTACACCCCGGCCACCGCTGACAGCGGCCGCCTGCAGACCGTGGCCTTCACCGTCGGCCAGGCCGTCGCGTCGCCCGGGATGTCCGCGCGGATGACCCTCTACAGCGGCACGACTCCCATCCCCGACGGCGCCAACACCTGCAGCTACGCGCCGGACGGCGCGGCGCACATCGTCACGTGCACCCTGACGACCACGCCGCTGCCGCTCATCTCCTCGTTCGACAAGACCTCCCTGACGGTCACCTCGAACTAAGCAGTCCCGCTGGGCGAGGCGGCCTCCGTGGCCGCCTCGCCCTAACCCTTGATCGGTGCCTCCATGACAGCCGCATCACGAGTCGCGAGCACCAGCGCCGCCGTCGCGCTGGTGCTCGCGACCATGTGGCTGTTCTGGCCCGCCTCGCTGGGAGGTGGGACGACGTACCTCAGCACCTACGGCATCAGCATGGAGCCGCAGTTCTCCGCCGGGGACCTGGCCGTCCTGAGCGAGGCCGGAACCTACTCGGTGGGCGACGTCGTCGCCTACCGCAGCGAGTCGCTCGACACGGTCGTCATGCACCGCATCGTCGCCGCGGACGCCGACGGATTCATCACCCAGGGCGACAACAACGACTTCCTGGACCAGGACCGGCCGACGCAGGACGAGATGCTCGGCTCGCTGTTCTTCCGGATCCCCAACGGTGGCCACGTGCTCGGCACGCTCACCTCGCCCGGGACCCTCGTGGTCGTCGGGCTGGCGTCGGTGCTGGTCCTGGGGGCGGCCAAGGCGGACAGGCAGCGCAGGGTGCGCCGGTCCCGTCGCCGGCGCGCGCCGTCGCTTCAGCTGCCGTCCCTCCAGCTGCCGTCGCTGCGGCTGCCCTCCTTCTCCGTGCCCTCGCTGCGCATGCCGGTGCCCTCGATCTCGCGGCTGGAGCCGGGTGGCGTTCCGATGCTCGTGCGCGCGAAGGCCCGCCAGGTGGCGCTCGCCGCCGGAGCCGTGGCGCTCGTGGCCGCCCTCGGTGCCGGTGCTCTCCTCCTCGTGCCCTCGACCGAGGACTCCGCCGAGACCGTCGCGGTGACCGAGCGGGGGCAGTTCTCCTACGGGGGCACTGCCGCCCGTGGCACCACCTACCCGACCGGCGTCATCGAGACCGGTGACACCGTCTGGACCAAGCTCGCCACCGGCCTGACCGTCTCCTACGCGAGCACCGTCACGGGTCCGGAGCTGAGCGCCCTGCAGGGTGCGCTGCGCCTGGACGTCTCGGTCGAGGCACCGGACGGTTGGGGTGCCTATCTCACCAGCGGGCCCGTCGCCCGCCTGCAGGACGGCACGGCCACGGCGAGCGTCGCCGTCGACACCGCCCTCGCCGCGTCCGTCCTCGCGAAGCACTACGCCGAGGTCGGCGGGGCAGGCGGCGGCGCGACCCTCCGGATCACGCCCACGACGGCCACCACCGGCACCGTGCGGGGCATCGCGTTCGAGGCGAAGGCGCCGGAGACCCTGGCGTTCTCGCTCGAACCGACGTCGCTGCGGCTGACGGGCGAGGCCGACACCGTGCTGAAGACGCTGACGGAGACCGAGGTGGAGACCGGCGAGACCGTCGCGCGCACCTTCGAGCTCGCCGGCGTCGGCGTCCCCATCGGCGTGGCCCGCGCCCTCGCCGTCGTCGTGCTGGCCGTGGCGCTGCTCGTCGCCGGCGTCGGAGCGTGGCTCGGGCGGGCCGGCCGGAACGACCCCGCCGACGACTTCGTGCTGCGGCACGCCGACCGGATCGTGCCGGTCACCGCCTTCGCGGCGGGGGGAACGGTCATCGACGTCTCCGACGCCGAGTCCCTGCACCGGGTCGCGGAGCGGTTCGACACCGTCGTCCTCCACCACGCCGGGCCCGACGAGGACACCTTCGCCGTCCGGGACGTGGACGCGACCTACCGGTTCGTCGTCCCCGGTGCCGCCGAGCGCCGGCGCGGCAAGCCCCCGGTCCCCGGGGCGCACGCCTACGAGCCGGACCTCACGACGCCGCTTCCCAGGGTTGGCGCCCTGCGCGGCCGCATGGCCTGATCGGGCGACTCAGACCGGTTCGACCGGGTCCGCGTCATAGGACCCCAGCGCCCGCTGCGTCCACAGCACGTCGCGCCACATGCCCTGCTTGAAGCCGATCCGCCGGTAGGTGCCGATCGGCTCGAAGCCCATCGCGGTGTGCAGGCCCACGCTCGGCTCGTTCGGCAGGGTGATCCCGGCGACCGCGGTGCGGAACCCGCGGTCGGCCAGCCGGGCGAAGAGCGCCTCGTACAGCGTCCGCCCGTCGCCGCCGCGGCGACGCCGCCCGCCGTCCAGGTAGACGCTCACCTCGCAGGACCACCGGTAGGCAGCGCGCTCCTTGTACGGGCCGGCGTAGGCGTAGCCGACGACGACGCCCTCGTCCGCCAGGACCAGCCAGGCGTGCGCGCGCTGCGCGGCGGCGATGCGCCCGGCCATCTGCGCCTCGGACGGCGGCTCGAGCTCGAAGGTGATCGCCGTGTCGGTGACGTAGGGCGTGTAGATCGCAGCGCACACGGCGGCGTCGTCCGCGGTGGCGTCCCGGACGACCGGAGCTGAGGCACCCATGATCACCGACGGTAGAGGGGCGCTCCGCTAGCGTCGCGCGCCGTGCCCGCCGCTCCGTCGTCGACGACCGTCGCCGGCCTGGTAACCGCCCTCGTCGGGTTCCTCAGCTCCTTCGCGGTGGTGCTCATCGGCCTGCGCGCGGTGGGGGCGTCGCCGGCACAGGCCGCCTCCGGCCTGGTCGTCCTGTCGGTCGCCATGGGGCTCGCCACGGTGCTGCTGGCGCAGCGGACCCGGATGCCGATCACCGTGGCGTGGTCCACGCCGGGTGCGGCGCTGCTGGCGACGGCGTCCGCGCCGTCCTGGCCGGTGGCCGTCGGGGCCTTCGTCCTGGTCGGTGCCCTCGTCCTGCTGGCCGCCGCCTGGCCCCGGCTGGGCACCGTCATCGCGGCCATCCCGCCGGTGCTCGCGCAGGCCATGCTGGCCGGCGTCCTCGTTCCGCTGTGCCTCGAGCCGGTCCGGGCGGCGCTGGAGATCCCCCGGCTGGTGGTGCCGGTCGTCCTCGTCTGGGCGGTGCTGCTGCGGTTCTCCCCGCGCTGGGCGGTACCGGCCGCCTTCGCGCTGACCCTCGGCACCATCGGCTGGCTGTCCGCGTGCGAGGGCGGTGTCCCGGCCGCCGCGCTGCTGCCCGCGTTGGAGTGGACCACCCCGGACCTCGGCTCGGCCGCCGTGATCGGGCTCGGGTTGCCGTTGTTCCTGGTGACGATGGCCTCCCAGAACGTGCCGGGCATGGCGGTGCTGGCGGCGTACGGCTACCGCGCACCGTGGCGGGCGGCCATGGCGGTCACCGGCGCCGGAACGCTGCTCGGCGCCCCCTTCGGTGGTCACGCGATCAACCTGGCCGCGATCAGCGCAGCGCTGGCGGCGGGTCCCGAGGCCGACGCCGACCCGGCCCGTCGCTACCTCGCCGCGCGCACCGCGGGCGTTGCCTACGTCGGCATCGCGCTCGTGTCGGCCGCCGTCGCCGCCCTGGTCGCCACCGCGCCCGCCGGCTTCGTCGCCGCGGCGGCCGGGCTGGCGCTGTGGCCGGTGCTGGCGTCGTCGCTGAGCGGCGCGCTGGCGCGGCCGGAGGACCGCATCCCCGTCGTCGCCACCTTCCTGGTGGCGATCAGCGGCGTCGCCGTGGGCGGAATCGGGTCGGCGTTCTGGTCGCTGGTCGTCGGGCTGGCGTTCTGGGCCTGGTACCGGCCCTCTCGCGCCTGACCTACGCGGCTCAGCGGCGCCAGAAGTCGAACCGGTCGCGTCCCGGGCGGAAGCCGGCCGCCTCGGCGACGGCGACGGCGAGGTCGAACTTCTGCCCGACGGCGGTGGGCGCGTGGGCGTCGCTGCCGAAGCTGACGGCCTCGCCGCCCTCCTCGTGGAACCAGCGCACCTGGTCGGCCGACGCCAGCGGGCTGCTGGTGTTGATCTCCAGCGCCCGGCCGCTGCGGGCCAGGGCCCGGAACACCGCCCGGTACTCCTCCTCGTAGTCCTTCTCCACGTACCGGTCGCTACCGCCGGGCCAGTACCGCCGGGGGAAGTCCACGTGCGCCAGGACCTGGAAGACGTCGCTGCTCTCGATCATCCCCACCATCTCGCCGAGGTAGCGGCGCATGGTGGCGTCGGCGCCGTCGTGCAGCAGCCTCCCCACGCCGACCAGCCGGCCGTCGTCGGAGAGGGAGTGCAGCGAGCCGAGGACGCGGTCGACCGGGGAGTCCTCGAGGTGGCGGGCGATGCTCGCGGCGAACAGGTGCGGCTCGCCGGTCTCGATGCCCGACCAGATGCGCAGCTCCGGGAACCGGTCGCGGCACTCGGCGAGCTCGGCGAAGTAGCCCTCGACGTCGATGGGCAGCTGGTGGGCGGGGTGGCGGTCGACCAGCCCCTCCTCGGTCGCCCGGTCCTCGGCCTGCCAGACGGTGAAGTCGAGGTGCTCGGTGAAGGCGATGGCCGGCAGGCCCTTCGCGATCGCCCGCTCGCATGCCCTGCGCATCGTCGACGAGTCCGGCGTGTCCCACGACCAGTGGGTGTGGACGTGGTTGTCGGCCGGAAGCTGCCCCTGGGATGCCATCGCCTGTGGATTCTCCACCGCCGTCCCCACCTCGCGCGCGGGCACCCGTTCTGTCGGCCGGGATGCTTACTGTCGTCCCCATGAGCACCGCTGCCCCGCCGTCGGAGATCGCCGGTTCCGTCGCCGCCGAGGCCCTGGAGATCCTGCGCGAGCTCACCGGCCGTCCCGACGCGGTCTTCCGCGAGGGCCAGGACGCCGCTGTCGCGGCGCTGGTCGAGCGCTCCGCCCGCGCCCTGGTGGTCCAGCGCACCGGCTGGGGCAAGTCGGCGGTCTACTTCGTCTCCACCGCTCTGCTGCGCCGCCGCGGCGCGGGCCCGACGCTGCTGGTCAGCCCGCTGCTCGCCCTGATGCGCGATCAGGTGGCCGCGGCCGCTCGCGCCGGCATCCGGGCGGTGGAGATCTCCAGCGCCAACATGACCGAGTGGGATGACATCGCCGCCCGCCTGGCCGCCGACGACGTCGACGTCCTCCTGGTCTCCCCGGAGCGGCTCACCAACCCCCGGTTCCGGGAGGAGCAGCTGCCCGGGCTCGTCGCCCGGTGCGGGCTCGTGGTGGTCGACGAGGCGCACTGCGTCTCCGACTGGGGGCACGACTTCCGCCCCGACTACCGCCGCATCCGCGACCTGCTCGGCACGCTGCCCGCAGGCACCCCGGTGCTGGCGACGACGGCGACGGCCAACGAGCGCGTGGTCGACGACGTCGCCGAGCAGCTCGGGGCCGGCGGCGTCGAGGTGACGACGGTCCGCGGTCCGCTGTCCCGCGACTCCCTTCGGCTGGGCGTGCTGCGGCTGCCGTCGGACCGGGCCCGACTGGCCTGGCTGGCCTCGTACATCGGGGATCTGCCGGGCAGCGGCATCGTCTACACGCTGACCGTGGCCGCCGCGGAGGAGACGGCCAACCTCCTGCGCGACGCCGGACACGAGGTGCGCGCCTACACCGGCCGCCTCGACGACGCCGACCGCAAGGACGCCGAGGAGGCGCTGCGGGAGAACCGCGTGAAGGCGCTGGTCGCCACCTCCGCCCTGGGCATGGGCTTCGACAAGCCCGACCTGGGCTTCGTCGTCCACCTGGGGGCGCCGTCGTCGCCGGTCAGCTACTACCAGCAGGTGGGTCGTGCCGGCCGCGCCGTCGAGCACGCCGACGTCCTGCTCCTGCCCGGGCCCGAGGACATCGCGATCTGGCAGTGGTTCGCCACCTCCTCGATGCCGCGCGAGGACCACGCGGCAGCAGTGCTGACGGCGATGGCCGACGGGAAGGCGTGGTCGGTGGCCCGCCTCGAAACCGTCGCCGACGTCCGCCGGTCCCGCCTGGAGCTGCTGCTCAAGGTTCTCGCCGTCGACGGCGCAGTCGAGCGGGTGCAGGGCGGATGGCGCTCCACCGGCCGGCCGTGGGTCTACGACGCCGACCGCTATGCCCGGGTGACCCGCACCCGCGAGGCCGAGCAGCGGGCGATGCTCAGCTACGCCAAGCCGGTCGACGAGGCCGAGTGCCGCATGGCCTTCCTGCAGTCCGCGCTGGACGACCCGACCGCCGCGCCCTGCGGCCGGTGCGACGTCTGCGCCGGCCCCTGGTACGCGACCGACGTCCCCGAGGCCGCCGCGGAGAAGGCGTCGGCCGCGCTCGACCGGCCCGGGGTGGAGCTCTCCCCCCGGGCGATGTGGCCCACCGGCGCCGACCGCCTCGGCGTGGACGTGAAGGGCAAGATCGCGCCGTCCGAGCAGCTGGCCACCGGCCGGGCGGTCGCGCGGCTCACGGACCTCGGCTGGGGTCAGCGCCTGCGCTCCCTCCTCGGCGACGACGGCATCGGCGGCGTCGTGGAGCTCGACCTCGAGGCACCCGGCATCGAGGAGGACCCGGACGCCGCCTTCGAGGTGCCGGTGCGCCGGTCGGTCTCCGACGTCCCGCCGGACGAGGAACTGCTGCGAGCCTGCGGACGGGTGCTCGCCGCGTGGGACTGGGCAGAGCGACCGGCAGCCGTGGTCTCGATCCCGTCCCGGCGACGTCCTCAGCTGGTCAGCGGTGTGGCGCAGGGGCTGTCCCGCATGGGACGGCTGCCCTACCTCGGGGAGCTCTCGCTCGCCCACGGTGGGCCGACCGGTCAGCCGGGGGGCAACAGCGCCTTCCGGCTCGCCGCGGTGTGGGACCGCATCGTCGTCGGGCCCGAACTGCGCGACCGCCTGGCCGAGGTGACGGGCCCGGTGCTGCTGGTCGACGACCTCGCCGACTCCCGCTGGACCATGACGGTGGCCGGTCGGGAGCTGCGTCGGGCCGGCGCCTCCTCGGTGCTGCCCTTCGCCCTCGCGCTCACCGCGTAGGGGGATGACGACGGCCTCCTCGAGGGCTCGGGTCGGGCCGCGGGGTGAAGGCCGCACGTTATGCACAGCTTTTCGCACACATGTGCGAAAGGTCCGGGTAGCGTCCTCCCCATGACGCTGGCGCACCAGCCCTCGATGTGGGACCTCGCCGATGCTGCGACGCTCGGCCGGCTCGACGCGGTCGTGCGGCACGAGCTCGGCCGCAGGGCGTGGGTGGACCACCTCCCGGGGTGGGTGACCGGATCCGACGAGGTGCTCGACGTCCTGCTCGGGGACATCGGCTGGCGGGAGGACCGCCGGCAGATGTACGAGCGCGAGGTCGCGGTCCCGCGTCTGCTGCGGTGGTACGGCGGCGGGGAACGGCTGCCGCACGCTCTGCTCACCGAGGCGCGCGACGAACTGAACCGCCACTACGGGCCCGAGCTCGGGGAGCACTTCGTCTCCGCGGGCATGTGCCTCTACCGGGACGGTCGCGACAGCGTCGCCTGGCACGGCGACCGCATCGGCCGCGGACGCTCGACCGACACGATGGTTGCGATCGTGTCCTTCGGCTCGCCCCGACCGCTTCTCCTCCGCCCGGTCGGGGGCGGGGAGTCACTGCGCTTCCCTCTGGGACATGGCGACCTCGTGGTCATGGGTGGCTCGTGCCAGCGGACCTGGGAGCACTGCATCCCTAAGACCGCCAAGCCGGTCGGCCCCCGGGTGAGCGTGCAGTTCCGCCCCCGCGGAGTCGCCTGACCAGGCCTTTCGCCGCCGCGGGGGCTCTGCAGGAGGGCCCAGGGGACCCCCCCTGCAGAGCCCCCTCAGGACGGTGTACTGTTCTCTCTGCGCCCCACGGAAGCCCGCAAGGGCCACCGAGGAGCCCCCCACCGGGGAAGCTCTGGAAGCGGCGTAGAGTTGGACATCCAGCCAGGGACGGAGCCCGGAAGGGTCGAGTTTCTGCGCGTCCGCTCCTTGAGAACTCAACAGCGTGCCGAAAGTCAGTGCCAAGTAATACCCCGTGTCAGGGCTTTG